>JBBRLG010000308.1:0-8800 GCA_038231495.1 Gemmatales bacterium | reverse complement strand
GGCCCCCCCTTCGTAAGGGGGGGAGTGAGCGGTTACAGACGGACGACCGTTCTTGACCCCCCCGACCCCCCCTTCGTAAGGGGGGGAGTGAGCGGTTACAGACGGACGACCGTTCTTGACCCCCCCGACCCCCCCGTCGGACGGGGGGGAGTGAAGGGTTACAGGCGGACGACCGCATTTGGTTGGCAACGGCTCGCGGCCCACGGTTCACGACCCCCGTTTTTTGCTGCCGCTCGTTTCATCGGTCCGCAAGACATCGCCCAGGGGGCGCGGCCGGCTGCCCGCGGGGGGCGGAATGTCCACGGTCGATGGTTCGCCGTGCGGTTGCGCCGCCGATTGCGGCCGGGGGCCGGAACCCGCGCTGCCGGAACGGACGATCGTCGAGCCGCCGCGGCGGCGCGTGAAGCTCGGCAAAAAGACGATCTGGCGGCGGTGGTGTTCTTGCATCAAGAGGTGCGCCGCGAATGCGAAGACTAGCACCACCAGGCCCGGCAGACAGCCGTAAAAGAGCGCGGAAACCAGCGTCGGCCGGAGGAAGCGGCCCACGACCACGGCAACGATTAGCACCAACAGCACCGCCACCGCGACGCCCACCCACGTCGCCGTCGACGTGCCGCCGTTGGCCGCGGGGCGGGCCAGCAGGAACAGTCCCAGGCCGCACGCCAGCAACACCAGCGAGCAGACCAGCAGCCAAAGTTGCTGCGGCGCGTGGGTGACGGTGAGGGCACCCGGCGTGGTGCGCGCGCACACGAAGCTGGGAACGAACGACTCGCCGTCGTCGGGCCGGCCGGCGTCCGCCCCGCCGGCGAACCAGTTTTCGAGGTCGTCGCTGGTTTGCGGCACCCGCGGCGACGGCAGCCAACCTTGCCAGACCCACGTCGGCTCGGCCCCCGGACCACCTTCGGGAGCCAACACGACGAGGTTGGACGGCAGGGCGACCAGCCAGCGCGTTTGCACCCGGCCGGTGTCGCCGTGGACCACGGGCGGTTGGAGCGTGGTCTGCAAAGGTCCGGCGCTTGCCCGCCCCGCCGGCAGCAGGTACGAAATCTCCAACACCGCCGGGCGGCGCAGTAAGTCGGGGCTGAGCTTGAGCCTGGCAAACCGGCCGCCGTCGGCCCGCCGGCCCGTTTCATCGACGATTTCCAGCGCAACCTCCTTGCGGCCGATCTCCTTGCCGTCGAGCACGACGCGCGGGTTGAGGCTGATGACCGGGGCGGGAAACTCCAGGTCGAGGTCGCCGGTCGCCAACTGCGTCACGAGGAAGCTGGCCCGGTAGCTCTGGCCGGCGTCGCCGACGCTGACGCGGATCAGCGCACGGTCGATCAGCACTGTCACCGGCGAACCGCCGTCGCCGGCCGGTTTGGCCTCGTCCAGGCGCAGGGCCAGCGGCACGTCCGGACTGTGCGCCAGCAGCACCAGCGCCGGCAGGCGCGGGTTGTCCTTGACCACTTCGATGTTTTGTTCCGCCCAACCGGCCAGGGCGGGGGCCGGCGCGGGTGTCGCGCCGAGGTCGCCCCAGACGCGGACCTTCGTGTCGCCCTGCACGACCTGGTCGGGCACTACCAGCGGCACCGCGAACGGCTCGGCCGACTGCGGCCCGGCCGGCAAGGCGAAGGCGTATTCCAACTCCAGCGTGGCCGGTTCGTCCTTGCCGGCCGGCGGGCGCAACGGCGCGAATCGTAGTCGCGGGTTCGCGGCGTCGGCGGGCATCAACTCGCCCTCGCCCACGACGCGAAGGCTCGTTGCAATGTCGTCGGGCACCCGCAACGCCACCAGGGCCGGCACGATACCGGGGAAATGGAAACGCAGCCGGTGCCGCACCCGAACCTCGCGGGCGGTAAAGGTAAGGTCGGCCACGGCGGTGGCGCGGACGCGCGGCCGGTGCTGTTGCCAGTGGACGCGCACCATTTCGGGGAAGCGGTCCGCGCGCCAGAGCTGCTGCTGCGGTTCCCGCTGTTCGAGCTTCAAAGCGCCATTGCCCGGCGGCGGCAGCAACTCCACGTCGTCGCCGGCCGTTACGGTGACCTGGCCGCCGCGGTCCGGCGTGCCGAGGGGACGCGGCAACGGCAAGGCCGCCTCGCCCGATTCGTTCGCCGGTGCCGGGTAGTCGGCCTCGATCGTCAGCTGAAACGGCTTCATCTGCTCGGCGAATTTGAGACGCACGACGCGCGGCAGCAGATCCGGGTCGAACCGCGCCCACGCCGCCGCCGAGGACGCGCCGACTGCCAGCGGTGGCGCGGCCAACGGCACGTCGGTTTCGACCTGGCGCACCAGTGCCGCGGGCACCGGGCCGACCGCCTCGTTGTAGACGCACCCCGCCGGCAAAAGCACGTCGATGTGATCGGCGCCGGGCCGCACGGGCCGCGCCTCGACCGTCGTTTTCACGCGCCAGGCCCGCGCGCCCTTGTCGTCGCGCGCCAGCCGGAGGGCGTGGCTCACCTGCGTTTCGATTAGACCGTGGACGCCCTCGGCGTCGATGTCGAGCCAGGACAGGGAGGCCGGCCCGGTCGCGGCCTGCGGCTTGTCGAAGCCGGCGACGGTCGGGTAGCGAAAGCTGGACAGGCCGGGCCGGCGCTCGTCTTCGGGTAGGCGCAGCTCCTCGGTGCCGCCGCGCCGGGTAAACAGCAACCGCTGGTTGCTTGGCGCGCCGCTGACGGAGACCGTGCCCGACTGCCGTTGCGCGCCGACGACCGCGAACGGCCCGACCGGCACGGCGGCACCCGGCCGCGGCGGCGACCCCTTGACGGTGACGGTCACGGCGAGCGGTTCGCCACTCGGTTCCTTCAGGCGGATGGTGCGCAACGACACGAATTTCTGGTCCGCCTTTTCGACTTGTGGTTGGGCGCGGGCCTGGTCGTCCTTTGCGATTTCCACCGTCGCACCGAGCGGCACGAGGAGTTGCCAGACGTTGGTTTGACCGCCCTCGACTTTCAGCGTCAGGTCGGCGCGGGTCAGGGTTTCACGGTCGTCGATGTGCACGTGGACCTTGCCCTGCGCGACCAGGACGCCGGCCACGTTCGTGGTTGCGCCGGCCTCCTTCCAGGCTAGGTCCAGCTTTTCCGCGGGGCCGAGGGGGCCTTTGAGTCGGCCGCCGCCGAAGAGCCGCGGATCGACCGCCTTGCCGTCGCGACGAACGTCCTTGACGTTGGGCAACTCCAGGTCGATCTCGGTGATGGCGGCGCGCGGCAAGTCGATCTCGAAGCCGCGGCCGTCGGCCCGCGGCAACACCGGCAACGTCAGGTCGAGGGTCAACTGGTGGTCGCCGGGCTTGTCCACCTGCACCGTGAAGCCGCCGTTTTCGCTTTTCAGCAGCGGTTCGTGGCCGTCGATTTGCGCCCCCGTCCCGGCGAAGGCGGGCGAGCACGCCAGGTTGACGACCGCGCCAGGCGTCTCGGTGACGAAGCCGAACTGCGCTTGAAGCACGACCTGGTTGCCGTCGAGCTTGCCCTTGAGCCGGCAGCTGCTCGGCGGCTGCGGCGTCTTGCGCGTGTCGAGTAAGGCTCTGAGACGCGCGATCTCGTCGAGGTATTCCTGGTGCTTCTCCGGCGTGAGGACGACGTATTTGGGGATCGCCTTGAGTACGTCGGTCGCCTGCTCGGTGACAATGATGACGGCGTCGGCGGGCAAGCGAAACAGGTCGTATTTCTTCGGCGGCGCGGGTGGCCCGACGGGCGGGGGAGCCTTCTTGTCCGGCGGGCCGGGGTTTTGGGCGAGGCCATTTTCGGCGGTGTCCGACGGCAGCGCGAACAGCAGGTTGCCGCCGAACAGCAGCGCGACGGCTACCAGGACGTTCGGGTTCCGCGCCATGCGATGGGTCTCCGACCGGACCACTTCCGAAGGCAAATGGTAACCGTTCACTGGCAACTTCTCCCCCCCTTACGAAGGGGGGGTAGGGGGGTTACGAACGATTGCAGTACGCGGTCATCGCGCTATTTCCACCCCCCTACCCCCCTTCGTAAGGGGGGGAGTGAACGGTTACGGCAAATGAACTGGCATTGTATCAGAAGCGCAACATTGGGCGGCCAGGGAAAGCTGCGTCGCCAGGGCCGGCCGCGGCCGAGAAGCGGCAAACGTTACGCAGTCGGCCCAACCCGCACAGGCGTCACCGTCCGGACGCTCCGCCGAGAATTCCGGAGCAGGTGAGCAGGAAGAAGCAAAACGCCCCGAAGAACACGAAGGCGAAGGCGCCGCCCATCACGCCCAGCAGAACCCACGACCAGCCCCAGGTTTGGACGAGGCTTTGTTTCCAGCACGCCGCGCACAGCGCTTCGCCCTGCACCCAGGTTTCCTCATCGGGCGGGATTCGGCATTGGCAGGTTGCGCATTTCATGCGAAGTCGATCCTCAATCAAATTGGCTTACGTTGTAGCGAGCCGGGAGCGTAAGCGACCGGAGTGGGTTCAGCGACAAACACCGGTCGCTTACGCTCCCGGCTCGCTAAACTTTAGAATCTCAAACCACCGCCGGTTTCTCGGCGTCCAACCGGTTGACCTGGGCCGTCACACGCTCCCGCGTCAGCGTGGCCAGCAGCTCTTCCGCCTGGCCGCGGGTCAAATTGCTTTCCAACCGCAACGGCAACGTGGCGAGTGCCTGCTCCGCCTCTGCCGGGCCGACGCCGCGCGCCGTGCGGATCAGGTTTAACAGCCAGCCGCGCGTCGGCAGCGGGTAGCCGGCCACGTCCACCGCGAACGTCGGCGGTGCCGGGTGCCGCCGTAACAAACGGTCCAGGTCGTGCATTTCGACCACGGCCACCAGCCGGTCGCCCGCCGTCAATCGCGCCTGCAACGCCACCATCGGCGGCGGCCCGCCCGTCGGCAGCACCGCCACCGGCACCAGCCGGTAATCGACGGCAACCGTGCGCACCGACTGGCCGCGCAACGGGTCTTCGGGCTGAATCACCACGTCAATCAGCGCCAGCAACCGGCCGCGGACCAGGAACACGGTTTGCACGCGGTCGCCGTACAGCCCCGCCAGGAAGGCCGGGGCCACCAGGGCCGGCACCGACACGGCCAGCTGCACGTTGGCCGCCTGCCGCAACATGTCCGCCAGCATCGGGTCGGCTTGCAGGAGGACGACACGCTGGGTCGCGTTCAACTCGCGGACCAGCAGCGCCATCTCCAGGTTTACCAGGTCCTGGTTCGTAACCACGAGGACGGCACGGGCGGTTGCGGCGTGGGCGTGGCGCAGGGTTTCGATCACGGTCGCGTCGCCGATCACGACCGCCACCTTGCGCCGCCGGACCGTGGCCACGAAGCGGTTGGCCGGGTCCTTCTCGATGACGACCACCGCCTCGCCGTAGTGCAGCAACTCCTCCACGACCCGGTAGCCGATCGGGCCGAGGCCGCAAACCACGAAGTGGTCGCGGTCGGGAATGCGGCCGATCTCGAATGCACCGCGGAGCCGCGCCCGCAGCAAAAAGTTCGTCACGACGGCCGTGAACGCCGCCGTGAGGATGGCCCCGAAGATGCGCAGCGCCCCGGCGAAAACACGCAGGCCCGGCGTCTCGAATTCTTCGCCGTGAACCTCCGACGCCGTGGCGATGATCGTGATGCTGCGGAGGATCGCCTTTTCGAGCGTGAAATGCTTGCTCTCGTAAAACGTGAACAAGGCGGTGCTGACCGTGATGACGGTGACGACGAGGACGCTGGTGAGCAGCACGGCGCGATCGACCTCGGCCATCGTGCCCCAGGCAACGCGGACGTTGCGCTGGAACCAGTTGCCCCAGCGCTTGCGGCGCGACTGCGGTTCGTCGGTGTTGAGCAGCGCGTTGACCGCGCGGGGATGGCCGCTAACGATGACACGGTCGCCGACGGCCAGGCGTGCCTCCTGGTCCACGTCGAGCAAGAACTTCGCCGGCCCTGTTTCGGGAAAGTGGGCCAGCACCAGGAGATGGCGGTAACCGGTCGCCTCGACGATGGTGCGCCCTTTAAGACTGGACCCGGTGCGGACCAGTACCTCGGCGACCTGGCGCATGCCGTCCTCCTGGCCCTCCAGCCGAAAGGTGCCCAGCCCCTGCCCGGTCATGGCCGTGACCGCCAGGACCGGCGCGGTAAGCATCGACGTGCTGAGGGCGAAGACGTTCTTGATCGCTTTTTCGAGTCGGTCGATGAGGTTTTGGTTGAACATGCGCAACACGACGCGGACGTCGGCGTCCAGCGCCCGGACCTGCAACATCGCGGAGATGTTCGTCAAATCGTCGCTGGTGAGCAGCAGCACGCCGCGCGCCGCGCGGACGCCCGCGGCTTCGAGCACCTCGCGCCGGGAGCAGTCGCCGACCACGAGGCGCACGCCCTTGAGGCGCGGGTCGTCCGCCGCGCACTTGAGGTCCACGACGACGACGGGCAGGCCGGCGGCTTGCAGGTATTCGAGCACGCGCCAGCCCATGCGGCCGAGGCCGCAGAGGACGATCGGTTTTTCCATGAGGGCGTCTCTCCCGCAACTTGCGTCGTGTGCCGCGAACCGCTACCGTGACCATCATAGGCTTTTCCGCCGTCGTCTCCGCGGGTGCGCGCATGGACCTCGACGCCAAGGTATGCTACTGCTTCCACATCTCCCGCCGCAAGCTGCTGAATTTCTTGCGGCTGGCCAAGCCGAAGGTGCCCAGTCAGTTGTCCGAGTGTGGCGGTGCCGGCACGGGTTGCGGCTGGTGCATTCCGTTCTTGAAGCAGTTGCACGAACAGGCCGTCGCGGGCGGCGTCACGGAGTTGGAACACTTGACGCCGGAGGAGTACGAGCGTCGCAGGGCGGAGTACGTCCGCGCCGGCAAGGGCAAGCCGCCGCCGGGGGCGACGCCGCTGCCCGCGGTGAACGCACCGCAGCCGTGAGCCGTTTTATTCTCGTCGCGGGGCAACTTGACACCGTCCCTCGCTGGCGCTTCGGGCTGGTGTCATTCCAAGCCGCGGGGAGTATATTAGGACGGGAGGCAGTAAAAAGGAAAAGGGACCGACAACCGTCGGTCCCTTTCACGTTGACTCGGACAGATTTCTGTCGCTTTTAGTGGAATACCAGTTCCGAAGGCGTAACGTCGTGCCATTCGCTGGGTTTCGTATCGAGATCCTTGTCGGAAGCATCTTTCTTCTGCTCCGGGCGCTGTTCCTGGTGGTCGAGCAACTCGGACCGCAGGATGCGGACGTTATTGGGGGCATCGATGCCGATGCGGATTTTGTTGCCTTCGATGGCGACGACCGTGAGGGTTATGTTCCCAGCGATCACAATCTTCTCGCCCGGCTTCCTGGTCAGTACTAGCATAACTATCCTCCGTGAAGGTTTAAGGACTTATCTCAGTTTGACTGACGCCTTTAGCTTTGCACATAACGTGCCAGGAACCGTTTTTGCCTGGAATTTCGGTCGAACAGGCGTTTTATTCGATGCAAACTACGCAATCGACGCAATTTAACAGATCGCGAAGCAAAATGAGCCAACGATGGTGTACCGTTTCGCCCACCGCCGTGTCATTTTGGCTGCCGTTTGGAGTGCCAGGAAGCGCGATGCCCGTCGTGGGCACCGTTTTGCCACCACTGCTGTTAGCCGGTGTTGAATTGCGAAACACGGGTCTGATGGTAGAATGACCCCATGACAACTTCATCGACCGCCGCGCCGCGGCGACATCCCGGCCGCCTCTGGTTGGCGCTGGGCCTCGGCCTCGCGGCACTTGGACTATGCGCCTATGTTGCCCAGGTTGCGAGCCATCGCCTGGCGACGCCCTGGTACCTGCCCGCCTCGGCGACACTCGGCGCGATCCTCGTCGTCGTCGCCCTGTGGCAAGCACGTTCGGTAGGGCGCATTCTCGGCCTGATACTGGTCGTGCTGCTCGCCGGTGCCGAGTGGACGTTTTTGTTGGGAACGCGCTTGCCGCCGTACACCGGGCCGGTGGCGGTGGACAAGCCGTTCCCCGCGTTCAAGACCACGCGCGCCGACGGCACGCCGTTCACCGACCAGGATCTGCAAGGCGAACAAACGATCGTGCTGGTATCGTTTCGGGGCCGGTGGTGACCGTTCTGCATGGTCGAGCTGGGCCAGCTCGAACGACGCCATGAAGACTTTGAAAACCGTAAAATTCGCGCGATCGTTTTTTCCGTGGAAGGCCTCGAAGCCGCCAAGCAAACGCAAGCCGCCTACCCCCATCTGCTGGTGCTGTCCGACGAGGGCCACGGCCTGTCCGAGGCGGCGGGCATTATCCAGCACAACGCCGGGCCGGACGGTGCCGACATCGACTATCCAACGACGATCGTTGTGGATCGTAGTGGCAAAGTCCGCTGGCTGTATCGCACGCCGGAAATTATCGCCCGGTTGTCGCCGGACGAGGTGTTGCAGGCCGTCGATCAAAACGTCAAATAACGCCGGGGTTTGGCCGGCGACGTTCCTGCCGCTACAATAACGGCCGTTGCCAAGAAACCGCGAATCGAAAGGGAGAACGTCATGGGATACAACCGGTCCGGCAGGCGCTTCAAGGACCGCATCAAGCGGTCGAAGCGCCTGGATGCCCGCCTGGCAGCCAGGGCGGAAACCAAGGAAGCGGCAGAGGACAAGGGCAAGGGCATTGCGGCGAAGGTCAAAGGCGTGGCCAAGGGCGTCGTCGATGCCGTCGGCGGCGCGGTGAAAAGCGTCGTCCACGCCGTGACGGGCAAGTGACGGGACCGCCGCGCGGCAGGCTGGAAAGAACAAAAAGGGCGGGCACGATTTCCGAGGAAATCGTGCCCGCCCTTTTTGCATTTCGGCGTTGCGATCAAGTCCATTCCTTGGCGAGCCGGGAGCGTCAGCGACCGGAGTGAGTATCAGCAATAAACGCCGGTCGCTGACGC
>JBBRLG010000307.1:0-8833 GCA_038231495.1 Gemmatales bacterium | reverse complement strand
GCGCCACCGGGAACGAATGCTTCAAGTCTTTGCCCGGACAGAAGTTCCACCTTGGGAAATTCGTTCAGGGGGGTGTAGGGGGTGGGTGAATGTAACGAATTCCATTTGTTGCCTCGTGCTTGCGGCTTTTGAACCATGCCAGCGTTTGCGCCAAAGCGGTTCGACCCTCGCCATATGTGGATTGGCGTGGCTCGGGTCGGACAGGCCCGGTCGTCATCCAAAGGGGTCGCGGTTGGACAACGATTGGCTCGCGCGGCGTGGCGGACGACCCCCCGGGCGACCACCACACGATCCCGGAAGATTTGGTACACCCTGGGCGCTGCGTGTAACACCATTGTAACGCCGCGACCGCAGCGCGTTAGCCCGCTGGCGACCCGCTCGTCCCTTGTGTACGGTCGGGGTAGAAGTTATGCTGGACACCCGCACCGTGGCACTCCGTGGGAGACGGTCTCATGATCCGACGTTGCCTTCCGCTGGCCGGAGCCTTGGCCCTCCTCGCGACCGCGGCGGTCTCGGGACAGCAACCGCCCGCCATCCCGGCCGCGGCCGACGGCGCTTGCCGCGCAACCGCCGACCCCGCTGCCGTTCGCCTCTTCACCCTGCTGCAAAACCAGACGCGGACCGGTGCCGACCCCGCAACCCTGAATAAACTCGTCGGCCTCCTCGGCGATGCCGCCTACGAGCGCCGCGAACGCGCCGCACGCGACCTCGTCGCCGTCGGCCGGCCCGCCCTCGAACGCCTGCGCCAGGCCCGGCAAGACCCCGACCCGGAAGTCAACCACCGCGCCCAGATGTGCATTGACGCCATCAACTCGTCGCTCGACAAGAACACCGGCTACCAGGCGGTGCTGACTTTGCTACGGCAGCGGCCCGCCGGCACGGCCGCGGTGCTGCTGTCCTATCTGCCGGACGCCGACGCCGACACCGCCGAGGAAATCTGGCAGGGCATGTCCGCCGTGGCCGTGCGCGACGGCCGCCTCGACCCGGCCTGCCGCGCGGCACTCGCCGATAAAGCGCCGGCCCGCCGTGCCCTGGCTGCATTCCTGGTAGGCCGCTACGGACCCGAAAGCGATTGCGCCGCCGTCCGCAACCTGCTCGCCGATGCCGACCCCGAGGTGCGCCTGCGCGCCGCCCAGGGGTTGCTGGCCGTCCACGACCCGGCGGCGGTGCCCGCACTGGTGGGGCTGCTTCCGGACGCACCGCTCGACCTGGCCTGGCAGGCGGAGGAACTGCTGCACTTCTTGGCGGGCGGGCAAGCGCCGGAGACCACTATCGGAGCGGGCGACGCCGCGGCCCGGAGCAAAGCCTGCGCGACCTGGCAAGCCTGGTGGCGAACGAGTGCAGCGGGCTTCGACCGGGCGCGGACGGAGCGCGACCAACGCCGGCCCGGCCTGATCCTGGTGTGCGAACCGTCGCGCGTTTGGCTGGGCGGCTCCGACGGTAAGGCACGTTGGGAGATCAAGGAGTTGCAAGGCCCCAACTCGATCCAGGTGCTGCCGGGACCGCGGTTCCTGATCGTGGAGCCGAACGCGCCGCGCGTCACCGAGCGCGACCCCGCGGGCAAGATCGTCTGGCAAACGCTCAAGCTCCCGGACGACCAGTTCGTCAGCGCCCAGCGCCTGGCCAACGGCAACACGTTCGTGGCGTGCGAAAGCCTGCTCCTCGAGTACGGCGCGGACGGCAAACAACTCGCGCAGGTCGACGTCAACGAAAACGCCATCAACGGCAACGGCCTCGACATCTACGTCGGTGACGCCGTGAAGCAGCGGACCGGCTCGGTGATCGTCAGTACCAACAACGGCGTGGCCGAACTCGACGGCCTGAGCGGCGCCTTCGTCCGCGGCGGCGTCGTGGAGAACTACCGCCGCACGTACCAGTGTCGGATGTCCGTTCTGCCCGACGGCCACTGCCTGCTGACGGACATGCGCCGCCAGCGGGTCGTCGAAACGGACCTGGCCGGTACGATTTGCTGGCAGCATACTTGCACCGGGGCCGTCTCGGCCGACGGGTTGCGCAACGGCAACATCCTCGTCGGCGTTTGGCGGGACAACCGCATTTACGAGCTGACGCGCGACGGCAAAATGGTCTGGGAGGTGTTTCCGTCCGCCCCGCCCACGCGCGTCCGCGATGCCTTTGCCCGCGTGCGCCTCGGCTTCGACGGGCCGCGGTCGCAGGGGTTCGACCTGAACTCCGTGGCCAACCGCGCCCGCGCCCTTGCGGACAAAAACCCGCTGCTGCGCCGCCGGGCCGCGACCGCCCTTGGTCTCTACGGTCCGGAGGCGAAGGCCGCGATTCCCGAACTGATTGCCGCGCTGGCCGACAGGGAGGGCGACGTGCGCGACCGCGTGATCCAGACCTTGATCCGCGTCGGCCCCGACGCCCTGCCGGCGCTGCTGAAGGCCCTGCACCACGACGCCCCCCTGGTCCGCTCCGGCACCTGGCAGGTGGTGGTGGGCATGGGTCCGGCCGCCCGCCCGCTCTTGCCGGACGTGGTGGCAGTGCTGCGCGACCCGAAAGAGGATGCCGACGGGCGTCAGGCAGCGGCAGGTGCCGTGGCGGCGATGGGCTTGGAAGGAAAGGTCGCGATCCCGGCACTGCTCGAAGTGCTCAAGGGGACCGACGACGCGGTGCGGAGCGCCGCCGCCCTGGCGCTGTCCGTTGTTGGCACGGAGAACGCCGATGTGGTTGCCGCGCTAGCCGTGGCGCTGAAAGACGCGAAATACCCCCTGGGCGAAGTCGGTGCCGCGCAGGCTCTGCGCAACCTCGGACCGGCGGCGGTGAAGGCGCTACCGGACCTGCTGGGTGTGCTGCAAAACAGGACCTACCCGGTGGAAGTCCGCTGTGCGGCGGTAGGCAGTTTCGCGGGCATGGGCGCGGGCGTAAAGCCGGCGGTCGAGCGGCTGATTGACGTCCTCAAAGACGGCAGCCAGCCGGAAAAGCTGCGGATCGCCGTCGCGCAAACGCTCGCCGGCCTGGGCACGGAAGCGCGGCCGGCGCTGGACGCGCTCGGCGCGATTTTGCGCGACGTTAACTTGCCGAGCGCTTTGTCGGTCGAGTGTACGAACACCGTGGCGGCGCTGGGGCCGGAAGGGTTCCCGGCACTGATCCAGCTGGTCAACGAGGGCAACCCCAAGGCCCGGCTGACGGCGATCAGTCACTTGCACAACTGGGGGAATGGCGGCAAGGTGGCCACGCCGGCGCTCCCGGCACTGCCGGCACTCCTCGAAGCCGCCGCGCAGGACGCCGACCCCGAGGTGCGCAAAAACGCCGCCGCGGCCGCAGCCGTGATTCAGGCCGGGGGACAGGGACTGCGACGCAAAGTGATGATCGAAAACATACAACCCTGACCGCAGGCCTATTTGCCGCTTGCGGCGTTGCATGTCATGCAAAGCCGCAAGCGGCAATTCAATTTCGATCCCATATCGCTCTGGTGTCGTACCCGCCTTGTACAGATAATAAGTCCTGGGTCTGAGCAACGGAGCGGAGGGTTCCATGACTGAAACCGTCGAACACATGAAAGCCCAACTCAATTTACTCTCCAACAAGGATCGGGCTGAACTGGCGCATTATCTGCTGGCAACCCTGGAACCGGAAACGGAAGACGGGGTGGACGCGGCCTGGGAGGCCGAAGTCAGTCGGCGGGTTGCGGAAATTCGGAGCGGCCGTGCGGTCGGTAAACCGGCGGACCAATTGTTCGCCGAGTTGCGCGAGCAATATCCATGAAAGCCGTTTCCGTTCACGCCGAGGCGGAGGCCGAGTTGCGCGCGGCGATGGCGTACTATGAAGTAGAACGGGAAGGGCTGGGAGGGGAGTTTCGCTCCGAAGTCGAGGCTGCCCTCTCCCGCATCCGCCGTAATCCCAAATTGGGTAGCTGCTAAGACGATCAAGGCACCCGAAAGCGCGTCATTCATCGCTTCCCGTATTCGATCTTTTACGTCGATTTCGAGCAAGTAATTTGGGTTGCCGCCGTTGCCCATCAACGACGCCGGCCCGGTTACTGGGCGAGCCGCACGCCTCAATAACAAGCCGATCCCATTGGCACCTTACCCCCCGGATCGAGGAATCCAACGCATGTCCCGCCTGCCCCTGCTCGCCCTATGTTTCCTGACGCCTTTGCTGGTCAGCGTCCCCGTCGCCGCCGACCCCGACGCGCCCACCACGACGACGCTCAAGTTCGAGGTCCACGTCGCCAAGGGTCTGACGAAGGGCGCGACCGACGGCCGGCTGCTCGTCGTCTTGTCGAAGGAAAAAGACCCCGAACCGCGGCAAACCATCGGCGAAACGGGCCTCCACGTGCCGCCGGTGCTGGGCAAAGATGTCAAGGGCCTGTCAGCGGAAACCGTCGTGACCGTCGATCAGGCGGCACTGGCTTACCCGTTGGAATACCTGGCACGGCTGCCGGCCGGCGAGTACTACGTTCAGGCCGTCTTCGTGTCCAATCGCGATCTGCAACTTAGCGACGCGCCCGGCAATCTGTACGGCGAGCCGGTCAAGGTGACGCTCGACCCCGCCAAGGGCGCGACGGTCCGGCTCGAACTGACGGCAAAGATGCCCGCGGAAGAACTGCCCGCGGAAACCGGGTTCGTCAAGTACGTCAAGCTCCGCTCGGAGTTGCTCAGCAAGTTCCACGGCCGGCCAATCTACCTGCGCGCCGGCGTTATCCTGCCGCGCGACTTCGACAAGGATAAGGACCGACGTTACCCGCTGCGCGTCCACGTCGGCGGCTTCGGCACCCGCTTCACGGCGGTCGCCGGCATGATGAACGAGGCCGCCGGGTTTCGCAAAATTTGGCTCGACGACGACACGCCGCGGATGCTGCTGCTGCACCTCGACGGTGCCGGCCCCTATGGCGATCCCTATCAGGTTAATTCGGCAAACAACGGCCCCTACGGCGACGCGGTGACGCAAGAGTTGATCCCCCACGTCGAAAAGACGTTTCGCGGCGTCGGCCAGCCTTACGCGCGCGTGCTGGACGGCGCGTCCACGGGCGGCTGGGTGTCGCTGGGTTTGCAGGTATTCTACCCCGACTTTTTCAACGGCGCCTGGTCGCACGCGCCCGACCCGGTCGATTTCCGGGCGTTCGAGCTGGTCGACATTTACCAGGACGCCAACGCCTACACGAACAAGTTCGGCTTCGACCGGCCTAGTGCTCGCGAGGCGAATGGCGACGTGCGCTTTACCATGCGCAACGAGGTCCGCCGGGAGCGGGTGCTCGGCCGCGGCGACCGCTGGGAATTGTCCGGCTTCGATTGGGGTTCGTGGAATGCGGTCTTCGGCCCGCGCGGCGCCGACGGCCTGCCCCGGCCGCTGTGGGACGGCAAGACCGGCAAGATCGACCCGGAGGTGCTCGACCACTGGAAGAAGTACGACCTGCGGCGCGTGCTGGAAAAGGACTGGGAAACGGTCGGGCCGAAGCTGCGCGGCAAGCTGCACGTCTGGGTGGGCGAGGCGGACGATTATTTCCTCAACAACGCGGTCCACCTGCTCGACGAGTTTCTGCAAAAGGCCAAGCCGGCGTACGACGGCAAGATCGTGTACGGGCCGGGCAAGAACCACAACTGGAGCGGCATCAGCGAGCCGGACATGATGAAGGAAATGGCGGCGGCGGTGGCACGCGGGAAGAAGTAGGGGCCGCGCGGAAATTGCATTTGGCATCTCCTTTTGCTTTTTTACTTTTGCCTTTGCTTGTTATCGCCCGTCCGTTCCCCACCGCGGCAGGAGGCTGTGTTCGACACCCAGTTGGTCGCAGACGCGGCCCACGATGAAGTCAACCGCGTCGTCGAGCGACTGCGGGCGGGTGTAAAACGCCGGCATCGCGGGTAACACCACCGCCCCGGCCTCGGCGCACGCCGTCAAGTTGCGCAGCTGGATCAGGTGCAGCGGCGTCTCGCGCGGCACCAGGATTAGTTTCCGCTTCTCTTTCAAATGCACGTCCGCAGCGCGGTGGATGAGGTTTTGCGAAAGGCCGTGGGCGATTGCCGCGACCGTACCCATGCTGCACGGGCACACCACCATGCCCCCCGTCAGGAACGAACCGCTCGCGATGCCGGCCTGGAAGTTGCCGAAGTGATGATAGTGCAGGTGGTCGGTCGGCAAGTGGGCCGCAACGTCGCCGAGCAGGTCGCGCGGCTCAAAACGGTCCAGGGACACTGTGCGATCCAACTCGCGTTCGATGACCTGGACCGCGGCGGGGCTGACGCTGAGGTGAACCGTGCGGCAGGCCCGGAGCAGCACTTCGAGGAGGCGCACGCCGTAGGGCGCGCCGCTGGCGCCGGTGATTGCGAGAACGAGGTCGGTGACGGCCATTATCTTGTCCCCTCCGTGTAGTATAGTGGAAGTGGCCGCCGCTCGTGGCGTTGCAAAACCGCCGGCCGCTTACACCATCGAGTAGTCATGCCTGACCCCGAACGACTCCTGCCGACATTGCGCCGTGCCGTGCTGGCGTTCCGCACCACGCCCGGTCGCCAGGGCCGGCTCGTCACGCTGCAAGACGTGGACGACGTGTTGATCGCCGGCGATCTGCACGGCAACGTCGAAAACTTTCGGCGACTGCTCCAGCGCGCCGACCTGGCGAACCACCCGCGGCGGCACCTCGTCTTGCAGGAAGTGCTACACGGGCCGTTCCTCTACCCCGGCGGCGGCGAAAAGTCGCACCAGCTGCTCGACCTCGTGGCCGCCCTCAAGTGCCAGTTCCCCAACCAGATGCATTTCCTGATGGGCAACCACGAACTGTCGCAGGCCACCCGGCGGCGCATCACCAAGGACGATTGCGACCTGTTGGCGCTGTTCCAGGAGGGCGTCGAGACGGCCTACGCCGCGCGCGCCGCCGAGGTGCTGACGGCATACGACCAGCTATTCGGCGCGTTCCCGTTCGCGCTGCGGACGCCGAACCGCGTGTTTCTCAGTCATAGCCTGCCGGCCCGGTCGCGGCTGGAAGATTTCCGGCTCGATGCGCTCGGGCGCGACCCGCCCTGGGACGGCGACATGCTGCCCGGCGGTTCACTGCACTCGCTCGTCTGGGGCCGCGACACGGCTATCGACAACGTGACGGCGTTTTTGCAAATCGTGGACGCGGACCTGTTAATCACGGGCCACATTCCGTGCGTCAACGGCTGGGAAGCGCCGAACGACCGGCAAGTCATCCTCGACAGTCTGGGCAATCCCGCGTGCTACTGCCTGTTCCCGACCGACCGCCCGTTGACGCACGCCGAGTTGGTCGGAACTATCCAGACGTTGTGATCGCACCGGGTGTCTTGTCGTTTGCGGGATGGGAACTTCGCCGTGGTTTCTGCTAGAATGACGCCAACGGCATCAAGAAACCTCGAGCGCCAGTCGAAGAGAGTGAATTCATGGCAATTGACGCACGCACCCGCCAGCGCTGGCAATCCATCGCGGATCAACTGGGTTTGCCCTTCGAGCCGTCGGCGGCCGCCGCGCCCGAAGCAGCGGCCCCGGAAGCGAAAACCGAAGTCGCCCCCGTTGTGCAACCGCCGACCGCCGCGCCGGAAGCCGCGGCCGTCGCGGAGCCAGCCATCGCGGAGGTCGCACCGGAGCCAGTTAGCGAGCCGCACACCGGGCGCGGCCGTCGTCGCCGGGGACCGGCACCGGCTGCGGAAGAAGTCGAAGCAGTGCAGCCGGACACGGCCCCAGTTGAAGCCGTCGCGGACGAGCCGGTGCCGACGCCTGCTGCCGCTATCGAGCCAATGGTGGCCGAGTCGGGCGAAGTCGCCGAGGCCGAAGAACCGGCCGGTGAAGCAACGGAAGTCGCACAACCCGGCGAGGGGCGGCCGCGCGGTCGTCGCCGGCGGCGCGGTGGCCGGGGAGGCGCGCCAGCGGAAGCTGCCGAAGCCGGGGAGCTTGAGGCGGCTGGCGACGCAGCGGCCGAGATGCCCGCCGCCGATGCGCCTGTTGTCGAAGCAACGACCGACGAGGCACCCGCCGTCGGAGCGCCCCAGGCCGGGGCTGAGACGGCCGAGGAAACCGAGGAACGCAAACGCCGGCGCGGTCGCGGGCGCGGTCGCAAGTCCCGCCAGGACCGCGATGAAGCACCGACGGCCGCGGCGGAACAAAGCGATGAGCCAAAGGTCGAGACTGTCGCGACCGAGGACGACGAGGACGACGGCGGGGAAGTCGATGACCTGTCGAACTGGAACGCGCCGGCCTGGAACGAGTTGATCGACTCCCTGTACCGCCCCGACCGCTGAGACGGGCGGGCAACCGGATCAGCGCTGACGAGGGGGCGAAGTTGTGGCGGACGCCGTCATTGACATAGTGGGGCCGGAAGAGTTGCCGGCCGTTGTGAAGCTGTACAACCTGATTTTCCGGCCGGGGCGTGACCTCGATTCGTTCCAGCGTCGTTACCAGGGCCGGCACAACATTCTGCAATTGATGGCCCACGTCAACGAGCGCCCGGTAGGCTTTTCGCTCGGCTTTGAACTGAAACCGGGCGTCTTTTTTTCGTGGTTTTATGGCGTACTGCCGGAGTTCCGCCGGCAGGGCATCGCCAGCCAGCTGATGGAAGCCGTCCATAGCTGGGCGAAATTAAACGACTACGAGTCGATCCGTTTCGAGTGCCACAACCAGCACCGGCCGATGCTGCACCTAGCGATCGCGCTGGAGTACGACATCGTCGGCATCCGCTGGGACCCCGACCGCGGTGATAATTTGGTGCTGTTTCAGAAGACGCTGGTGTGACCGCGTAAAAAGGGAAAAAGGGGACGCAGCCAATACTGTTCGGCTCGATTTTTGCTAACGAGTTTTCACCCTCGTTTTCCGGGCAGTCGGTGGTTCAGAGCGGGCATCGCACCGTGGAAGCAAACGTCCGTTCACTATC
>JBBRLG010000306.1:0-8845 GCA_038231495.1 Gemmatales bacterium | reverse complement strand
TACCCCCCCTTCGTAAGGGGGGAGTGATTCGCAAGAACTTCACAGAGGAAATCATCATGGCGAACAACGGGGTCCGCAACAGCAACGGCGAGGCGCTGGGCCTGGTCGAGACCAAGGGCTACATCGCGACGATCGCGGCGACTGACGCGATGTGCAAGGCGGCCAACGTCACGCTGGCCGGCCAGGTGCAAATCGGCAACGCCTTCGTGACGACCTTCGTCCGCGGCGATGTCGGCTCGGTGCGGGCGGCGGTGGACGCCGGCGCGGCCGCGGCCAGCGCCAACGGCGAGCTGGTCAGCGCCCACGTCATCCCGCGGCCGGAGCGCGACGTTTTGGAAACTTTTCTCGGAAGTTGAGTGCAATTGGGACGCACGGGTTGTATCTTGTTCTCGCTCGCTTTGAGCGCGGTAACCTTGTGTTTTGACAACCAGATGTACGGAGGATGTGATGGCAAGTGATTTCCCGCCGCCCCAAATGGGCTGGCTCGAACAGCAGTTCCGGAACACGAATGTCGTGATCCTGGTGATCTTCGGCGTTTGCTGCGGTTGGCTCGCCGCCATCATCGCGGCTATCGCCTATTTCACGGGGACCGACCCCAAGGCCAAGCAGAACGCTTTGATCGTGATGATCGTTGGTGCCATCATGGGCATTGCGAGCGGCGGCGGCGTCTGCTGCACCGGCGGCGGCAGCTATTTCACCGTGCAGTCGCCCAACCAGCCGCAACAGCGGCCGTAGGCGACCTTGCCGGTATACTTGACGACTGCGTGGGCGTGGTGGCCGCCGCCACGTCCGCGCCGAGACTTAAAAAAGGCGAGCCGGGAGCGTAAGCGACCGGAGTGTATCACCGAATGAACTCCGGTCGCTTACGCTCTCGGCTCGCCAAGTCGGGTGCGGGAGTCGAGGCATGGCAAGCGACGACACCGAATTTAAGGACGAACCGCCGCGCCGCCGCAAAGGCGACGAGGGGCAAGCGGGCGACGGGCCACGCGAGCCGAGCGACGACGAGGAAACCGCCGGCGGCTACGACGTGGCCCCCCTGCCTCCGGAGGAAGTGGTTGACGAAGCGGCGCGGAAAATCGGGGAGCACAAACGCCGGAAGCGCAGCCGCAGTCTCCACAAGGCGGACGAGGTGCCGCACCCGTTTACCCTCCGGCAGGGCTGGCTGGACGGCATGTTTAGCAGCACGTTTCTGCCGCTGACGCTGGCCTTTTCCTTCTTCCTTTTCCCTCTGATGATTCCAGTGGCCGTCGTGGCGGCGATCATCGCCCACGACGCCGAGGCGCGGCGGAACGCCCTCCTGACCATCGGCTTTTGCTTCCTGCCCGTGTTGGTCCTTTCGTGCGTGTGGTGCATCGGCGTGGGCATGAACCCGCGGTGACGAAGCCGGAGGAAAATGAGGGATGAAGGTTTTGGTCGCCAACCTCGGCAGCACGAGCTTCAAGTACCGCCTGTTCGACCTGAACGGCGAACGGGTGCTGGCCCGCGGCGGCGTCGAGCGCATCGGCTCGGAGCAGTCTCGCTGTTTCGTCGAGACCGACGGCGAACGCGAGGAGACGACGCTAGCGGTTCGCGACCATGCCGCCGCCGTGACGCTGTGCTTGCAACAGTTGTCCGATCCGAAAAGTCGCTGTCTCAAGGACCCGGCGGAATTGGCGGCCATCGGCTTCAAGGCGGTCCACGCGCAGGGCGTCAGCGGCGTGCGCCGCGTCGATGCAACCGTGCTGGCCGCGATGGAAGCCTACGCCGACGTGGCGCCGGCGCACAACCCGCCGTACATCGCCGCGATGCGTCTGCTGGCCCGTGAACTGCCGCAAATCCCGCTGGTTGCGGCGTTCGAGACGGGCTTTCACCAGGACATCCCGCCGGCAAATCGGCTGTACGCCGTGCCGCTGGCATGGGCACAGAAATATGGCATCCAGCGCTGGGGCTTCCACGGCGCCAGCCACCGCTACATCGCCGGACGAACGGCGGAGCTGCTCGGCAAACCCGACGCGAAAATCATCTCGTGCCACCTGGGCGGCAGCAGTTCGCTGTGCGCCATTGACGCAGGGAAGTCGGCCGCGTGCAGCCTCGGCATGAGTCCGCAAAGTGGGTTGCCGCACAACAACCGCGTCGGCGATTTCGACGTATTCGCGTTGCCGGTCTTGTTGCGGGCGACGGGCAAGACGCTGGAACAGCTGCTCGACGACCTGGCCGAGCGCTCCGGCCTGCTGGGGCTGAGCGGCTTCAACGACCTGCGTGACATTGAGGAAGACGCGGCGAAGGGTGGGCCGGTTTCGCAACAGGCCATCGACGTGTTCGTGGCCTCGGTACGGCATTATCTCGGCTCGTACTTGCTGCTCTTGAACGGTGCCGACGCCATCGTCTTCACCGGCGGCATCGGCGAGAACTCGAAGCGCATGCGCGCGGCCGTCTGCGCCGACCTGGACTGGTTCGGCATCCGCCTCGACCCGCTCAGGAATGAGAGCGCGAAGGGTGAAATGGCGATCCACGCCGCGGGCAGCCGGGTGCAGTTGTGGATCATGCCGACGAACGAGGAGCTGGTCGTCGCACGGCAAACGAAAGCGTTGCTCGAAGGGCGGGGGTGAGTACCGATGTTCGTGGCACGCGTAACGGGTCTGGTGGTGGCGACGCAAAAGGTCGCCACGATGACGGGGCACAAGCTGCTGACCGTCGAGCCGCTGCGCGTGGACCCCGCGCAGCGCGACCGGCTCGTCGGCACCGGCCGCACGTTTGTCGTGGTCGATACGGTCGGTGCCGGCCTGGGCGAAACGGTGTTGATCGTACAGGGTTCGAGCGCCCGCCTGACGCCGGAGACGGACAAGCTGCCGGTGGACGCCACGATCATCGGGATAGTCGATTCGGTTAACGTCGAGAACAAAACGATCTTTTCGGCACGGGATTAGAACCGGGATGTGCCGCTTGCGGCTGAGCGCTAAGCCGCAAGCGGCACATCCCGAAATGAAAGATACCCACCATGCAAGTCAACGATGAACTGGTTCGCAACGTGGTCGCCGAAGTCCTGTCGCACATGCAGAAGCGCTCCGCGCTACCGCCGGCCACGAACGGCAACGGCCGCAACGGCCACGCCGGCGCGGCCTGGGGCGTCTTCGCGGATGTGAACGACGCCATCGCCGCGGCCGCCGTGGCGCAGCGCGAATTCGAGAAGCGCGGCCTCGACGACCGCCGCAAGGCGCTTATGTGTATTCGCAAGATCTGCACCGAACAGGCCGAAGAGCTTGGCCGCGACGAACTGGAAGAAACCAAGATCGGCCGGCTCGCGCACAAGATCGAAAAGCTGAAGGTCATCGCCGACCGCATCCCCGGCGTCGAATTCCTCAAGACCGACGCCTACAGCGGCGAGAACGGTATCGCGCTGCAAGAATACGCCCCGTTCGGCCTCATCGGCGTCATCACGCCGGTGACGCACTCGCTGCCGACGCTGGCTTGCAACGCCATCAACATGCTCGCCGGCGGCAACGCCATCGTTTGCAACCCGCACCCCGGCGGCGCGAAGGTCGCGTGCAAGGGCGTGCGCCTCTTCAACAAGGCGATCCACGCGGCCATCGGCATCGACAACCTCATTACCATCGTCGAAACGCCGACGCTCGAATCGGCCCAGGCGATCTTCGACCACCGCGACGTGCGCATGCTGTGCGTCACCGGCGGCCCCGCCGTCGGCCGCGCCGCCCTGCGGAGTCCCAAGCGTGCCGTCGTCGCCGGGCCGGGCAACCCGCCCGTCGTCGTCGATGAGACGGCCGACTTGGAGAACGCCGCCCGGTCGATCGTCGCGGGGGCGGCATACGACAACAACCTACTTTGCATCGGCGAAAAGGAAGTGTTTGCCGTCGCGGCGATCTTCGATGAGCTGATGGAAACGATGACGCGGCACAAGGCGGTTCGGCTGAACGCCGCCCAGATCGACGCCTTGACCAGGGTGGCGTTCGTGCCCGGCCCGGACGCCAAGCATCCGCTCGTCGTCAACAAGGACCTGATCGGCCAGGACGCCGCGGTGCTGGCCAAACACGCCGGCGTCACGGTGCCCGCAGACACGGAATTGGTCTTCGGTGAGACGGACGAGTCGCACCCGTTCGTGGACCTCGAGCAGATGATGCCGTTCGTACCGTTCGTGCGCGTGCCGGACGTGGACACGGCAATCGCGCTGGCCAAGAAGTACGAGCACGGCTTCAAGCACACGAGCCTGATCCACTCGCGCAACGTCGAGACGATCACGCGCATGGGCCGCGCGATGGACACGACCCTCTACGTCCAGAACGGGCCGAGCATGGCGGGCCTGGGCAGCGGCGGCGAGGGGTATCTGAGTTTCAGCATCGCGACGCCGACCGGCGAAGGCGTGACGACGCCATTGACGTTTACCCGCCAGCGCCGTTCGACGACGGTAAACGCCCTCCGCGTCCTGTAACCTTCCCGCCGCTTGCGGCTTTGCAAGGGTCCTGCCGATGAACCCGATGGACGACCCCTGGCGTCAGGAAGAGCAACGGCTGAAGGAACAACAGCAGCCGAAGCCCGCGAAGCAAGCCCCGAACCTGATGGGCTGCAAGCTGGGCGCGGCGGGCTGTTTCGGCCTGTTGGTGACGTTTTGCCTGATCGCCGGCGCGGTCCAACAAGGGACGCAGGCAGTGCTGCACCGGTTGAACCAGGTGGAAGACAAGATCGACCGGATCGACAAGAAGCTGGAGGCGAAGAAGCCCGACGAGATGAAGCCGGACGCCGAGAAACTGGACGTTTTGCCCAAGCGGGATGGCAACTGAAATGCAAATCGGCAACGTCGTCGGTCACGCGATTGCGACGGTGAAACACCCCAGCCTGGTCGGCTGGCGGTTGCTAGTGGTGCAGCTGCTAACGGTCGATGGCGGGCCGGACGGCGAGCCGTTGCTGGCGATCGACGCCCTTGGTTCGGGCGTCGGATCGCGCGTGATCTTGACCAACGACGGCGCGGCGGCGCGGGCGCTGGTGCAGGCAAAGAATTCGCCGGTGCGGTGGATGGTGATGGGGTTGTGTGATTGATGATCGCGAACGGTCGCACGCAAGCAGGCTGGGCTTACGCCGTCGAGGGAAAGCCTTCGACGATGCTGGAAGTCGCCCTGCGCTCCCTGCGTCGGCAACAGGCGGAGCCGCAGCAACTGTCGGAATGCGATGGCGAGGCGTGCGTCTGGTTCCGCGAACTGGCGGCGTGTTTGGCCCGTGGCGACTGTCGCGGCGCGGTCCTCTTCTGTGCCGACCCCGGCCTGGCGTGCTGCGTCGCCAACAAGGTGCCGGGCGTCCGCGCAGTGGCGGTGGGCGGAGTCGGCCAGGCGGTGCGAGCGTTGCAGAATTTGGGGGCCAACCTGCTCGTCGTCGAGATGGCCGGACGCACGTACTACGAGTGCCGGGAGCTGTTGCGGTTGTGTCAAGAACACCCGTCGGCCTGCCCGCCGGGACTGGCCTGCGTACTCCAGGAGCTGGACGGCCATGCGCATCGGTGAGGTGATCGGCAACGTGACGCTGTCGCGCGTCCACCCCAACCTGACCGGGGCGCGCTGGGTCGTCGTCGTTCCGTTTAGCCTCAAGGCTTTGCGCGACGGCAAGGCGGATGGTGAAGATTTGATCGTCTATGACATCCTGGGCGCTGGCGTCGGGCAGCGCATTGGTTTTAGCGAGGGGGGCGAGGCGGCGGCACCGTTTTACCCGGTGAAGAAGCCGGTGGATGCGTATTGTGCCTGTATTTTGGATCAAATAGCTATCAGCTCTCAGCCGTCAGCTATCAGCTAGACATGGCTGATGGCTGAAAGCTGATAGCTGATAGCTAATAAAGGACAACGGTCGTGCAAGACTTCCGCAACCTCAAAGTCTGGCAAAAAGCCCACGCTTTGACCCTGGGGGTCTACCATGCCACGACTGATTTTCCGGGCGACGAGCGTTTCGGCCTCACCATCCAGTTGCGGCGTACTGCGGCGTCCATCCCGACCAACATTGCCGACGGTTGCGGCCGCGGAAACGATGTCGAGATGCGGAAGGCGTTGTCCTACGCAATGGGTGCAAGCAGCCAGCTGGAATATCAACTGCTGCTCGCCCACGACCTCGGCTTTCTTGAAAGTCCGGTGTATAAGCAACTCGCGGCGGACGTGGTCGAGGTGAAAAAAATGGTCGCGGGTTTGCTACACAGTCTGAACGGCTAACCACGGGAGTTTCCCATGCTGAACGAACATAAGCTGAAAGAACAGATCTGCGAAATCGGCCGGCGGCTGTACGCCAAGGGTTTCGCGGCGGCCAACGACGGCAACATCACGATCCGGCTTAACGACCGCGAAGTGCTGTGTACGCCGACGATGGTGTCCAAGGGTTACATGAAGCCCGAAGACATTTGCAAGGTCGATTACGACGGCAAGCAACTTGCCGGCTCCAAGCGACGTACGAGCGAAGTGCTGTTGCACCTGGCCGTCTATAAGGAACGGCCCGACGTTCACTCCGTCGTCCACTGCCACCCGCCGCACGCCACCGCGTTCGCCGTCGCCCACGAGCCGATTCCGAAATGCGTCCTGCCGGAAGTCGAAGTATTCCTGGGCGAGGTGCCGATGGCCGTTTACGAGACGCCCGGCAACCTGAAGTTTGCCGAGACCATCGTGCCGTATTTGAAGGACTGCAACACGATCATCCTCGCCAACCACGGCACGGTTTCCTTCGGCCCCACGGTGGAGGCGGCCTATTTCAACACGGAGATCATCGACGCCTACTGCAAAATCTTGATCCTCGCCCGCCAGCTGGGCCGGGTCAACTTCTTCGACGAGCAGAAGACGAAGGAGTTGCTCGACCTGAAAAAGCGGCTCGGCTACGACGACGTGCGCTTTCACAAGGACGGCTGCTCGCTGTGCGGTGACAGCAGCTTCGATCATTCCTACTCTGACTTTGTGCCCGAAGCGCACGCCTTCGCCGCGGAGCCGGCGGCCCCCGTCGCCGCCGTCCCGTCGCGGAACGGCCACACGGTCGGGCCGAAGGGGATGGACGATCTGGTGCGCACGATCACCGATCAGGTCATGGCCGCGCTGGCCGGTGCCGGCGTCTGACCCGGCGGCCGGCGCAAAGGACCCGTTGGCGGCGAGGCGCGTCGATGTTCAATTTCCGTTCGGACAAGACCGGCTTCTTCACGACGATCATCCTGCTGGTCCTGCTGGGCGCGGCGGTCCTGGGTACGCTCTGGGTACTGGTGCTGGGCAACTGGAACCAGGACGTGCTGATCCTGAAATGGGTCTGGGGGACGTGGTGGGTGCTGTGCATTGTCACCGTGTTGACGCGCCTGGCGATCTTCCGCTGGCAGATGGTGCATGGCAGCCGAAAGGCGTCGCCGCCGGAATCTGCAAACGATGAATAAGATCGCCGCTTGCGGCTTTGCAAAACACCAAGGAGGTCCGTCATGTGGTGGAATGAGTTGAAGGTCAAGGAAATGGAGCTGGCGCACCAGGAGCGCCTGAAGTGCCTGGAACGCGGCCAATCGCTGCCCGACGCCGAGTTGGCATGGGTCGCGACCGTGCGCGAACGCGGCCAGCAACTAACCGCGATCATGATCGTCGGCACGCTCGCCTTGGTAGGCGCTCCGGTCGCGGGGACTGCCATCCTGTTATCGTTGGGCAATAACTTACCCGCGGTGGGGGTGCTCGTACTGTTGGCGGTGGTGTGGTGCGCCCCCGCGTTCGTGCTGCTCTGCCTGGCCCGGCACACGCTGGCGGCGCTGTCCCACTTGAAGCGGGCTGTGTCGAACGGTACGCCGCCGCACAACAACACGCCGACAATGAACGGCCTGAGGTTGGTCCCGCACGAGGAGGACGCCTGCAACACTTCGTCGGCGGCGATCAAAACGAGCTGGTTCGGGGGGCCGGTTGCGGCCGAGGACGATAAAAAAGAGTCGCTTGCGGCGGAGCGCACCGCCGCAAGCGACAATTACTTGGACGATAGACCATGAAAGTCAGCATCATCGGCGGCGGCGGCCTAGTCGGCAGCATGGCGGGCTACGCCCTCCAGGTCGGCGGCGCCGTCAGCCACGTCTGCCTAATCGACGCCAACCAGGACGCCGCCAAGGGCCACGCTCTGGAACTGTTGCACGGCGCCTGCCTGACGAGCGACGCCCGGCTGTCGGCCGGCACGATGGAGGACGTGGCGACGAGCAACGTCGTCGTCATCACCGCCGGGCTGCGCCGCAAGCCCGACGAGAGCCGGCTCGACCTTATCAACCGCAACGTCGATCTGTTCTTGACGCTGCTCGACCAGGTGAAAGCCGCGGGACTGAAAGACGACAGCTACCTCGTCGTCGTCAGCAACCCGGTGGACGTGCTGACGTACCTGGCCGTCCAGCGCTCCGGCCTGCCGTGGCAGCGCGTCCTCGGCCTGGGCACGCAGCTGGACACGGCCCGCTTCCGCGGCTACCTGGCGAAAGCGTTGCAAGTGCCGGCGTCGCAGGTGCAGGCGATCATCCTCGGCGAGCACGGCGACAGCATGGTGCCGGTCTGGTCGAGCGCGACGGTGGCCGGCCTGCCGATCGCGCAATGGCCCGGCTTCAACGCGAACGTCCAGCGCGAGACGTTCGAGGACACAAAGACCGCCGGCGCGACGCTCATCAAGCTCAAAGGCGGCTCCGGTTTCGCGGTCGGCTTGTCGATCCGCGCCGTGGTGGAGGCGCTGACCACCGACAACCGCCGAGTACTGCCGGTCAGCACGTTGCAACAAGGCCTCTACGGCCTCCGTGACGTATGCCTGTCGGTGCCGACGGTGGTGGGTTGCAGCGGCGTACGGCAGCAAATCGAGTTGGAACTGACGCCGAAGGAACGCACCGGTTTGCAAAACTCCGCCCGCG
>JBBRLG010000305.1:0-8875 GCA_038231495.1 Gemmatales bacterium | reverse complement strand
CGGGTACGCCCCCGGGGGGCGGGGGGGGGGGGGGTCGCTACCCCCCCCGGGGGTGGGGTGGGGCCCCCCGCGGGGGCCCTACCCAAACCCCCCTCGGCGGGGTCTTGTTCTATGCGACCACGCGAAGCCATTTCCGCAGCCTCTCACTCCTGAGAAAACGACAGCGATTGCCGTGGTGCGATTCTCCCTTTTGGTAGACGCCGAGCGCCCCTCCACGCACGGCGACGACCCGCGCACGACGCTTCTGCTGTCACCCGCTAGACACCTTTGGCCCAAAGAATACAACAGAGGGCAATGAAGTTGGGGCGGCAGCCGTGCAAACCGTTCGGGCCGGGCTGCTCTCAACGTCAAGGCGTCGTGCCCGGCACACGGTTTGCTTTCTCCCCGACGCCGGCAGACGTAGCGGGTGGGTTCGGCTCCGTATGGTCCGCGCGACCGTGCGGCGGATGGCCGTGCGAGGAACACCGGATGCCTCAAATCTTTCACCGGAGCTTCAACACGATTTCGCGGCTGACCATCTTTGGGGCCGCGTTCCTGCTGGCGTTCTTCGGCTGGGTTCTGCTCGTCCTGGGCCGTTCGTCCTACGTCACCAACGTCGGCATCACCCGCGACCAGCCGGTGCCGTTCAGCCACGAACACCACGTCAGCGGTCTTGGCATCGATTGCCGATACTGTCACGACGCCGTCACCAAGTCGTCGTACGCGGGCATGCCGCCGACCAAGACGTGCATGAACTGCCACGAGCAAATTTGGGTCGGCAGCACTATGCTCGAACCCGTCCGCGAAGCCTACAAGGAGGACAAGCCGCTCCACTGGGAGCGCGTCCACCTCCTGGCGGATTTCGTTTACTTCAACCACAGCGTCCACGTAAACAACGGCATGGGCTGCGCGACCTGTCACGGCCCGGTCGATCACATGCCGCTCATGTACCAGCACGGCACGCTTCTCATGGAATGGTGTCTGAACTGTCACCGCGCGCCGGAGAAGTTTGTCCGGCCGCGCGCGGAAGTGTTCAACATGGACTGGCAAACGCCGACCGACCGGCCCGACCTGGGTAAGGAACTTGCGGGCGCGTACGGACTGCGCAAGTTGACGAACTGCTCCACCTGTCACCGCTGAGGATGCGCATGGATACCCACAGCCGTACCGACGACGGCCTTACCGGCAGGCAGTACTGGCGCAGCCTGGAAGAACGCCTGGCGGACCCGCGCCTCTTGGCGGAAGTTGCCCAGGACTTCCCGGAGTACGCCGAGAAGTTGCAAAACCCGGTCACGCGCCGCCACTTCCTGGCGCTGTTGGGCGCTTCCTTGGGACTGGCCGGTCTCGCCGGGTGCAGCGGCACGCAAGCGCCGCGCGAGAAGATCGTTCCTTACACGCGCCAGCCGGAACAACTCGTACCGGGCAAGGCGCTCTACTTCGCGACCGCGATGCCGTTGGCCGGGTCCGCTATGGGTCTGCTCGTCGAAAGTCACGAGGGCCGGCCGACGAAGATTGAAGGCAATCCCAGCCACCCGACCAACCGTAACCTGGGCGCGACCGACGCCTTTGCCCAGGCGTCCGTGCTGTCGCTCTACGACCCGGACCGTTCGCGCTCGGTTATGTACCGCGGCCGCATTCGTTCGTGGGGCGAGGCGCGCGTGGCGTTGCGCGAAGCCTACACCCGGCAACTGAACAAGAAGGACGGCAAGGGCACCGGCTTCCGCATCCTGACGGAAGGGGTTGTGTCGCCGACGCTGGCCGACCAGCTGGCGATGTTGCTCAAAGACCTGCCCGACGCACGGCACGTCACCTACGAGCCGGCCCGTTTGGAATCTGCGGCCGAGAGCACGCGCCTGGCGTTCGGGGAAAGGTACAACGTCCGCTACGACCTGCGCGGTGCCGACGTGATCCTGGCGCTGGACGCGGATTTCCTGGCGTGCGGGCCGGGACACTTGCTCAACACGCGGGACTTCACGGCCCGCCGCCGCGTGGGTGACGACGCGCCACCGATGAACCGCCTGTATGCTGTAGAGCCGACGCCGACCGGCACCGGCATGGTCGCCGACCACCGCCTCGCACTGTCGGCCGCGCAGGTGGAACAGGCCGCCCGGCTGTTGGCAAGGCTACTCGACGTGGGCGAGGATGCGGGCACCGGCGAGTTGCCCGCAGCGGCTGCGCAATGGGTTCGGGCCGTAGCCAACGACCTGCGCGGCAAGTCCGGCGCGTCCGCAGTGATCGTCGGCGACGGCCAGCCGGCTGTCGTTCATGCCCTGGCCCACGCGATTAATGCCAAGCTCGGCAACCTCGGCAAGACCGTCCTGTTGACGCAGCCGGCAGCGACCGCGGCGCGCGATGGCATGACGGCGTTGGCGGAACTCGCAAACGACATGGACCAGGGCAAGGTCGAGACGTTGCTCATCCTCGGTGCCAATCCGGTGTACACGGCCCCGGTCGATCTGGACTTCGCGAACCGGCTGAAGAAGGTGCCGTTACGCATTCACCTGGGCATGTATAACGACGAGACGGCGCAGTATTGTGACTGGCACATTCCGGAGGCGCATTATCTTGAATCATGGGGTGACGCCCGTTCCGAGGACGGCACCGCCGCGATTGTGCAGCCGCTCATCGCCCCGCTCTTCAACGGCGTGTCGCCGTGTGAACTGCTTTCCAACCTGATGGAAGAAGCGCCGCGCAGCGGGCATCAGATCGTGCGCGACTACTGGGCCGGCAACTGGGCGAAGCGGGACGTGGCCACCCGCGGGCATCTCGAAACCTTCTGGCGCAAGGCGTTGCACGACGGCTTTGTCGCCGACACCGCCGTCAAGGCCGCGGACGTTACCGCGCTGAAGGCCGGCTGGGCCGACCGCATCAAGCCCTCGGCGAAGCCTGCCAGCGGCGAGTACGAAATCCTGTTCCGGCCCGACCCGACGATCTACGACGGCCGTTTCGCCAACAACGGCTGGTTACAAGAGTTGCCCAAGCCGCTGACCAAGCTTACCTGGGACAACGCGATCATCGTCAGCCCGGCGACCGCCAACCGACTCGGCTTGGGTTCCAAGGAAGGCCCGCACGGCGGCTCGCACGGCGAGGCGATTGTCAACGTCGTGGAACTGGAATACCAGGGTCGCAAGGTCAAGGCCCCGGTTTGGATCATGCCCGGCCAGGCGGACGGCACGATTACCGTTCACTTCGGCTACGGCCGCCAGCACGCCGGCAAGCTGGGCAGCAACATCGGCTTCAACGCCTATGCCCTGTGGACCTCGGCCGCGCCGTACTTCGGCAGCGGTGCGAAACTCGTGAAGACCGCCGAACGCTTTACGCTGGCCTGCACCCAGGCACACCACCCGATGGACAAGTCGCTGGACGACCAGTCGCACGCGGCCAAGGAGCGCGGCATCATTCGCGCCGGGTCGCTGGAGCGCTACAAGGAGGACGCCCATTTCGCCTCGGACGAGGCCCGCGAAAAAGCGGCCCGCGGCGGCAGCGCGAAAGAAGACAAGAAGCACCCGCTGACCCTCTACAACCCCGACGAGTGGAAGTACGACAACTACAAATGGGGCATGTCGATCGACCTGGGGGCGTGTACCGGCTGCAGCGCCTGCGTCGTCGCCTGCCAGGCCGAGAATAATATCCCCGTCGTTGGCAAGACGGAGGTGACGCGCGGCCACGAGATGCACTGGCTGCGCATCGACCGCTACTTTGAAGGCAACGACGAAAACGATCCGAAAAGGGTCTATTTCCAGCCGGTGCCGTGTATGCACTGTGAAAACGCCCCGTGCGAGTTGGTCTGCCCCGTCGAAGCGACCACGCACAGCCCCGACGGCCTCAATGAAATGACCTACAACCGCTGCGTCGGCACGCGCTACTGCTCCAACAACTGCCCCTACAAAGTGCGGCGGTTCAACTTCCTTCAATACGCCGACTACGCCACGCCCACGATGAAACTGCTCAACAACCCCGACGTGACGGTCCGCAGCCGTGGCGTCATGGAGAAGTGTACCTACTGCGTGCAGCGCATCCGCGGCGCGGAAATCGAGGCGCGCAACCAGGGCCGGCCGATCCGCGACGGCGACGTGGTCACCGCCTGCCAGGCCGCGTGCCCCGCCGGCGCCATTGTGTTTGGCGACCTCAACTCGACCGGCGACCGCGGCAAGAAAAGCCGCGTGGCCCAGCGCCAGGCCGACCCGCTCAACTACGGCCTGTTGACGGAACTGAACACGAACCCGCGGACGACGTATCTGGCGGCGGTCCGTAACCCGAACCCCGAACTCGAACCGAAGTAACGCGTCATGGCCAGCGACACCGACAAGGCGAGTCCGCCGGGGCCGAAGGACGACCGGGCCATCATCGGGCCGGGCTACACGTTCGGCTCGATCACCGAAAAGATCAGCTCGATCGTCCTGAGCCGGCCCGCGCCCCGCTACTGGTGGGTCGGCTTCGGCTGCGCGTTCCTGCTCGTCATGGTGCTGATGTACTCCCTCGCCTATGTCCTTTACGAGGGGGTTGGCGTCTGGGGAGTCAACGTGCCGGTCGGCTGGGGTTTTGCCATCGTCAACCTCGTGTGGTGGATCGGCATCGGCCACGCGGGCACGCTCATTTCCGCGATCCTCCTGCTGCTGAAGCAGAAGTGGCGCACGTCGATCAACCGCTTCGCCGAAGCGATGACGCTGTTCGCGGTCGCTTGTGCGTGCGTCTTCCCGCTGATGCACATGGGTCGGCCGTGGTTCTTCTACTGGCTGATGCCCTACCCCAACACGATGGAGTTGTGGCCGCAGTTCCGTAGCCCGCTGGTATGGGACGTATTCGCCATCTCGACTTACGGCACGGTGTCGCTCCTGTTTTGGTTCGTCGGCCTGATCCCCGACCTCGCCACGCTGCGCGACCGCACCAGCAACCGGTTCGCCCGCGTCGTCTACGGCATCCTGGCAATGGGTTGGCGCGGCTCGGCCCGGCACTGGCACCGCTACGAAACCGCCTACCTACTCCTGGCCGGCCTGGCGACGCCCCTGGTCGTGTCGGTGCATACGGTCGTTAGCTTCGACTTCGCCGTCGCCATCGTGCCGGGTTGGCACTCGACGATCTTTCCGCCCTACTTCGTCGCGGGAGCCATTTATTCCGGCTTCGCGATGGTGCTGACGCTCGCCATCCCGATCCGCTACGTCTACGGCCTGGAAGATTTCATCACGAGCCGGCACCTGCAAAACATGGCGAAAATCCTGCTGGCCACCGGGTTGATCGTCGCCTACGGCTACGGCATGGAGGCGTTCGCGGCGTTCTACAGCGGCAACCCCTATGAGGTGTACTTGACGGAAAACCGCGCGATGGGGCCTTACGCTCCGTTTTACTGGGCTTTGATCTTCTGCAACGTCATTACGCCGCAGGCGCTGTGGTTCCGGTCGGTGCGCACCAGCCCGATGATTCTGTTCGTCATCGCGTTCATCGTCAACGTCGGCATGTGGCTGGAGCGGTTCGTCATCGTCGTGGTCAGCCTGCACCGCGATTTTGTGCCGTCGTCGTGGGGCGAGTACCGCGGCACGGTATGGGACTGGGCCACCTACGTCGGCACGATGGGCCTCTTTGTGGCCCTCTTGTTCCTGTTCGTCCGCTTCTTGCCGGTGATTTCGATCTTCGAGATGCGGACCCTCCTGCCCGAGGCTCATGTGAAAGAGGAAACTTAACCGTGCATCCGCAGCAACTTTCCCCCCCTTACGAAGGGGGGGCAGGGGGGGTTAGAACGATGGAAGCGCTCGGTCATGACGCTCTCTCCACCCCCCCCTACCCCCCCTTCGTAAGGGGGGGAGTGAACGGGTACGAGCAAACCAACGTCGCGGAGGGCGTGCCATGAACCTACCCCTGTACGGCGTCGCCGCCGAGTTCGCCGACGCGACCGCCCTGGTTCATGCGGCCCGGCGCACGCGCGAGGCCGGCTACACGCGCATGGACGCCTACACGCCGTTCCCCGTCGAGGGGCTGAACGAGGCCATGGCCATCCGCACGACGATCCTGCCCTACCTCATCCTCCTCGGCGGCATCCTGGGCGGGGTGGGCGGTTACGCTTTTCAGTACTGGGCGTTGGCGGTTGCCTACCCGTTCAACGTGGGCGGCCGGCCGCTGCACAGCTGGCCGATGTTCATTCCGGTGACGTTCGAGTTGACCATCCTGGGGGCTTCCCTGGCCGCAGTGCTGGGTATGCTCGCGCTCAATGGATTGCCGATGCCCTACCACCCGCTGTTCAATGTGCCGCGCTTCGCGCTGGCCAGTCGCGACCGGTTTTTTCTGTGCGTCATGGCCAACGACCCGAAGTTCGACGCCCACCAGACGGCGGAGTTCCTCGCCGGCCTCGGCGCGCGGGAAGTAACGGAGGTGCCGCAATGAGTACCCGCGATACCTTTTGGAGTGCGGCGCTTTGCCGCCGCTTTCTTTTCGGGGCCGGTGGTACAAAACCAAAGAAAGCGGCGGCAAAGCGCCGCACTCCAAAAAGGCGGTGGAATTTCGCAAGCGCCGGGGTTTTGGCACTATTACTGACAACCGGCTGTCAGCAAGAAATGGCCCGCCAGCCGCATTACAAGCCCCTGCAAGAGAGCACCCTCTTCCCCGACGGCAGTTCCGCCCGCCCGCTGGAAGAGGGCACGGTCGCGCGCGGCCACCTGCGCGCGGACGACCTGCTGTTTGCCGGCACGCAAACGAAGGACGGCAAGGACGACGCGGTCGCGACCGAGTTTCCGTTCCCGATCACCGAAGAGCGTCTGAAACACGGCCGCGAGCAGTTCAACATCTACTGCGCCGTCTGCCACGACCGCGTCGGCACCGGCCGCGGCGTCGTCGTGCAGCGCGGCTACTTGCGGCCGCCGTCGTACCACACGCAACGACTCCGGGAGGCGTCGGTCGGGCACTTCTTCAACGTGATTACGCGCGGCCACGGCGGTATGCCCAGTTACGCGAGCCAAATCCCGCCGACGGAACGCTGGGAGATCATCGCCTACGTCCGCGCCCTGCAACTGAGTCAGAACGCCCGGCTTACCGACCTGTCGGCTGAAGATCGTAAACGCCTGGAAACGGAGGCTAAGCCGTGAACGTCGCCGGCGCAGCCAACCACCGCACCGTGCCGTTGCCCGGCCCGCTCGTCCCCCTGGGGGTGGGGGTTTTGGCACTGGCGGTCTGCGCGCTCTACGGCCTGGTCAGTCCGGCGTCGTTCTTCCGCGCCTACTTGATTGCGTTCCTGCCGTGGCTGAGTGTGAGCCTGGGGGGCCTGGCTCTCCTGCAAATTGGCCGATTGACCGGCGGTGCCTGGGCCGACCAGCTGCGGCCCGTCCTCGGCCCGGCGGCGCGCACGCTGCCGCTGCTGGCACTGTTGTTCCTGCCGTTGCTGCTCGGCCTGGCGCTGGTTTATCCCTGGGCCAACCACGAGCTGGTCGCCAATGACGCCGAACTGGCGCGCAAGACCGTCTACTACCTCAACGTGCCGAGCTTCCTGGGCCGTGCCGCCTTCTACTTCCTCGTGTGGATCGGTTCCGCGTACCTCGTTACCCGGCAACGGCCGACCGGTGCGGTGCCGCCGACGGAAGACCAACGCCGGCGCGTCGGCATGGTCAGCGGCATCGGCCTCGCCCTGTTCGGCTTCACCATAACGTTCGCGTCGATCGACTGGGCCATGTCGCTGGAGCCGGAGCCGAAATGGTTTTCGACCATCTACGGGGCACTGTTCGGCGTCGGCATGATCCTGAGCGCCTTCGCCTTCGGCGTGGCGGTCGTGTGCCGGTTCAACCCGGCCGCCGACCGGCAGGTGTTGCGTGACCTCGGCAACCTGCTCATGGCGTTCGTCATGGTGTGGATGTACCTGCAATTCTCGCAGTATTTGCTGATCTGGTCGGGCAACCTGCGCGAGGAAATTCCGTGGTACGTCCGCCGGTCCCAGGACGTGTGGTCGGGCATGGCGTTTCTGCTCGTCCTGCTCCAGTTCGCGGTGCCGTTCGCGCTGCTCCTGTCCGCAGGCGTCAAGGACAACCCGCGCGCCTTGATGGGCGTGGCGCTGCTGGTCTTCGGGATGCGGTTCATCGACTTGTTTTGGATGATCGCCCCGGCTTTTTCGGACAATCGCGACCTTTTTTGGCTGTACCCGCTGGCCTCGTGCGGCGTCGGCGGCGTGTGGCTGGCCTGCTTTCTGTGGCTACGGCCCACGACGGTGCCGGACCCGACTCTTGTAATAACGCCGGAGGGAGGACTGGCCCATGAGTGACACCCACCTGCCGACGGACAACCCGGTCAACCCGTCGGTGCGCTACGAGCGCAGCGACGCCAGTTACAAGGGCGTCGTGACCTTCGGCGTTTGCCTGGCTGCCATTTGCGTGGTCAGCGCCGCGCTGCTTTGGTGGCTGTTCGTCGCCTACATCCGCCACGAGAATGCGGTGAAACGGTCAGAGCTGCCGTGGAACACCGCCGAGCAGGCCGGTTCGACCCAGGAGCCACGGACCCGGCCCGGCCCCCTTCAACCCGGCACGGAGCGGAGCGGCATCGACCCCAACCCGCGCCTGGAAGGGTTGGACCCGTCGTCGCCGGACCACGACAGCGGCCGCAGCCGCCTGGGCACCGCCAAAGGACAGGCTGCGGACGAAGAGACGTACTTGCGCAAAAGCGGCTGGCTGGACCGCGACAAAGGTGTTGTCCATATCCCCATCGATCTGGCCATGCACAAGCTCGCCGGCAAGCTGCCGGCCCGCGCGGACGGAGTCGCCGAGAACGAGTTTTTGCAAGCGCCGAGCCGTTCCAGTTCGGGCCGCGAACCGCGGGGGGGCAAGCCATGAAACGCGGATTATTGCTTAAAGTCACGAACTGTCTTGGCGAGCGTCGGGGCGTAAGCCCGACGTGGAACGCTCCGTGGAACGCTCCGTGGAACGCT
>JBBRLG010000304.1:0-8894 GCA_038231495.1 Gemmatales bacterium | reverse complement strand
GTTCTCGGGTTTGGTGTGGGCGGGGGGGCGGCGGAGTGTTGTTGTCTGGTGTGGGGGGGGGCTGCCACACACAATCTATTTTTCTTCTCCCGCCCCCCCCCCCCCGCCGCACTCCAAAGGGAAAAGTACCTCCCTTGATCCCGCAAAAGCATAGGACGGCGCAGCAGCGGTCGTCCGGTCAGGAGCAAGCCCATGTCCGAGCCGCGGTCCTTCCGCATCTTTTTATCTGCCGTGACCAAAGAGCTTGGCTCCTGCCGGATCGGGGTCGCGCGCGCCCTGCGGCGCAAGGGCCTGGAAGTGCGCGACCAGGAGCATTTCCGCCAGGGGCCGGCCACGCTCCTGGAGCAGTTGCGCGACTACATCCGCCAATGCGATGCCGTCATCCTGCTGGTCGGCGACCGTTGCGGCGACTTCCCCACCGCCGACCACGCGGCGGCGCTGGGCGACCTGCCGCTCTTGCAGAAATACCGCACCGCCGCCAGCCAGGACCGCGTCTCCTACACGCAATGGGAGTTCCTGCTGGCCAAGCACCACGGCCGGGACACCTACATCTTCTTCACGGCACCCGGCTTCCAACCCGACGAGCCAAATCCCGAAGACGCCGCGCTCCAAACTTGCCAGGCGGACTTCCGCATGTGGGTCAAGAGCACCGGCAAACACCGCGATACGCTCACCACCCAGGCAAAGCTCATCGAAGACGTGCTCGTCCTGCCGTTTCCGGACCTGGGCCGTCCCAAGCCCATTTCCCTCCCGTATCACAGCCTGGGCACGCTGTTCAAGGGCCGCGACGAATTCCTGGTCCAGTTGCGCAAGAGTCTTGAGCGTGCCGTGGACGGACACGCCACGGCGATCGTGGGCAAGGCCATCCACGGCCTGGGCGGCGTGGGCAAAACGCGGTTGGCGGTCGAGTACGCCTGGCAGCACCAGGATGCCTACACTGCCCTGCTTTTCGTGCCGGCGGACAGCCCGGAGGCGCTGCGGCGGAACCTGGCCGGGCTGTGCGGCCCGCTCGTGCTCGACCTGCCGGAGCAGGACCGACCCGAGGAGGAGGCCAAGCTGGCCGCGGCGTTGCGCTGGCTGCACCTGCACCCTGGCTGGTTCCTCATCCTGGACAACCTCGACACGCCGGATGCCGCGGCCGAAGCGACAAAGTTGCTGGCGCAATTGCACGGCGGCCAGGTGCTGCTCACCAGCCGGCAACCAAACTGGAGCGGTCAGGTCGTGTCCTTGGAACTGGACGTACTCACGGAGACGGCCGCGGCCGATTTCCTGTGCGCCCGCACCGACGCCCGTCGGCGCAAGCAGCCGGACGACGACGCCCAGGCACGTGCCCTGGCGTTGGAGTTGGGGCAGTTAGCCCTGGCGCTAGAGCAAGCCGGGGCCTACATCGCCAAACACCGTCTGACCTTCGGAGGCTACTTGAAGGAATGGCGCGACCGGCACGACCGGGTGCTGACGTGGTTTGACGAACAACTTATGCACTACCCGCGCAGCGTGGCCACCACCTGGCAGACCTCTTTCGATCAGCTAAGCGAACCAGCCCGCCGCCTGTTGCACCTGGTAGCCTGGCTCGCGCCGGACCCGATTCCGGAATCGCTGCTGGACGTTCCGGTCCCCGGTGCGGCGGACGCGGATCTGCATGACGGCCTGGTAAATTTGGAGGCCTACTCGCTGGTGACGCGCGCACCGGATGCGCCGGTCTTCTCCGTTCACCGTCTGGTACAAGACGTGACCCGCCGCAGCCTTGCCGACGACAAAGAGCAGCACGACCTGAACGCCGCCTTGCGCTGGGTGAACGCCGCTTTTATTGGCGACCCGACGGATGTCCGCGCCTGGCCCATTCTTGTGCCGCTGGCACCACACGCCCGCGCCGTTATCCGGCGCGCCGATGAGGCCGGCGTGACGGAGCCGACAGCCCGACTGATGAACGACGTTGGCCTTCTACTAAAGGAGAAGGCTCTTCACACGGAGGCGGAGGCGCTTTATCGTCGCGCCCTGGCCATCGACGAACGCAGCTTCGGAGCCGACCACCCCAAGGTCGCCATCCGCCTCAACAACCTGGCCTCATTGCTCCAGGCCACCAACCGGCTGGGGGAAGCCGAGCCGCTGATGCGCCGCGCCCTGGCCATCGACGAACGCAGCTTCGGAGCCGACCACCCCAATGTCGCTATGGACCTCAATAACCTGGCCCGATTGCTCCAGGCCACCAACCGGCTGGCCGACGCCGAGCCGCTGATGCGCCGGGCGGTCGGCATCTTGTTCAAATTCACTCACCGCACCGGTCACGAGCATCCGCACCTACAAGTAATCTGTGCGAACTACCGGGCCATCCTAGAATCGCTGGGCCGAAACGACGCGGAAATCGATGCCGAATTTGAGCGACTCAAGGCAGAGCATCAATGAGCACCACGGCCGCACAAATTGCAGCAACAACACAAACCCTTGTCGCCCCTGGGCAGCATTACCTCGGCAGGTAAGCTCCGCACCAATTGCTTGTGCCAATCGTGCTATTTCGGGAGCACGACGCTTACCCGACCACGCTCCCGATGGCGTCCCCTTTGACCGGGCGGCAGCGGACACCCTCCCACCCTTGCCAAGTGCAACAATCTTGGCAAGGGTGGGATTTTGGCACGCAGCGACCGTCAGGAGCAAGCAGCGGCGCTAATATACCCTTGCCAAAAACGTGGCAAAGAGTGGCGAAGGTAGGTGGCAAGGGTCCACTTGGCAAGGGTCGGTTTGGCAATCCCGACGACGGCATGGGATGCTTTTTGACAATGAGGTCTGGGAAGTGCCACATAGGGTTTTAGCAGCCGCCCGGTTGAGTCGGCGGAATCCTGTGGATGGGGACAGTGACGTTCTGGTTCCGCGGGACGTTCCGCACGAGACTGACAAGGCCAGCGAGGCACAGGGCTACGAGGGCGAATGAGGGGCCGCGTAATTGCCTGGTCGGCCGCGGCATGGCTGCGGTGGTAACGCAACAAGGTGTTGCGTTGGTGGCGGAGGGAGGTACGGTTTGTTGACCCTCGGACACTACTCTTCGAGGGCGCCCAATAACAAATCGCGCACCGCCGTCATCGGCAATTCCGCGGCCGCCGGCGCGGGGCCGTCGCCGATCAGCAACGGTCGGTCGTCCGGAGTCGTCGCGGCCAGGCCGTGACTGCCGCGCACCAAACTGGCGTCGAGCGGCACCACGTCGAACAGGGTGCGGAAGCCGAGCTTTTTTTGCAGCAGCCGCCACGCCGCCCGGCCCTTCGGCCACAGCAACTTCGGGTCGAAGAACAGTTCGCACGGGTCGTAGCCCGGTTTGCGGTGGATGTCCACGGTCCGCGCGTAGTCCGGGGCTTGCCGGTCGTCGAGCCAGAATGGGTACGCGAACCAGGCGTCCGGTTCCGCCAGTAAGATCAACTCGCCGGAACGCTCGTGGTTCAATTGCAATTCGGAGCGCTCCTCACCCTCGACGACGCGGGCCACGCCGGGCACGGCGGCCAGGAGTTCGCGCACGCGCGGGCGGTCGTTGGCGTCGGCGACGTAGACGTGGGCCAGCTGGTGCTCGACCACCGCGAACGCCCGCGACGCGAACAGGTCCAGCGTCTCACCGAACGGTCCTGGGCGCACGCTGACGAGGCCCGCCTGGTGCAAGACGCGGTTGAGGTAGACGGGCCGACTTACCGGGACGTGGCCGTATTCGCTCACCACCCAGACTTGCACGCCGCCGGCACGGGCCGCATCGAGCAACGGCGCACAGGCGTCGTCAAGCTCCGCCGTCAGGCGTTTCATGTCGCAGCCGTCGGGGCCGAAACGCTGCGGGTCGTAATCCAGGTGGGGTAGGTAAACGAGCGTCAGGTCGGGCCGTTCCGTGCGCAGCCCTTCCGCGCCGCACCGGGCAATCCATTGCGTACACGGCAAGCCGGCCATCGGACCCCAAAATGTTTGAAAGGGGAAGGGGCCGAGTTGGCGTTCGAGGCGTTCGCTCAGGCCGGCGGGCGTGCCGGTGATGCCGAATACCTTGTTGCCGTCCGCGCCGTAGTGCGGCTTGGGCGTAACGCTGAAGTCCACCGCCGCACCCTGGTTGAACCACCAGAACAACTTGGCGCAACGGAACGTTTGGCCGCGCGCCACTGCACGCTTGCGCGCCGTGACGTAGAGCGGTTCGCCCTGGATGAGGCGGTTACTCTGCTGCCAGAAGCGCACCTCGCCGGTGTCGCGCCACAACCAGCCGTTGCCGACGATGCCGTGCTGTTGCGGCGTCAGGCCGGTCAGCACTGTGGCCTGGGCCGTACACGTCACTGCGGGCAATACCTCGCGCAACCGCCGCAGCCAGCCTGCTTGGGCCAGCGCTTGCAGGCGTGGGGCGTGGGGCAGTAACCGCGGCGTCAGGCCGACCGCGTTCAGGAGTAGCACCGGGGGCATCGGCAGGCCTCGGAATTTTTCCGTGTGGACGAAATCTGGGCGGGATACGGAACTATGCTACAAGGGGCAAAGCCGGTTGCATACAATGGCCCTGCGGGTTGTAGCGGTTGCGCTTGTCAGCGCCGCCGCGGTTGGCATATAATCCGCCCCGCCCGGTTCGCGATGGCTTGCAAACACTTTCCCACTGGCCCGAGGACTTTTCCGTGAACACGGACCGTTATTTATTCACCAGTGAATCCGTTTCCATGGGCCACCCGGACAAGGTGGCCGACCAGATCAGCGACGCCGTTCTCGACTTCTGCCTCCAGCACGACCCCATGAGCCGGGTTGCCTGCGAAACCCTCGTTACCACCGACCTGGCCGTCGTCGCCGGCGAAATTACCACCCACGCCGAGCTGAACCGCACTGTCGTCGATCGCCTCGTTCGCGAGGTGATCCGCGAGATCGGCTACGTCGATCCGACCATCGGCTTTGCCGCCGACACCTGCCAGGTGATTTGCAAACTGCACAAGCAGTCGCCGCACATCGCCATGGGCGTGGATACGGGCGGTGCCGGCGACCAGGGCATGATGTTCGGCTTCGCCTGCAACGAGACCAAGACGCTGATGCCGTTGCCGATCCACCTGGCCCACCGCCTCGTGGAAGAGCACGCCCGCATGCGCAACAGCGGCGAGTTGCCGTTCGTCCGGCCCGACGCCAAGAGCCAGGTTACCGTCGAGTACAACGCCGACGGCACGCCGCACCGCATTCACACCATCGTCCTCTCGACGCAGCACGACGAGAGTGTCGCAGAGGACAAGGACGGTCGGCAGTTCTTCTCCGACGACGCCCGCAAGACCGTCCTGGATAAGTTGATTCTGCCGACCTTGCGGAAAGAGCGTCAGGACTTGATTCGCGGCAAGGTTGAAGTCGTGTTGCCCGGCCACGCGCCCGTTCACCACGGCGACGACACGATCCTGGTCCACATCAACCCGACGGGCTGCTTCCTCGAAGGCGGTCCGCACGGCGATTGCGGGCTGACGGGTCGCAAAATCATCGTGGACACCTACGGCGGTCGCGGTCGGCACGGCGGCGGGGCGTTCAGCGGCAAAGACCCGACCAAGGTGGACCGCTCGGCGGCGTACATGGCGCGGTATATCGCCAAGAACGTCGTCGCGGCCGGTTTGGCGAACCAGTGCGAAGTGCAGCTGTCGTACGCGATCGGCTACCCCGACCCGATTAACATTTGGGTGAGTACGGCCGGCACGGCGGCAGGCGGTTTGACCGACGGCCAGATCGCGGAGTTGGTGCGGAAAAACTTCAAGCTAACGCCGCGCGGCATCATCGAGACGCTGAACCTGCGCCGGCCGATCTACCGCGAAACGGCCCGCCACGGCCACTTCGGCCGCGAACACTCCGCGTTTACCTGGGAGAAGACCGACAAGGTCGATTCGCTGCGCCGGGCGCTGGGGCTGGCGGCGGCGTAAGTCGTGGTAGCGTGCTTTGCTAAGAGCTAAAGGTAAATAGCTATAAGCTATTAGCCTTTAGCTCTTAGCCATTCAAGTAACGTGCTCGACGCGACGGCCGCGAATTGCGGATCGTTAATGTGCATATCTAGTTCGACCAGCTTGACGTGCGGACTCATCCACTGACGCAAACTGTCGAACAGCGCCTTGTCCGCCTCGGGCCACCAAAACGGCTGACCCGCCGCGTCGATGGCGGAGACACCCTTCAAGGGAACCAGCACCGTCGTCGGTCCCTTCGCCGCGCTGGCCTTGTGCGCGATCTCCTTACCGAGTCGATCGTTCTCCTCCGGCGTCGTCCGCATCAGCGTCACGTTCGGATTGTGCTGGTTGAAACGGCGGCCCTTGAACTTCTCCGGCACCGTCTCCGGCGGGCCGAAATTCACCATGTCCAGCGCGCCCAGTGAAATGACCTGGGGAACGCCGTGCAGGCCCGCCGCCGTCATGCGGTCGCGCCCCGCCGTCAGCGCGCCGCCGACCAATTCGTCCGCCAGTTCCGTCGTCGTCAGGTCGAGGACGCCGCTAATCAGGCCGTCCGCGATGAACGATTCCATCGTCTGACCGCCGCTGCCCGTGGCGTGGAACACCAGCACTTCGTAGCCGGCCTGTTCGACCAATTGCCGGGCCGCCTCGACGCACGGGGTCGTCACGCCGAACATCGTCGCGGTAACGAGCGGCTTGTCGTCGGCCGGCACCGATTGCGTCGTCCGCTGTCGGACCATGCCGATCATGGCGTTGGCGGCGTTGGTCAGCACCCGGCGGCTGATGCGGTTCAAGCCGCTGATGTCCACGACGGAATGCAGCATGAGGATGTCGCGGACGCCGACGTAAGGCCGCATCTGGCCGCTGGCGAGCGTGCTGACCATCAACTTTGGGACGCCGAACGGCAGGGCGCGCATCGCCGCCGTGGCGATGGTCGTGCCCGCCGAACCGCCGAGGCCCAGCACGCCGTCGAGCCGGCCCTGCGCGTGCAAATCCAGGGCGATCTTCGCACAACCCCTGGCGGCGGCCTCGACCGCCTTGTTGCGGTCGGCGTCCTTCTGGAGCGCGGCGACACTCGCGCCGGCGGCGGCGTAAACCTCGCCACGGGGGATGTCGGCGGTGAATGTGGGAGGCTGCAACACGCCCGCGTCAAGGACGGTGACGGGGACGTTGGCCTCGTCGAAGAGCGAGCGGACGAAATGGCACTCGACGCCCTTGGTGTCGAGCGTGCCGATGAGCAGGACGGACATGGTGGTACACCTCGCCGGGTGTGCCGCTTGCGGCTTTGCAAGCAAGAAGAATGCAAAGCCGCAAGCGGCAAGGCGACTTGTATTAGTACCGGAAGATGAAGTCAATTCCTAGCCGGAAGTCGGACAAACTCTTCTGCGTCGTCAGCGGGAACTCGAAGGCCACGCCCACGTTCATGTTCTCGTTAAACTTGTACCGGCCGCCCACCGCCGCCCGCACCACGTCGCGTCCGTAGGTCAACCTGCTCGACCCGAAGTTGATGAAGTCCGCGCCCTCCGTGCCCACGTCGACTGCGGTGCCGCGTTTGGTGTAGTGGAACCAGTTCAACTCGACGAGCGGGTAGAACTTGTGCAGGTTCGCCACGTCGTAGTCGATGTGGTAACTCGTGTGGAAGAACTCCGCCCGCTTGTTGTCCACGCCGAAATTGTAACCGGCCTGGCCCAGGAAGTTGAAGCTGCCGTAGCCGTCGGGCAACCGGCCGAAGCTTTTGCCGTAGTTGATGTACGGGTCGAGGGCCAGGGTGCCGGTGTGCTGGAAAACCTTGCGGTCGCCGATCGGAATGTCGAAATTCACGCCCGCCGCCGCGATGCCGCCGCTCGTCTCGTTGCGGTAGAACGTCCACTTCGGCCCGATGTCGAACTCCGCGAAGCCGCTCGACCTGGTGAGCGTGCCGTCGGTGAACTTCGGCTGGAGCGAAACGAAGCCGAGCTTGTTAATGACCACCGACCACTTTTCGTTAAACGCCAGCCGGCCCTGTACCCCGTAGAATTCGGCGCTGCCGCCCTGGAAGTACGGGTCGTTGCGCGGCACCGACTGGTAGATGAATAGCGGCTTGATTTCGGTCAGCGAGCGCGGGTCCTCGAAGAAGAACGGATTGCTCACCGGCGAGATGAGGCCGTCGAAGGCGTGGTCGCTCTGGAACGGCTGACGCACACTGCCGCTGCTGCCGCCGCTGTTGCCCATGCCGAAAAACTCCCGGCAGCGGTCGCCGAAGCTGCGGTTGAGCGGGTGGTCCAGTTCGACGCCGTGGTTGTACGGCTCGCCGCCGTAAGGGCCGCTCGGCGGCGGGGGCGGGGGCGGGGGCGGCGGCGCGGGCGGCGGCCCGGACAGCGGCTGAAAGTCGCCCGGTGCCTCGCTGCGGACGACGTGCGGCTGGGCGTCGGTGTAATTAACCGGAATGACGGCCGCGCCGGGCATGTAGGGGGCGGTCGCGGCATCGCCGGCCGGGCCGACGGGAACCGGCCGGCCGATGGTCGCCAGCGGTTGCGGCCGGCCAATCGACGCCGCGGCGGCTCCCGCTGTCGGGACGGGCTTGCCCAGGGAAGTCGGCGGTGCGAGGGTGACGCCCCGCCAGAGCGGTTCTCCGGCTCGGCCGGCGGTTGCCGTGGCACCGAGCAGTAGACACGCGGCGGCCAGCGCTGGGATGCTCTTCCGGTTCATGGTGTCGCCCTCCATCCTTGCGGAAATCGGCGGTCGATTTCGTTCGCGGCGGTGCCGGCCGCCCCCGCTGGGGCAGGGGCGCGGCGGTCGGGACATCCTGTCCCCTTCGTCTTTCTTCTTCGTCGTTTCGGCCCTTACCGACAAAGCCGGTCTTCACGCGAATTACGTTTGCACTCCGCGGCGGTCCCGCATACGCTGCACAGGCGGTATTACTGGAATCGGGAAGGCAACCGTGCATCGCCAATTTCTCCCCCCCTTACAAAGGGGGGGGGTGGGGGGGTAAGCACGGTTAAAGTACTCAGTCCCGACGTC
>JBBRLG010000303.1:0-8902 GCA_038231495.1 Gemmatales bacterium | reverse complement strand
TCACCGCATGTCGGCCGTAGCCGCCCGGGGCGGGCTTGCTGGCTTGTGCGGGGGTTCCGCCCGCAAGCGCGCCGCTTGCGGCTACGACAGCGTCAACATCCTGAACCATCAAGCAGCCATCACCGACCCGCAACACCCCGTCGCCGATGAAATCCTCACGGCGGCGCGTAGCGGTTCAATCCCGGCACGCGGTCGAAGTCGGCGTCGTTGCTGGCGAGGTTGGTCAAGCCGTGCTGGTGCATCAGTGCCACGATCAGAGCATCGCCTGTCAATAGTTCACATTGTTGACTGACGTGGGTCGCGGCCAACACGAGGGATTCGGATACGGGTAGAACCAGAATTCCCAGTTGTCCGACCTTTGTGGCCGCAGATTGATAGAGACTCAGCTGGGCAATCGACGCGTGGTGTTTCTTCAGTCGCGCAGCCAGGCCCGCCACGGGCCAGGTAAAACGGCCCATGGCTTCAATGGTCATGATTCGATGAACCACGTCCGCCAGGCAGTGCGAGGCGGAGAAGCCCCGGAGTTCCTTGAGTTCGATGCGCTCGACCAGCGCGGTGCAGGCGGCACCGTACCTGGGATGATTGGTGAAGTGGTAGATGAACACGTTGGCGTCCACGAACACGGCATCGCCGTTTTGGAGATCGGTGAAGGTCATGGCGACTCCAAGATACCGAACTCGGGATCGCGGGCGAGCCGCTCGAGTGTTTCCGCATCGCCGCTCCAGGGCACCATCCCGGCGGTCTGGCGGGCAACGCTCATCGCCGACGCAACGGTGACTGTGACTTTTTCGTGTTCCTTCAGCGGCAGCGGCTGGGTGGGCTTCAGCACGCCGTTTTCGTAAATGGCTTCGACGGTTAGGGTCATGGTTCGTGTTCCATTGGAGAATGAGAAAGAACACCTTCGGTAGTATACCGCCCGCGTTGCCACCGCAAAACCGCGGCCCTTTGACGAAACGCAAAAGAAGCAAGAAAAGCGGCCGGTGAGGTAGTGCCGCCGAGCAACGCCCGCGCCAGAGCCGGTGGCCACAGGTTACGGGAACAAGATTGTGAAACCTTCCTGGGTGAAATGACGATCGTTGGTCAACACCTCGGTCCCGCCCAGCGCCCGCAGGGCGACCATCGATCGGCAGTCGGTCAAGCTATACCCCTTGTCGGGCCGGACCTCGTACAGGGCAAGCGCGGCGTCGAAGTCGGCGCGCGTTTGCGGTAGCACGTCCACTTGCGCAGCGTTGCGGATGTCGTGAACCGTTGCAGCCGCGTAGGCCCGGCCGGCCGGCCCCGTGCCCGCCAGGGCATTGAGGAATTCCGTGAGAACCTCGTCGGTGGTGACGATGCGGGTCGAGGTATTCGCCGCTGCCCAGCGCCAGGCCCGGGCGTGCCAGGTATCGCGCGGTCGGGCCAAGGCGAGCCAATAGAACGTGTCGGCGAAGACGGTCGGCGGCATGGGCGGTTACTCCGGCCGCTTCGGCGTCCCGTACAGGTAATGATCGTGCTGTGCGGCCAGATCGTCCGGCAAGGAGTCCAGCGCTTCCGGCGGCAACGAGCGGGCGCGGGCCACGATCCGCTCCGCGAGCGAGGGCGCGGCCGGCCCCAGCACAATTCGGCCGTCTTGGACTTCCACCACCAGATCGGCCCCCGGTGCAACGCCGGCCGCCTGGCACAACTCGGCGGGTAGCGTCACCGCGCCGGTGGCGTCCGCTTTGACCATCGTGGACATGGGCCGCGACCTCCCCAGGGAACACGGTTAAACGTCTGGCAGAACTCCAGACTAACGGGAACTCGAACGGCCAAAGCCAACCAGGCCCAGGTATCGACGAAGATCATGAAGGGCGCTCTCCGTACAGGTACTTGTCATGGCTCGCTGCTCCATCGGGCGGGCCGTCGCAGGTTCCGATAACGGCCTCAAAGGGATCCTCGGTCTCGCCCGCGGCGTGGACGGTCAGGCGAACCGCGGTGCCTTCTGCCAAGAGCAGCGGCTTCTTGGGTTTCAAGACGCCGTTTTCGTAGATGGCGTCAAGGATGAGTGTCATGGCTAAATCTCCGGAAATGACTGATAAGCAACGACTCACACATTATACGGTCTGCCTTTCGCTTCGGATGGCCGTAAAGATAGTGGTCGATCTGGGCAGCGCCGTCGGCCGGCAATTTGTCCATTTCTTCGGGGGGAGTCTCCGCCGCGCGGGCGGCGATCCGCTCCCAAATGGGTTGCCGCGGGCGCTCGATTACGATCCGGCCGACCTGGACTTCCGCCACCAGATCGGCCCCCGGTGCAACGCCAGCGGCCTGGCATAATTCGGCGGGGAGCGTCACCGCGCCGGTGGCGTCCGCTTTGACCATCGTGGACATGGCACTCGACCTCCGCAGGGAATACGAATAATCGTCTAACCGAATCCAGATTAGCGGGAACGCAAACGCACGAGAAGAGCAAGGAGCCGCCGGTGAGGTCATGCCGCTAAACAACGCCCTCAGCGGTTCACCTTGACACAAGCCCGACGCGCCAGCGAGGGGGCTGTTCCTTGTGCCTTGCCAAGGGGGCCGGTCCTCGCTGGCGCGTCGGGCTTGTGTCAATCCAAGCAGCGGGGAGTAGAGGAGGCGACGGTCGGGTTAGTCGTCTCGGCGCGCCGACTCCTGGGGGACGGCGACGGGCAACAGGCGCGGCCGCGGCACCATGACGCCGACGACGCCGCGGTGCCGGTATTGGAGCTGCGCGAAATCCAGCCGTAAAAAGGCGTGCAACGGCTGCTCGGCGCCGTTGGACAGGTACGCCCGTGCCAGGTCGGCCATGTGGGCGTCGTAGAGGCGCTTGCTGTGCGAATGCACGTCGCAACGGCCGGCGTGGCGGCGCAGGTCGCCGTCGAACGCCGGGCTGATGTGGTACAGCTCGTGGAACAGCGTGACGAACTTGTCGTCAAAATTCTGGTCCAAAAACCGCGGCAGGCAGAACGTCACCAGGTACAGCATTTCGCAGTCGTCCACGAAATAGCGCTGGACCTGGTAATGGACGCCCTCCCGGTTGCGGGTCAGGTGGCCGTGGTGAAAGCGCAACGGCGTCACCCGCGCCTGCAAGCCGAGCGCGCGGCCGGTGCGCGCCTGGGTCACGCCGAACAACAGCCGCGACACGTCGATGTGCCGTAACTCGGCACAATGGCGGACCACGTCGGTACACAACCGGCGGACGTGGCCGCAAAAGTCGAACGGCCGGTCGAGCGGCCCGGTGAGCGGGGAGCCGGGCGCTTCCAGGCCGACGCTGCGCCGCCGGCTGTGGGGCGGCACGCGCAGCAGCCGCATTGGCAACGGCCGGTCGGGGTGCCGCCAGCGGAGGACCAACGGCAGCCGAGTCTTGTCGCGGGACGCAATGGTGTGTAACACGCCTGTTCTCCTGCAACCTCTCGCCTTGCGCCGCAGCCGCCCTGCCGCGCTCCTTGGCTTTTGCATTTGCACCGGCGTCGTCGCGACCTCGGCCCCTACAAAAAGACGTGCGCGGGGACCGTGGCGGTCGTGCGAGCGCCCGGCAATCCGTTCATGTTGCTCGATTCTTTTCACAAATCCACTAAATTTTTTGCCGGCGACGTGTCGATACATTCGGCAGACACCTTACAAAACATGCAAACGGCTTTCCGGGCGGGTTTTCGCGCGGTTTTGGACCGTCGCGGGAGGATGGGGAAAATGAAGAATAAACGTCGTTGCCTGAGTTGGTGCCTGGCGAGCGCCGCCCTTATGCTGGTGACCGTGAGCGGCTGCCAGACCAACGTGGCCGGCATGACCTTGCCGTCGGGCCACTACCTGGAACATCCGCCGCAGTTCATCCCGCACTCGCCGGACTTCCCGTTGCAGCGGGAACTGGCGCGGCAGGAAGAGGCCGCCATCGCGCCGCCGGCCGGCGAACCGCTCGGCCTGCCGCGGCAGGTACCGCCGGGCGGTGTTGGTGGCGGGTTCCCGCGTTAATCTGGACAAGGGGACAGGGTGACAAGGTGACAAGGTGACAAGGTGACAAGGTGACAAGGTGACAAGGTGACAGGGTGATGAATAGGAACCCGAAGTACGAATCTAGGTCAAGTCTGCGACGTATCGGTCACCTTGTCACCTTGTCACCTTGTCACCTTGTCCAACGAAGTCTCCTTGTCCGTTCACTCTGGGTACAGCGCCGTACTCAAATACCGTTCCCCCAGGTCCGGCAGCACGACTACGATTAGCTTGCCGGCATTCTCCGGGCGCTGCGCGACCTGGACCGCCGCGTGCGCCGCCGCGCCGCAGCTGATGCCGCACAACATCCCCTCTTCTTTCGCCAGCCGCCGGGCCATTTTGAACGAGTCCTCGTCTTCGACTTGAATGACTTCGTCGATGATGCCGATGTTCAAGTTGCCCGGGATGAAGCCCGCGCCCAGACCCTGAATCTTGTGGCGGCCCGGCTTCAATTCCTGGCCTTTCATCTTTTGCGTGATGACCGCACTGTTAACCGGCTCGACCGCGATCGCCTTGAAACTCGGCTTGCGCGCCTTGATGACCTCCGCGACACCCGTAATCGTGCCGCCGGTGCCGACGCCGGAAACGAGGATGTCCACCGCGCCGTTGGTGTCGTTCCAGATTTCTTCCGCGGTGGTCTTGCGGTGGATTTCTGGGTTGGCCGGGTTGTTGAACTGCTGCGGCATGAACGAATTCGGCGTCGTACGCAGCAACTCCTCCGCCTTGGCGATGGCACCGTTCATGCCCTTCTCGCCGGGCGTTAACACCACTTCGGCACCGAACGCCTTCAGCAACCGCCGCCGTTCGAGGCTCATCGTCTCCGGCATGGTGACGATCAGCTTGTAGCCGCGGGCCGCGCAGGTGAACGCCAGGCCAATGCCGGTGTTGCCGCTGGTCGGCTCGATGATCGTGGTGCCTTCCTTGATCTTGCCGTCGCGCTCGCCGGCGGTAATCATCGACACGCCGATGCGGTCCTTGACGGACCAAAGCGGGTTGAAATTTTCGAGCTTGCCGACGACGGTGGCCTTGGCGTCGCCGACCACCCGCCGCAGTTTAATCAACGGCGTGTTGCCGACGGTCTCGGTGATGTCGTTGTAGATTTTGCCGCGAAAACCTGCTGTCTGCGTCATGGGTGGGTCCTTTCCCTGGTTGTGAATGGAGTGGCTTTTGCCCGCGTCTGAAGGAATGATTACCAGAAATGCGGGTAGTCTGCCAGCGTCGTGCGTCAAATCCCAGCGCCCGCGCTGAATTCCAGTTCCACGTCGAGCGGTAGGCGATAATTCTCCTCCGCGAAGGCGTTCATGTCCCAGGCGAGCGTAGACAGGTCGGCGGTAGCCGGCTGGCGGCGGGCGGCGGTGACGCGGACGCGCGTCGGCCGGCTGTGATGAATGAGGTAGCCGCCGTTGAGCGGGTCGTGTCCCGTCGGCTGGACGACGCCGCGCGCCGAGGTCGCGCGTACCAGGATGTCGTAATCGCCGGCCCGGTCCGCCTCCCACAGGTATTCCCACAGCGTCCACGAATACGCGGCCTGCGGACCGATGAAGTCGGCTTGAGTCCAGTTGACGCCGCCGTCGGTGCTGACTTCGACGCGACTGACGAGGTCTTCGCCGGCCCACGCGACGCCGAACAGGCGGTTGCCGCCGAGGCCGAGCTGGTCGCCGGCGCGCGGCCGGATGACCTCCGCCTTGACCGCCATCGGGCCGACGATTTCCGTAGTCAAGCCGTCAGTGCCGGGCCGCTTGACCGTGTACTTGGTCGATTGGAAATAGCCGTGAAAGGGCGTGGCCACCGCCTCAATGCGGTCGAGCCACTTGACCGACGCGACGCCGTACCAGCCGGGCACGAACAGCCGGAGCGGATAGCCGTGCGCCGGTTCGAGCAGTTCGCCGTTCATGCGAAAGGCGAGCAGTGTGTCGGGGTGCAGTGCCTTGGCGCACGGCAAACTGCGGGCGAAGTGCATCGGTGCGGGGTGGTCCGCCTCCGTGCCCACGTCGGCGCCTTCAAACAAAACCTCCACGGCGTCCGGCGTCAGGCCGGACTGTTCCAGCACGAGCCGGAGGGGCACGCCGGTCCATTCCGCGTGGCCGACCGCGCCCGCGCCCCACTGAACGCCGTGGACGTGGGGATGCAGGAAGGAGCGGCCGTTGCCGGCGCATTCGACCGTGGCGAAGACGGTGCGCTCCGGCAGTTGCAACAGTTCGTCCCAGGACCACTCGCGCCGCTCGCGCACGCAGCCTTCGACGCGCAACCGCCACGTCGCGAGGTCCACGGCCGGCACGGGGAAATGATTGCGGACGAAGAACAGCCGCGTCGGCGTGACCCAGCTGCGAACGCCTTCCAGCGGGGTTTCGCTATTCTCGGGGGCCGCGGTCACGACCTTGCGTTGTTCGAGCATGCCGAGTCTCCGTGAGCGTTGCGAGATGACTTGATAAACACCCGCTAAACGACGACCTTGTAACCGTTCAGCCGGTATCAACTTCTCCCCCCCTTACGAAGGGGGGTAGGGGGGTAAGCACGATTAAAGTATTCAGTCGCGGCGCACCCTCCACCCCCCCCACCCCCCCGTCGTTAGGGGGGAGCGAACGGTTACACGGCTTCTTCAATCCAGCCGCCGCCCAGGACCCGCGGGCCGTCGTAAAGCACGACCGCCTGGCCCGGCGTCATCGCACTCTGCGGCTCGTCGAAATCGACGCGCGCCCGGCCGTCGGCCAACGGCGTGACCGTCGCCGCCGCCGCCATGTGCCGGTAGCGAATCTTCGCCTGACACCGGGCCGGCGGCGCGTCACAAAGGTAGTTCATGCCCGACGCCACCAGCGCCGACGCCAGCAGCTCCTCGCGGTCGCCGACCACCACTGCGTTGTCGCCCGGCACGATACGCAAGACGTAACGCCGCTGCCCCGCCGCGAAGCCCAGACCCTTGCGCTGGCCGACGGTGAACTGCTCGATGCCGTCGTGTTTTGCCAGCACGTTGCCGGCCGTATCGACGATGGCACCTGTCGTGGCGCGTCCCGGCCGGCGCTTCTGGATCAGGGCGGCGTGGTCGCCGTCGGGGACGAAGCAAATCTCAACGCTGTCCGGCTTGTCGGCGACGGCCAGGTTGGCCTTGCGGGCCAGGTTGCGCACCTCGTCCTTCTTGTAACCGCCGATCGGGAACAGCAAGTGCGGCAGGATTTCGCGGCGCAGGCCGTAGAGGACGTACGACTGGTCCTTGTCCGGGTCGGCGGCGCGGTGCAGTTCCGGGACGTTGTCGCGCGCCACCATTTGGGCGTAGTGGCCGGTGGCGATGAAGTCGGCCTGCATCTGCTGGCCGTAGGTCCAGAGTTGGCCGAACTTCAGCCAGCTGTTGCAGACGACGCAGGGGTTGGGCGTCCGGCCGGCAAGGTACTCGTCGGCGAAATAGTCGATGATGCGGTCGAAGGCGCGCTCGAAATCGAGGGCGTAAAACGGCACGTCGAGGCGGTCGGCAACGCGCCGCGCGTCGCCGGCATCGACGGCGCTACAGCAGCCTTTCTTGTGGTCGCGCCGGCTATCGTCCGCGCCGCCGTGCGCGCCGGTGCGCATGAACAGGCCGACGACCTCGTACCCCTGTTCGCGCAGGAGGAACGCCGCCACCGAGCTGTCCACGCCGCCGCTCATTGCCAGAACCACGCGCGCCGCCATGCCGTCCCCTTCCGCCAGCCGACCGAATGAAAGAAGTGTCTCCCTTCAGCATACACAGACACGTCGCGAACCGCGACGGTTCCGTTCCGCCCCGGAAGATTTGCCACCGGTATACTGCCCGCCGCCGCCGCCCGTAACCACAAGCGGCCCGCTTGTGGGAGACGTTCCCCCCCAAGCGGGCCGCTTGTGGTTACGGGCGTTGGTGCCGCATCGAGCCGCGGGCAGTATAGCCGGGCGTCAAATGGGCGGCCGGCGCTCACTTGGAGTCTTGCGGCTTGACCGGGGGCACTTCGACCTTGATCGGTCCCGGCTGCACGACCGGCTGCACGACCTGGACGGGTGCGGGATTGATGACCTGAATCGGCGCGGGGTTGACGACCTGCACCGGGCGGACGACGTACACCGGCCGGGCGGCGAACCACCACGGAATAGAGCCTACGAACACCAAGACCAGGAAGGCCACGAGCAGCAGGCCGACCAGGCCGGACGGGCGGTAGCCCCAACTGCGCGAGTACCCGTAGGTCGGGAGGACGCCGAGGAACAGGACGACGAGCACGATCAGAAGGATAAGCCCCATTGCAGTTACTCCGTAGACAGTGAAGGAAAGGCACGTTGGCCACTGCACACAACTCAGCAGGGGCCGTGCCGCTTACCGCAATTGCGCAGCTCCTCCAGACGCGCCGTTCTACGAAATAGGTATAGACGAAATGGTTATACCGCCTCTGACGGCGAGCGCATTGCCACGGCGATGCCTCATGGCGAGGAAATGCCGAAGCCCGGGCGGGTGTGGCAACTGTTTCGGGTGAGGACTTCTCCAACCCCGGCAGCTTTGTCTGGTGCGGAAGGTCCGCCGGGTCGTAGCCGCAAGCGACTCGCTTGCTGGTTTCTGCGCGGGTTCAGCCAGCAAGCGAGCCGCTTGCGGCTACGCCAACCGCTTTTCCTTTGGCAAGGGTGGCCTTTTTCGTGGCAAGGGTCGAGATTGGCAAGGGTCGATCCGGGGACGTTGTTGATGCGTAAGCACAGACCGGCAAATGGCTTGCGTCAAGCACTCGGAAGTGGCTTGCGCAACGGTGGGGGGCTCCTTGCCGCAGGCGCAGCCGATGGCAAGGGTGGGTCGGACCAGCCGGGGCGTCTACGCCCCGTAGCCGCAAGCAGGCCGCGTGCGGAGCCAGCAAGCGGGCCGCTTGCGGCTACGGCGGACACCGCACGGCCCCGAAAGATTTGCCACACCCCAATCCGCAAGTGTGAGCGTTTCTTCAGTTGGTGGAACAAGGGTTTA
>JBBRLG010000302.1:0-8959 GCA_038231495.1 Gemmatales bacterium | reverse complement strand
TCGACGCCGCTTTCTTTCTTTCTTTTGCGAGACCCGACGCCTCGGCAAAGAAAGAAAGCGGCGTCGAGCCGCCGCACTCCAAAGAGCCGTTGGCGCTCTTACGATTACGCCCGTGCGTGGTATTTGGGCGGCCCTTGCTTGGCGATGTGACACAGGATGGCGCAGTTGGAGCGCTCCCGCCACATGCACACCTGTTCCGCCGGGATTTCGGCCTCCGTGCAGAGGGCCGTCAGGTCGTCTTCGCTGCGCTCGATCAGCTCCCAGTCGCCGAACCACTTCATGAACGTTCGGTCCGGGTTGTCGCGGGATACTTGCGAGAACAGCATCTCACCACTCGTTTTAAGTAGGTGGCGGGACTGCTTCAGCACCAGCCGCAAGACCCGGTCGGGAATGTAATCGAAGAGGCCGCCGAAAATGATCGCGTCGAATGTGCCGGCCTCGCCTTGCTGGTGCAGCCGGCGGACGGTTTTTAGAACGTCTTCCTGCGCGAAGCTAAAGTTGATGCCGTGCCGCACGTTCTTGAGCTTCGCTTTCGAGAAGCGCAAGGCCTGGGGGTCGAGGTCGGTGAGGAGCATTTCCCCCATGCACTCGTGCTGCAGCCAGCGCATCGTTTCGCGCACGTCGTGGCTCGGCCCGCAACCGGCGTCCAGAATCTTGACGTAGGTGTTCGTGCTCGTTTCCAGGACGCGCAGCAGGAATTTGGTGTGGGCCAACACCTTGTTCCAGTGCTGCCTGGCCATCGTGCAGCGCAGCAGGTGGTTCAGGAAAACGTCCTCGAAGCGCGCCAGCGGCGGTTCGTTTTGGCAGAGCAGTTCGATGGTGTGGTAGTCGCCCGAATAGCCGGCGGGCTTGGTCCAGAAGCGGTCGAACTCGTCGTTCATCCGGTACCAGCGGAGGACTTTCGGCTCGAAGTGGTGGTGCCGAATTTCACGCAGGGTTGCCTGGAGAGACGGCACCCGCTCCAGCACGTCGATCTCCGCACAAATCTTTTGCGTCAACGCCCACAACTCTTCAACCAGCCAGGCCAGGAAGTCGTCGTCGGGGTCGTCCAGCTCACTGGCCGGTTGACAGATTTTGTCGAACGCCTCGCAATGATTTACCAACTTCGCAAGCGAGGGGTGGGCGCAGGGCGGTTGAAGATGACCGGGAATCAGCTGGGGAATGGGGTGCATGGTTGCACTGCGTTTTCAAGGGTTGTGGGAAGTCGTGGAAGTAACCGTTCACCGCCAACTTGTCCCCCCCTTGCGAAGGGGGGGTAGGGGGGGGTGGAGTGGATGCCATTGATCGAGTACTTCAACCGTTCTTAACCCCCCCACCCCCCCTTCGTAAGGGGGGAAAAGTTGGCGCTGATCCGTTACGCCGTTTCACCATCGTCACCTGGTTGCCGGTCGCGTTGAACGTCACTTCGTCCATGAACGTCCGGACCAAAAGCAACCCGCGGCCGCCCGCCCGGTCCAGGTTGGTCAGGTCCGTCGGGTCGGGCAGCCGCGACGGGTCAAACCCCGGCCCTTCGTCGCGGACAACATAGACCGCTTCCGTCCGCGAAAAGCTGGCGGTCACATAAACGTGCCGGTCCCGGTACGGTTGCAACGCGCGGCGGCGTTCTCCCAGGCGCGCGTAACTCTTGCGGTCGTCAATCTCGCGCAGCTCCGAGCGCAGTTCCAGGTTGCCGTGCTCGATCGCGTTGACCAGGACCTCGAACAAGGCGGTGCCGACGCGGATCAAGCCACTCTTATCGACGATCTTTAACTGGATCATTTGATCTTGCATGTGGCCGATCACCGTCGCGACCCGCGACACGTCGTTGGCCAGGACGTAGCGGTATTGTACGTCAGCGAGGCAATCCAGCACCTCGTGTTGGTTGCGAATCGCGCGCGACACGCTCAGGATGTTTTCGACCGTCTCCGCCAAATCGCGGGTCAGGTCGCGTTTCGGCACATAACTGGCCGCCCCCTTGCGCAGCGCGGCGACGGCGATCTCTTCACTGCCGTGCGCGGTCATCAGGATGACGGGCAGGCCGGCGAAATCTCGGCGAATGGTTTCGACGAGTTGGAGACCGTTGATCTCCGGCATTTGCATGTCGGTCAGGACCAGGTCGAGCTGCTCGCGGCGGATGATCGTCAGAGCTTCTTTGCCGTCCTCGGCGTACAGGACCGTAAAGCCGGGCAACTCTTCCAGGAAAGCGCCGGCCAGGCACCGATCGATCTCGGAATCATCGACAACGAGCACTGTCGCCATGTTCGCGCTCTCAACCAGCCCCCGTCAGAGCCGCGACCGTAAGGGAGCGGTTTCGTCCCACCGCTCCCTTACGGTCGCGGCTCTGTAATTATCCTAGATGTGCATTTCGTAAGTTGACCGCTGGCGGCTACGACAGCGGGTTCAGCCAGCCAGCGAGCCGCTTGCGGCTACGTCAGTTCGCCCTCTCCAGTGGCAGCGAACTTACGAAATGGACATCTAGGATCCGTCTAGATGCGTGCCGCGAGGGCCGGGTTTAGCCGTTCGATCTCTTTTTCCAACGCGCCCAGGGCCTCGTCAGCGCCCTTCATCATACCGTCGCGGCCCATGATTTCCAGTCGCAATGCGGCGGAGACGGCGGAATTCGCACCGAAACAGGCCAACGATCCCTTAAGGGTGTGCGCGAACCGCTGCACCTTGACCGTGTCGCCGTCGCGGATGGCCTGGCGCGTCTCCGGCAATAGCCGGGCGGACTCCTTGAAAAACACGCGCACGAGCCGCTTGAGCAGTTCGACCCGGCCGCCGACGTGCGCGATTGCGGCGTTCCAATCCAGCACCTCATCCGCCGGCGTCGCGGCACCCGGCTCCGCTGCCGGTGCAGGTTCCGCGGGACGGACGCCTTCCACGGCTTCGTACAAGAGGCGGGCCTGAATCGGCTTGGTGAGATAGCCGTCCATGCCGGCGTCCAGGCAGCGCTCGCGGTCGCCCTTCATCGCGTGGGCTGTCATGGCAAAAATCGGCAGGTGGTTGCCGGTCGTCTGCTCCCGCTCACGGATGGCCGCGGTCGTTTCAAAGCCATCCATTTCGGGCATTTGCACGTCCATCAACACCAGGTCGAACGCCTGGCGGTTCAGGGCGGCCAGGGCTTCTTTGCCGTTGTTGGCGATTGTGACGCGGTGGCCGCGGACTTCGAGCAGGCCGCGGGCCACCTGCTGATTGACCAGGCCGTCGTCCGCCAACAGAATGCGCCGCGGCCGCACGCCGTCCAGGGCCGGGTACGACGAGGTACTTGCATCGCTGCCTTCGCCGGTCGTGCCGAGGGCGCGCAGGATCGCGGCGCGCAAATCGGACTGCTTGACTGGTTTCATCAGACAGCGGACGATACCCAACTCCTGACAGCGGGCCGCATCCTCCAGCTGCCCGGCCGACGAGAGCATAAGAAGCGTGCAGCCCGCAAACTCCGGCTGCTGTGTGATGCGCCCGGCCAGGTCGAAGCCGTCCATTTCGGGCATCATGGCGTCGAGCAGAGCCAGACGGAACGGTTGCCCTGCCGCCGCGGCCCGTTCCATCTCCGCCAGTGCCGTGGCGCCGCCGTCTACCGTGACCGGTTTCATGCCCCACTGCGACAGGACTTCCACGAAAATACGGCGGTTGGTCGCGTTGTCGTCCACGACCAAGACCGGCAAATCCTGCAACACTTCGGGTGCCGCCAGGGGACGTGCGACCCCGGCTGGGTCCAGGCGCAGGCGGGCCGTGAAGTGAAACGTGCTGCCCTTGCCGACGGTGCTTTCGACCCAGATGCGGCCGCCCATCAAGGCGGTCAGTTGCACCGAAATGGTCAACCCCAGCCCGGTGCCGCCGAAGCGGCGCGTCGTCGAGGTGTCCGCCTGACTGAACGCTTCAAAGATAAGATGCTGCTTGTCGGGCGGGATGCCGATGCCCGTGTCGGCAATCGTGAAATGCAGTTCGACCTCGTCGTCGGTCAGGGCCTCGGTCGTGACGCCGACCACGACCTCGCCCTTTTCCGTGAACTTGATGGCGTTGCCGACGAGGTTAATGACGATCTGGCTGAGACGGCCCGGATCGCCCAGGAGCAAGTCGGGCACGTCGGCGGGAACGTGGTAGGCCAACTCCAGTCCCTTTTTCGAGGCGCGCACGCCGAGGGTGTGAACGGTGTCGCCGAGGCTGTCGCGCAGTTGGAAGGGGATCGCTTCCAGTTCGAGCTTGCCGGCCTCGATCTTGGAGAAGTCCAAAATGTCGTTCAACAAGCGCAACAGCGAGTCCGCCGATTGCATGACGATCGACAGCGAATCGCGCTGCTCGGGCGTGAGCCGGGTTTGCAGCGTTAATTCCGTCATGCCCATGATGCCGTTCATGGGCGTGCGGATTTCGTGACTCATGTTGGCGAGGAAGTCGCTCTTGGCGCGGTTGGCCTTCTCGGCGGCTTCCTTGGCCAGGCGCAATTCGTCCTCCGAGCGCTGCAATTCCGCCGTGGTCCGCTGCAACTCGTCGTTGGAAACGGCCAGCTCGCGCGCCCGCGCCTCGGCGGCGGCGGTACGCTCGGCCACGCGCTGTTCCAGGGTCTCATTCAAGCGCCGTAACGCGGCGAAGCCCTCGGCGTTTTCCAATGCAGCACCGGCGAGGGTGGCGATAAACTCCGCCAGCCGTTTCTCGTCCTCGCCGAACAAACCCGCGACGTGCCGATGCTCCACGAAGAAGCAGCCCGCCGGTCGGCCGCGCACGAAAATCGGCGCACACAGAGCGGATCGGACACCCGCCAGCAGGGCGGTTTCTCCCCCCTCGACAGCCCTCTCCGGGGCAAACACCTGGACCTGGCCGGCGGCGACCGCCTGCTCGGCCATGACCCGGCTGTACTCGCCCTCGACCTCCCCGGAAACCATCGTCAGGTCTTCGCCGACCGGCGTCGGGTCGTCGGCCGTGCCGGTCGTCCGCAGCTGGAGGACGAAGCAGCGCTCGCCGCGTAACAACCGCAAGGCGGCGGCGCGGACGGCGGCGAAGATGTCCGACCGGGACAGGGCCGACGCGATGCGCCGCCCGGCGTCCAGCACCGTCTCGAAGCGGTCGGCCAGCGACAGCGTAGCCGGTTTCAGGATCGCCACGTCGGGGGAGCCGCCGTCCAGGGCGAAATCCGCACCCAGGGACCGCAATGCTTGTTGAGCCGACGCCACGTCCGCCTCCGCGCCGGGCCAGCCCAATTCCAGGCCGACCCGGCCGCGGGCGAGCAGGGTTTGCGCGTGTTCAAACTTGGCCCCCTGGCGTTCGGCCACGGCCAGGCTTTCGTTCAAATCCTTGCGCGCACGGCCGACCTGGCCCTGCATGGCTGCCACGAGACCGCACTCCCGCAACGCATGGGGTAAGTCATTCTGGAACGTTCGCGCGACCCGCAGTCCCCGCCGCGCGGCCGAGCGGGCGCGGCGAAGGAGGTCCTGTCGGGTTCCCGGCGTCAGGTTCGTCTGCTTCTCTGCCTCCTGCCGCAATGCCGTTGCCAGCCATGACAGAATGGGCGCGGTCCAGACGTTGGCAATCTTGGCGTCGCGCGCGACGCGCCAGGCTTGCTCAAAAGTGGCCGCGGCTTCGGGCGTACGGCCGTGACCCAGCAAGTAGACGCCCTGCGCTTGCAACACTTGGGTCGTCGCCTGGGCGTCGTGGCGCGGCCGCTGCAACTCGGCCTCGATCTGGTCCGCGGGCAGCCGGCCGCCCGCAGCCTTGGCCCACATTTCCAGGCTAATGCCGGCCGACTGAGCGTCGCCCAATTGCAAGCCCGATTGCCGGACGCGGCGGGCTTCGGCCACGGCCGGACCGAGGTCGCCCAGCCGGTAATGGCAGGCGGCGAGATAAAACCGCGCGATGTTCAATTCCCAGTAGTCGCCCGTGCGCTCGAGTAACCGTACCGCCTCGCGGCACTTCTCGATGCACTCGACGTACCGGCCGCCGGCGTACAGGATCACGCCATAAAAGTGGAGCGACTGGCCCTGTCCCCAGAGGTCGCCGAACTCCTTGCGGATGGCGTACGATTTTTGGGCGTAGTCGATGCCGCGCTGCAAATACTGGGGCGACAGGCTGATGGCGGCGGCGTGGGCGGAGTACGCCTGGGCGAGTTCCGGCGTCGGCGGGTAGCGCTCCACCCGGTTCATTTCCCGCAGGTGTGCCCAGAGGGTCGGCAGCGCCCCGCGCTCGAACCAGTAGGCGTAACTCAGGCGGCTGTACAGCCGGATCGCCATTAACTCTGCCGCCGCACCATCGAGTCGGCGACGGCCCACGAAGAGGCCGGGCAGCATGGTGTGCAGGAATTGCACCAACGCCTCCCAAACCAGGAGTACGACGAACGTGGCGCGGTGGCGCGGGATTTTGTTGCCGAGCAATCCCAGGGCGCGTTCGAGCGCTTCGGCGGCCGTTTTGGAATCGCCTTGCTTGAACGCCAGTTCTCCCCGTTTGCCCTCCGCCTGGGCTTTGGCAAAGTTGTCCTGGGCACTGGCGCTGGCGGTTTGCAGCTCCGCCGCGGCCTCCGGATAACGGCCGCGCAGCATCAGCACGTCGCCTAATCCCGCCGCGACGCGGTAGCGGGTGAGGTCGTCCGCACCCCCGGCCCCGCGCGCGGCGATGCGGTACTGCTGCTCGGCATTCTCAAGCGAATGTTGTCCACGGGCCTGCTCGGCGGCAACCAGGGCGTAGGGCAGGGCGCGTGCGCATTCGTCGGCGGCGTCGAAGTGATAGGCCAGCTCGAAAACCGCTTGCGGCGCGTGCTTTTCCAGGTACAGCGCCGCCTGCCGGTGCAATTCCCGCAGTTCGGGCGCGGCCAGGCGTTGGCGCAAGGTCTGGCGAATCTTGTCGTGAATAAAAACGCACCGGCTGTCCTGGGCCTTCACCCAAACGAGGTGTCGCCGCCGGGCTTCTGCCAAGCTGGAGATGGCCTCGGACGGCGACTGCCCGGCCAGCGTCGCCGCGAAATCCAGTTCAAATTCTTTGCCCAGAACGGCCCCGATCAACAGGAGTCGCAGGGCGGCTGGCGGCAGCAGTTCGAGGCGGCGCGCCAAAAACGCCCCGGCATGTCGGGACGATTGCACGTCCGCCATTGCCAGGGGTTCGATGCAGAAACCGGCCGGCCCGGCGACCAACGCGCCGGATTCGGCCAGGCCGCGCAGCGCCGCCGACGCCATGAACGGACTGCCCTCCGCCAGCCGTTCGACCACGGCCAGCACTTCGTCCGGCAGCGGGCCGGCCATGGATTCCGCCAGGCCGCGCACGTCCGACGTCTGAAACGCGGGCAGGACGACGTGAGCCGCGGGGCGGAGACGCCGGAGGTCGTGGTCGGCGGGCACCTCTTCGGAACGAAAGGCGACCACGACCAAGACGTGCCGCCCGCGCTCGTTGTCCCCATCCTGCCGGCGCTGCCAGTGGTCCAACAACTTGAGGGCTAATTGGTCGGCCCACTGGTAATCGTCCAGCAGCACGACCGCGGGCCGCTCGCGCGTGCCGAGGGTGGCCAGGAGCGCGGTCAGCGCCTGCAGACTGCGGGTTTCCACAAAGGTTTCGGGACCAAGGGTGGCGGCCCCGTCCGTGCCGAGGATCGCCGCCAGTTCCGGTGCGGCGGCGCAGGCCGCGGCGCGTTGATCGCCCAGCCCCTGCTGAATCCGGTCGATCAAACCCGGTTCGGTTTGGGCCGCGGCGACCAGTTCCGCGACGACGCCGGTGAGTACCTGGAACGGCCGTTGCGCGGCCTGGTCGAGGGCTTGCCCGCGCAGCACCCACACGCCCCGGCGCGCGCTCCGCTGCGCCAATTCGACCAGCAGGCGCGTCTTGCCGCCGCCCGACTCCGCCTCCACAAACACGACGCCGGCGCTGCCGGCCCGCGCCCGTTCCACCTGGGCGTCCAACACCTCCAATTCACTGCCGCGGCCGACGAAGGCGGGTTCGGTGAGCGAATGCCGGCGGTCGCGCGACCCGACCACCAGGGCCGGTTCGTTGACGCCGCGGGCCAGTGCCGCTTCTAATTCAGTGAGGTCGGCCAGCACGGCGTCGGCCGACTGGTAGCGGTCGCGGGGATCCTTGCGCAACAGCCGTTGAATGATTTCATCCAGGGCGCGCGGCACCGCCAGGCCGAGGCTGCGGAGTTCCGGCGGTTGGATCGCCAGGTGTTGGCGCAGCACTTCACCGATGCTGTCGCCCTTGAAGGGGGGCCTGCCCGCTAGACACTCGAAGAGGACGACGCCCGTGGAGTACAGGTCGGAGCATTCCGTAACGTCGTGATCGAGCAGCCCCGCCCCCTCCGGCGAAAGGTAGCTCGCCGTTCCGACCGGCTGGTCGCGGAGGGACGCATCCAGATGCGAACTGCGGGCCAGGCTGAGGTCGATGAGCACGGCGCGTTGAAGCGGCGTCGCTTCGTCCACGATGACGTTGGCCGGCTTCACGTCGCGGTGCAGGATGCCGAGGCCGTGCAATTCATGCAAGGCCGCCATCAAGCACCTGCCGACGGCAATCGTGTCGGGCACTGTCAGTGCGCCGCGCGCCAACCGTTCTTGCAGCGTGATCCCCGGCAGAAACGGCATGACGACGAACAACAGACCCGCGTCGCGCCCGACCTCGCGCAGCTGGACAAACCAGGGGCTTTTGATGCGGCTGAGGACGCCCGCCTCGTGTTCCAGGCGCATCAGGGTGGTCGGCGAGATGTTGTCGGCGGGGGCGGTCTTGATGACCACTTCGTCGCCGCGCGTCAGGTCGGTGGCCAACAGGGTTTCGACATCCTGTCCGCCTTTCAGGAGGCGCTGGATGCGATAACGGCCGGCAATCGTTCGGTCGCCAAGGACCGGCCCGTTCGTCGGGGCAGGAAAGGTAATTGACGTGGGTCCGTCGTGGGTCTCCATGCCCGCCTCTTATACAGCCGCGCGCCGGAAGTTGCAAGAATCGCGTGGTAGGACGCCAAGTGCGGGATCGAGAAAGCTGTATTCGTAACCTTGGGAGTGGCGACCGCTCTTTGGAGTGCGGC
>JBBRLG010000301.1:0-8964 GCA_038231495.1 Gemmatales bacterium | reverse complement strand
TCTCCGCGCTCGGCGCGGGTCTCCGACCCCGCCTGGGTGCGGCGGGGTCGGAGACCCGCGCCGAGCGCGAGGCAAACGTCACGCACCCGGGGTCGCCGAGGGCGTTGCCCCGCGGAACCCTTTTCTCGGCGTGATGCTCCCCTACACCCCGCTGCACCACCTCCTGCTGCACGCCATGATGGGGACGCCGCTCGTCATGACGAGCGGCAATCGGTCCGACGAGCCGATCGCGTACGAGGACGCGGACGCGGTCAAGCGCTTGTCCGGCATCGCCGACCTGTTCCTTGTACACGACCGGGCGATCCACGTCCGCTGCGACGATTCGGTAACCCGAGTCGTGGACGGGCTCGAGTCGCCGCTGCGACGCTCGCGCGGCTATGCCCCGCAACCGATCCTCATGCCCCTGGCGTGTCCCCGCCCGGTACTGGCAGTCGGCGGGCAGTTGAAAGCGACGTTCGCCCTGGGCCGGGAGCGCCACGCGTTTATCAGTCATTACCTGGGAGATCTCGATGACTACGGCGCCTTCCGGGCGTTCACGAAAGACGTCGGTCTCTATCAACAACTCTTTGCCATCGAGCCTCAGGTGATCGCTCACGACCTTCACCCCGACTATGCCTCGACCCGTTACGCACTCGAGCGCGCGGGTGGCGGCGGCGTGCGGCGGGTCGCCGTGCAGCACCACCACGCCCACATGGCGAGCTGCATGGCCGAGCACGGCCTGACCGAGCCGGTGATCGGCGTCACGTTCGACGGGACGGGGTTCGGCACCGACGGCGCGGTCTGGGGCGGGGAGGTTCTGGTCGGCGATTACCGGACGTTTCGGAGGGCGGCGCACCTCCGCTACGTCGGCATGCCCGGCGGGGAGCAAGCCGTCCGCGAACCGTGGCGCATGGCGGTGGCCCACCTGGCGGACGCGGGCTGTAAAGGGTCCCGGCTCGGCGAACGGCTACCGCCGGTCGCCCTACGCACGGTCGAGAAAATGCTGGAGCGGCGCTTCCAAACCCCCCTGACGTCCAGCGCGGGGCGGCTCTTTGATGCCGTCGCCGCGCTGGCGGGGCTGCGGGATCGCGTCCGTTACGAAGGACAGGCGGCGGTGGAGCTGGAGTGGTTGGCGGCGGGCGTTTCCCCCGACGGGGCCTATCCGTTCGACCTCGTGGAAACCTGGGAAGAGGAGCTGCCCGAGCCGGTGCTCGTGGTCGATACGCGGCCACTCGTCCGGGCTGTTGCAGGGGACGCGTGGAAAGGAATTGAGGCCGCGCTGATCGCCCGGCGATTCCATTCGGCGATGGTGGCAGTCATTGCCGCCGTTTGTGGCCGACTCCGGAGCTCGACCGGTCTCGACGCCGTAGTTTTGAGCGGCGGCGTGTTCTCGAACGCGCTGCTGACCGGCGAGGCGTGCGCCCGACTGGGCCGAGACGGGTTCCGGGTTTATCGCCACCGCCTGGTGCCGCCCAACGACGGGGGCTTGTGCCTGGGACAGCTTGCCATCGCGGCGCAGCAAGCCGCCGAAGGCCCGAACCGATAGGGTAGTTGGTAGCCGAAAGGAGGGGGCGATGTGTCTCGGAATTCCCGGCAAAGTGGTTGAAGTCCACCGCGAGCACGAGATTCTGATCGGCAAGGTCGATTTCGGCGGCGTCTCCAAACGGGTGTGTTTGGAACACGTCCCCGAAGTCCAACCCGGCGATTACGTGTTGGTTCATGTCGGTTTCGCCCTGTCGCGCATCGACGAGGCCGAGGCGAGGCGCGTGTTTGCTTTTCTCGAAAGCATGGACCAACTCGACGAGTTGAAGGTGCCCTCGCCATGAAATACCTCGACGAATACCGCGACGCCGGCGCGGCGCGCAAATTGGCCGCGGCGATCGCACGCACCGTGACGCAACCGTGGACCCTCATGGAGGTCTGCGGCGGCCAGACCCACACCATCGTCAAGTACGGCATCGACAAAATCCTGCCGCCGGGCGTTGAATTGGTCCACGGCCCCGGCTGCCCCGTGTGCGTGACGTGCCTGGAAACCATTGACCGCGCCCACGCGATTGCCTCGCGGCCGGACGTCGTCTTTTGCTCGTTCGGCGACATGCTCCGCGTCCCTGGCTCGCACGGCGACTTGCTCCAGCTGAAATCGCAAGGCAGTGACGTGCGGATCGTCTATTCGCCGCTCGATGCGGTCAACCTGGCGGCGGCCAACCCGCAGAAGAAGGTCGTGTTCTTCGCCATCGGTTTTGAAACCACCGCGCCGCCCAACGCCATGGCGGTCTGGCTGGCCCGGCGACGGGGGCTGACGAACTTCAGCCTGTTGGTCTCCCACGTATTGGTACCGCCGGCGATCACTTCCATCCTGGAGTCGCCCGACAACCGGGTGCAGGGATTTCTCGGCCCCGGCCACGTCTGCACGGTGGTGGGTTACACCGAATACGAGCCGATCGCCCGCAGCCACCGCGTTCCCATCGTTATCACCGGTTTCGAGCCGGTGGATATGCTCGAAGGAGTCCTGCGCACGGTGCGGCAGCTCGAAGCCGGTCGCGCGGAGGTCGAAAACCAGTACGGCAGGGCCGTCCGCCGCGAAGGTAATCCCCACTCCAAAAAGCTCCTCGACGAAGTGTTTGAAGTCTGCGACCGCAAGTGGCGGGGCCTGGGTTCCATTCCCCTGAGTGGCTACAAGCTGCGCGAGGAGTATGGCGAGCACGACGCCGAGCGCTTGTTTACCGTGGGTGACATCCGGCCCCAGGAATCGTCCGAGTGCATCAGCGGTCAAGTGTTGCGGGGACTGAAAAAGCCGCACGATTGCCCCGCGTTCGGCAAAACCTGCACACCCCGGACGCCCCTGGGGGCCACGATGGTGTCGGCCGAGGGGGCTTGCGCCGCTTATCACGCGTACGGCCGCCATCTGCAAGCGGAGGGCGCGGACGCGACGCCTGCCCTCCTGCCCCTGGGGAGGGGTGGCTAATGGGCGCTTCCTCGGAACCGGCGACGCCTCTGGCGGCACTCCTCGGCACGTGCCCGCTGCCATTCATGCAGTACGACCGGGTCTTGCTCGGGCACGGCAGCGGCGGCCAGTTGACGGCCGATCTGATTCAGAGGCTGTTCGTGCCAGCCCTGGGCAACGGCGTCCTCGCCGCCCTTGAGGACCAGGCGACCGTCCGGTTACCCGGCGGCCCCGAAGGGACGCCGGGTCCGCGGATCGCCTTCACTACCGATTCCTTCGTCGTGCGACCGCTCTTCTTCCCGGGCGGCGACATCGGCCGGCTGGCGGTCCACGGCACGGTGAACGACCTCGCCGTCGGCGGGGCCGAGCCTTTGTTCCTCGCGGCTGCGTTCATCCTTGAGGAAGGGATGCCCCTGGCCGATCTGCAGCGCATCGTCGCCTCGATGCGCGCGGCCTGCGACGCGGCGGGTGTCGCCCTGGTCACCGGCGATACGAAGGTCGTGGACCGCGGCAAGGGCGATCAGGTGTTCATCACCACCTCCGGCATCGGCACGGTCCCCGAAGGGCGTTCGCTGTCGATCCATGCGGCCCGGCCCGGCGACCGCGTGCTCGTCTCGGGCACGATCGGCGACCACGGCATCGCCATCATGTCCGTGCGGGAAGGGATCGAGTTCGAGACCCTGCTGGAGAGCGACAGTGCCCCGCTCATCGGCCTGACGCGGGTGATGCTCGCGGCCTGCCCCGGCATCCGCTGCATGCGCGACCCGACGCGCGGCGGCCTGTCGAGCGCCTTGAACGAATTGGCGGCCGCATCGGGGGTCGGGGTCGAACTCGCCGAGGCGGCGCTTCCGATCCGCCCGGAGGTCCATGCCGCGTGCGAAATGCTGGGGCTTGATCCGCTGTACGTCGCCAATGAAGGGAAATTGATCGCCGTGGCGCGGCCCGACGACGCCGACCGGCTTCTGCAGGTGATGCGCCAGCACCCTCTGGGCCGCAATGCCGCCGTCATCGGCGAAGTTGTCGCGGAGCACCCCGGCATGGTCGTCTTGCAGTCGCTGGTCGGCGGCGGGCGGGTGGTCACGATGCTGGCCGGGGAGCAGTTGCCGCGGATTTGTTGACGGCCTGAAATCGCTTGCGGGGCAACGTGCAGGTCGGTAGCATGTAGGCGGGAGAACATTCCTGGAAGATTTATCCCGTGCGGGGGAGGTAAATATGCCGGTCGAAACGGTCGAGACCAAGACGCCCCAGCCTACCTCTACCGACTGGTTCACGTCGGCCGCCGAGCGCGAGCGGCACGCCCAGCCGCAACCGGAAGAATTCAAGCTGCCACTCGGGCCGCTCAAGGTGGTCCACGCGTACTGGCTCGCCGGCATGAGTTGCGACGGGTGTTCCATCGCGGTGGTGGGCGCCACCAGTCCGCCGGTCGAGGATCTGCTGGCCGGCGCCATCCCCGGCATTCCCAAGGTCGTGTTGCACCACCCGGTGCTCTCGGTCGAGGCCGGCGAAGAATTCGTCCGCAACTACGAACTGGCCGAGCAGGGGAAGCTCGGCGCGCCCTACGTCATCATCTACGAAGGTTCGATTGCCGACGAGCGCATCGCCGCCAAGACGGGCGGCTACTGGGTGGGGCTTGGCGTCGAAAAGCTTGCCGACGGGACCCGTCGGCCCATCCCGACCTCCGAATGGCTCCGGCGCATGGCTCCGGGGGCCGCCGCCGTCATTGCCATTGGCACCTGCGCCACCTGGGGCGGCATCCCCGCCGCGGCCAACAACCCGACCGGGTCCATGGGCGTCATGGACTTCCTGGGGAAGGATTACCGCAGCGCCTACGGCCTGCCGGTGATCAACATCCCCGGCTGCTCCCCGGTCGGCGACAACTTCACCGAAACGGTCGCGGTAATCCTGCTATTCCTCCAGGGGCTTGGTCCGCTGCCCGAGTTCGACGAGTTGGGGCGCCCGGCCTGGCTGTTCGGCGAAACCGTTCACCGCAAGTGCGTGCGCGCGGGCTATTACGAGGAAGGGGTCTTCGCCAAGAACTTCGGCGACAAGGAGTGCCTGGTGGAGGTCGGTTGCTGGGGTCCCGTGGTGCAGTGCAACATCACCTCGCGCGGGGCCATCAACCACATGGGCGGCTGCATGAACACGGGCGGCATTTGCATCGGCTGCACCATGCCGGGGTTCCCCGACCGCTTCGCGCCGTTCTACGTCACGCCACCCGGTTCGACGGTCTCGACCCACTCCTCGCGGCTGCTCGGGACGTTTATCCGGCCGTTGCGGCGCATCACCCAACACTTCCAAAACATGACGCCGCGCTGGGACGATGGGGAACACGTCCCGAGCGGCTGGGGCCACGTCCCCACGGCCGGGCCTCTGAAACGCTTTGTGCATTACCTGTATCAAAAGTACCAATTCCTGGGGTCGAAAAGGCCCGGCAGGTAGCCGGGCATAGGGAGGTCCAAGTCATGTGGGTACTCGGCTTCGTCCTCGGCATCGCCGTCGTGGTCGTCGTCGCCGCGCTGCTGATCGCCATCCTCCTCGTCGCCCGCAACATCGAACGGCTCGCTGGGCAGGCCCTCGCCGTGGCCGGGGAGATCGTGACCGCCACGCGGCCGATCTGGGTGCTAGCCGATGCCAACGACATCGTGGAGGACATCGCGACCGCCGTGCGCTCGATCGACACCCAGGTCACGACGCTGGCCGATCATCTCGCCCCGGAGAACGCAGCGGGGAATGAGGGGGGCCGGACATGATTTCCGACACGGACCTTCAACTCTGGTGCCTGGCCCTCGGACTCGCTGTCGTGGTCGTGGTCGTGGTCGCGGTACTCCTGTGGATGATTGTGCGCACCGCCGGCCGCATCCACGGGGCCGTCGCCGCCATCTGGACGGGCGGCAAGCTCATCGCCGGCAACACGGTCACCATCGCCCTGCTACAGCGGACGAATTACCTGGCGGGCGAGTTACTAGGCTCGGCCGGCCGCATCGCCAGGGCTTCCGGCCGGATCCGGCGGGCAACCGGGAGGGCGTCATGATCATTTTGCTCACCACGTTGAGCTGCCTGGCGGTGCTGGCGCTGCTGGTGGTGGTAGCCGTGAGCCTCGTTCAAATCGCCCGCGCCCTGGAAGCGATCGGCGGCGACCCGACCAGCTACCTGGCCAAGATCCGCTTCGGCCTGCGGGCCATCGAAACGGAAACCTCGCAACTCCAGCCGCAGGCGGCGGCGCTCACCAACGGCCTGCGCACGCTGGAGAGCGCACTGCGCGGGGTCGATGGCGACCTCGCGGCAACGCTGGCCAACCTGAAGGGAGGTGGGGCATGACCGCCGTCTTGTGGATCTGGGGAGTCACGCTCGCCGTCGTCACGGTGGCGATCGTCCCGCTGGCCGTCTACCTCCTGCACCGAACGCTGCGCGCCGCCATGTCCATCGAGCGCTACACGCGCGAGGCGCTGGCGGCGGGGGCCGGCATCGCCTCCAACACCGCCGCAATCGCGGCCCTCAAGGACACGATCAAGGCCGCCGCCTCGTTGCTGGAAACGGCCGAGCAGTTGAAACACCGTGCCGCGGCTGTCGCCGACGCGGTAAGCCCGCCCACCGGGAACGAGGTGAACGCATGACCGTCCTCGTCGTCTGGACCCTGGTCGTCGCCACCGCCATCGTTCTGGTTCTGGCAATCTATCTGATCGCCATCGCCTACTTTCTCTACCGCGCGGGAGGCGGCAGTAGCAGCCACCTGGCCCGGCTCGCCGGTGGACTGGTCGCCGTCCGCCAGAACGCCGCGCCCCTGGAGCAGCGCATGCGGGACATCGCCAAGGCCCTGGTAGCGCTCCGGGGCGAACTGCAGAGTGTCGATCAGTACCTCGCGGAGACGGTGCAAGCGACCCGTCATTGAGGAGACGCCATGTGCTTCAAGAACCTCCCCATCGAGTTTGACGAACAGGGCAAGATGCACCTGCGCGAGGACGCGGCGGTCGCCTATGGCATCCGCGAGCGGCCGCGGGGGTCCGGCCCGCGCACGCTGAGCGAGGAGCAGGTGCGCGAGTTGGTGGCACGCAACGGCTACATCAAGGACGTCGATTTCGACCCCGTCACGCGCGTGGCCGGCGCCCTGGCCTTCCACGCGGTCGCGGACCTGAAGGAGCGGAAGGTGCTCGCGGCCAACTCGATGGCCACCCTTTTCCGGGGCTACGAGGTAATCATGCTGGGCCGCGACCCGCGGGACGCCATCTTCATCACCAGCCGCGCCTGTGGCGTCTGCGGCGGCGTGCATGCCGTCACCGCCTGCCTGGCCCTGGAAATGGCCCTGGGACTTGTGCCGCCGCCCCTGGGCGTGATTGTGCGGAACCTGATGCTGGCCATGGAATTCCAGTACGACCACCCACTGCACCTGTTCCTGTTGGCGGGACCCGACTATTCCCGCCTCCTCGTCGAACAGACCAACCCGGAGGTCTGGGATAAGGCGACCCGGTATCGCGCCCCCGGCCGGGCCTGGCACGGCTACGAGACGGTCGGCCAGATCATGGAAGACCTCAACCCGCTGACAGGCAAGCTCTACGTCGAAGCGTTGCACATGACGCGCGTCGCCCGCGAGGCTTACGTCGTCCTGGGAGGCAAGTATCCGCACCCCGAGACGATCGTGCCCGGCGGGGTCAGCACCACGGTCAGCCTGCAAACGTTCAACGAGTATTACGTCCGCCTACAGAAATTCTTCGACTACGCGAAGAAGGTGGTGGCCATCTGGGACGACCTGACGGAGTTCTTCTACGACGCCAACCCGTTGTACAAGCAAGTGGGTGCCCGGCCGGCCAGCATGATCGACGTCGGCATCTGGGACGACCCCGACGCGTACGACACCAGCTACGCCAACTGCGACAGCTGGGGCGAGCGCCGCTGGTCCACGCCCGGCGCCGTCATCGACGGGGAGCTGGTCACTACGAAACTGACGTCCATCAACGCCGGCGTAGAGGAATTTGTCGAGCGCTCCTACTACGAGCCGTGGGCCGGCACGAAGTTCGCCACCGACCCGCTGGGCAACCCCCTCAGCCCGTACCACCCCTGGAACAAGGAGACCAAGCCCAAACCGGTCGGCCAGAACTGGAAAGAGAAATACTCCTGGTCCTGTGCGCCGCGCTGGGACCGCCAGACGGTGGAGGCCGGGGCGTACTCCCGGCTCTGGGTCACCGCGGCGGCACAAAAGATCCGGCCGAACGCCTTCATCGAGGCCACCGGGCGCAGCCTGCGATTCAAGGTGCCGAGGGCCGCCTTGCCGGAGGTCGAACTGGAGTGGAAAATCCCCCAAGTCTGGAACGCGTTTGAACGCAACCGGGGCCGGGCCTACGCCATCGCCTTCAACGCTATGGTGGCAATGAACGACTGGCTGAAGGGTCTCGATTTGCTCAAGAACGGCAAGACCGAGGTGGCCACGCCCTTTGACATGCCCAAGCACGGCACCCAGGTCGGCGTGGGCTTCTGGGGCGCCGGCCGCGGCTGGCTGACCCACCACCTGGTGCTCCAGGACGGCTTTGTCTCGAACTACCAGATCGTGACGCCCTCGACTATCAACGCCTCGCCCCGCGACCCCTGGGACAACCTCGGGGCTTACGAGGAGGCCGTGCTGAACACGCCCATCCTGGAAACGTTCGCCGACCCCGGAAAATTCAAGGGCATCGACATCCTGCGCACGATCCGCAGCTTCGACCCGTGCATGCCCTGCACGACGCACATTGTCGCCGGCGACCGGATTATTTCCCGCGAGGTCAACACGTGCGCGTGCGGGGCCGAGGGTTGAAGGCATGCGGACCTTGATTGCCGGCGTCGGCTACTCCAACCTGAGCGACCTGTCGGTCGGCCCGCTGGTCGCGGCGCGGCTCCGGCTGGAAGAATGGCCGGCCCACATTGAGGTCGATGACCTCAGTTACGGCCCCATCGCCGTGGTACACCGCTTCGCCGAGACTTCGCCACCTTACCAGCGCCTCGTACTCGTCGGCGCGGCCGACCGGGGGTTGAAGGGTCTGGAGATTCGTGCTTACCGCTGGGACGGCGTC
>JBBRLG010000300.1:0-8966 GCA_038231495.1 Gemmatales bacterium | reverse complement strand
GCAGACGTTATGATAGTCGCGCCCCAACTCGGATCCGCACATGAGCTGCAAGGAGGCGGCTACATGATGGACACGACCCTCAATCTCGTCGAACTACTCCTCGTTCAAGGCCGGCGCTGTCAGGAACAGGGACGGTTCCGTGAAGCCCGGCAAGTGTTCCGCAGCCTGGCCGGGTTCCGCGAACTGCCGGCACCGGTCGCCGAGGAAATCCAGGCGCGCCTGGCCGAAGTGCAGTTGAAACAACGCAAGTACCAGCGGGCGCGCCGCCACCTGACCGCCGCCCTGGTGTACGACCCGCTCAACGCCCGCTACAACCACCTCATGGGTGCCGCGTTCGCCACCGGCGAAGGCAGCGACCTGGGCCGCGCCATCGAACACTACCGCAACGCCCTGGCCAAGGAGCCGGAGCAGGTCGAGTGCCTGTGCGAGTGCGGCATCCTCGAAGTGCGCGAGGGCCACACCGAACAAGGTCTCGGGCGGTTGCGCAAGGCCGTGGAACTCGCCCCGGAAGATGCGGGCGTGCTGGCGAGGCTAATGAAGGGCTTGCGCCTGGCCGGTCGCGGCGACGAGGCGCGACGGGAGTTGCAGGCCGCGCTGTTCCGCAACCCGCGCAACGCCCGCTTCCGCAAGTTGTGGAACGAGTACCAGTTCAAGCAGCTACGCCGCCGACAGGAGCAGGACCGCCGGAGTCGGCAGACGATGCGCATGCAGTGCGAAGGCCCGACGCTGCTGCCGTTCGTGCGCCCGGCGGACCTGCCGGCCGAGAGTGAAACGCGCACCACGGTCCGCGCCGACGGCCCGGAAACCATGGCGGCACCGCACCGGCTGCGTCTCCTGACGCGGCCCGACCAGACGAATGTTCAATAGCCTCGCCACCTACTGTTTTCGCCGCCTGAGCGGCGTGCCTGCCTACCAGATATTCGGCAAGGCACGCCGCGAAACGGCCTGGCGCGTCATCGACGTGCAAGCCACGTCTCGACGCGACGGGTCCAGCCGCTGGCCCGCCCCATTCTGGCCCGGCACCTGCATCACCTGGACGAGTGCCGTCATTGCCGTCGGCTGGGACTTCGCGCTGAACGTCTACCGCGAACAGGGCCAAAATCCCGCGACGCCTCACCGGCCCCTCGACGTGGCCGGTGGCCGCCTGCACAACCCGGAGCGCCGACTGGCGGCCGGGGCGCGCGGCCCTTGCTCGGCGAGCGAAGTCCTGGCACACGAGTGCGGCCACACGGCCCAGGCCATGCGGATGGACTTTGCCTATCTGCCGGCCGGCGCGACCTTCACGCTGTTCCGTGAAGGGCACCGGTGGGTCAACTGGTTCGAGAACACGGCAAGCGAAACGGGCCAGTTCGGCGGCATCGTGCCGGGCAGCGCATCGCCCGAATTGCTGGCCCGCCTGTGTCCGTGAGTCACGCCAGCAAGTCCGCCACTTCGCTGAGGTCGCGTAACAGGCGGTCCGGTTTCGCCTCGACCAAGGTCTCGCGCAGGTCCGAACCGGTGGGCACCACCCACACCGTCACGCCGGCACCGCGGGCGGTCTGAATGTCGATCGTCATGTCGCCGACGTAGAGGGCCGCGGCCGCTGAAACCTGCAAGCGCGTCAGGCCGGCCAGCAGCATGTCCGGGGCCGGCTTGGGCCGCGCCACGTCCTCCGGACCCAGCACCGCCGCGAAATACGCCGCGACCTTCAGGTACGCCAGCAGGTCGCGCGTGAACGCCACCGGCTTGTTGCTACATACCGCCAGGGGCAACCCCTTTTCGTGCAACCGTCGCAGCGTGTCGGCGACCCCCGGATACAGGTGCGTGCCGCCGTGCATCACCGAAGGATGGTGAGACTTATAAGCCGCGACGTTGGCCGCCACGTCGCCGCGCGGGACCGTTTCTTGCATCAGAAATTCCGCCCCGCGGCCGACGTGGCGGCTCACCTCCGCGACGCTCCACGGCGGCAAGCCGCGCAACTCGCGGACGTGGTTGACGCTGGCCGTGATGGCCGGGTAGCTGTCGCCGAGCGTGCCGTCGAAATCGAACAGGACGGCGTGAATAGACTGAATGTTCTGCACTTGCCGTGCTCCTTGCACTTATTTTGGACCGGAAATAGCACAACCGCGTTGTAACTCCTTCGATTTCGGTGTATCGTAGCGCACTAGCACGATCCGGCATGGCACGCTGGCGTCGCAACCGCCGCAGTACGGGGTGGGTCGATCGCCGGCCCCGGAAACAGACAACCGGAGCGGAGCGGATTTGTACCCTTGAAACGAGGTAAGGATCATGGCAAAGGGCAATAACTCGCAGGGCAAAGACAAGAAGAAGGCCAAGGCCGCTCCGAAGAAGGAAGCCGCCCCGGCCCCCAAGAAAGCTGCGCCTCCGAAGAAAAAGGCTTGAGCCTTGGCACCTCGGGTCCGGTGCGACGGCTCAGCCCACCGTTGACGTGAAAAGCAAAGGCGGACGCGACCCAGCGTCCGCCTCTGCTTTTATAGGCAATCGCGCAAGAAGCGGATGCCGTGCGCCACGTCCGCCAGGCGGCCGGCCTGGTCGCCGACCTCGCGCTCGATGCACAGCGGGCCGCGGTAGCCGACCTCTTTCAGCGTCTGCACGAACGCGCGGATGTTTACCTGGCCCTGGCCGAGTGGGACTTCCTCGCCCCAGGTGCCGGGCGTCGTCGGGCGGTTGGCGTCCTTGACGTGAACACTGCGGATGTCCGGGCCGAGGATTTCGACTGCACGCAACGGGTCGCCCTTGTCGTACAGCAGCATGTTCGCAGGGTCGAAGTTCACCTTCAGGTTCTCGCACTTCAATTCGTCCAGGGTCAGGCGGAGCAGGTCCGCCGTTTCCTGACCCGTTTCCAGCGCGACATTCATGCCCTTCTCCGCGGCAAGCGCACTGACCAGGCCGAGCGTGTCGAGGAACGGCTTGCGATCCGGGTCGCCCGGCTCCGGGATGAAACCGCCGTGCAACATGACATCAGTTAGGCCCAGGGCGCGGGTGCGGTCCAGCGCCCATTGCAACCGTTCGAGGCGTTCGGGCCGCGTCTTGGGGTTGCCGAAGCCGCCGGTGTGCTGGATCGTTAGGGGCGTCGTATAGTCCTCGCCGGGAAAGCCGAGCATGGTGCCGGTCATCGCAAACCCGGCGGCGCGGGCGGCCTCCGGCATCTGCTCGCCCTCTGCCCAGGAGGCGTGGTGCGGGTCGCCGCAAGCAATTTGCACGACGTTGACGCCGAGTTGAGCGAGGAGTTGTTTCAACTCCGGCACGCTCTTAACCTGGAGCGACCAACTGCACACGCCGATGGCCAATGGTTCGATTGTCATGTCTGCTCCCCTTACCGGACAGGCGTATTGCCGCTGGCGGCGTTGCGTTCGCGCAACGCCGCCAGCGGCAATTCCCGCCCATCACCAACCATGCTACCAGCGCCGTCCCGCGCCACGCGACAAGGTTTTTTACCAAGTATCCGCACTTGCGTGTGCAAGGAGAACCGGGGAGAATGGCAAAAAGCTTGGAGGAAATACGATGCGAACGCGAAACGAGCGCATAAGTTTAACCGACAATGCCCTTTGGGGCCGACTCCTCGGACCGATGGATGGGACCTGCTCTCCGGAGGCAGCCCGTGCCATCCTCGGACTAAAGTTTCCGAAAGTGGACCAGACCCGGATGCGCGCGTTGGCTGAAAAGGCAAGAAACCGAACACTCACGTCGGCCGAGCAAGAGGAGGTCGAGGCGTACAGCCGCGTTGGTAGCATTTTGGGCATCCTGAAATCGAAGGCACGGGTCGCCCTCAAGGGGACTGCGAATGAATGGGTAAGTTAAGCGACCTGTCGCCCCAGCGCATCCAGCACCGCTTCCAGTGTCAGCACCAGTTGCACGCGGCGGTCGATCTGCTCGTCGGCCTCCAGGCAGCGCTCCAGCAGGCGCACCAGGCGGTCCGCTCCCAGTCGCTGGGCCAGCGCCTCGACCGTCGGCCGGTCTTCGGGGGCCGAACGCCGTAAGGGGCCGTCGATACTCAGCGAGAGCGCGTCGTCGAGGAAGTCGATCAGCAGCCGCAGCACGAGTTGCGCCCGCTGCCGCTGGGCCGCCGACTCCTTGCCGGCCGATTCGACGAACTCCATGAGTTGCTTCGACAGGCCGACGGAATCGACTTGTTTCGCCGTCAATCCGGCCAACAGCACCCGGCGAAACTCCCACAGCGCCGGGTCGGCTAACCCCAGGGCCAGCCCCGGACTGCCGCCGCTTACTTGCACCAGCCGTTCCCGCTGGGCCGCATCGTCCATGCCCTGTTCGCGCAGGAGGTCGTTGACCAAATGCGGCGGCAGCGAGGCAAACCGCACGACCTGGCAGCGCGACACGATCGTTTGCAATTGCCGGTCGGCGTGGCCGCCGATGAGGATCAGCACCGAACCCGGCGGCGGCTCTTCCAGGGTCTTGAGAAAGCAGTTCGCCGACTCTTCATTCAAATCGTCGGCGTCGTCGATCACCACGACCTTGCCGTGACCGCGGGCCGACTTCAACAGGAAATTGTTGCACACTTCGCGCATCAACTCGATGGGGAATTCGTGCTTTTCTGGCGGCGTGGCGGCGATGAGGAAATCAGGGTGGGTGCCCGCCTCGACCTGGACGCAGGCGGCACAGCGGTCGCAGGCGGTCAACGGCCAATCCGGCGGCGGGTCCTCACAGAGCAGGGCTTTCGCCAGTTCGACGGCGAACAGCCGTTTGCCGATGCCGGCCGCGCCGATGAACAGGTAGGCGTGCGCCAGCCGGCCGCGCCGAACCGCACGGCGAAATCCCGCGACCAGGCGCTCGTGTCCGCGAACCCGCTGCCAGGCCAACGTGCTTCTCCCGATTATGAGCCTTTGGCGACCTGCAAATCGAACTTCTCGACTTCCCGACAAATCGCCCGGAACACGACCTCCGGCGGTTGGTCCGCCTCGATGACGCACATGCGCTCCCCGTGCCGTTCGGCTTCGCGCAGAAAGCCCTTGCGGACGCGCGCGTGATACTCCGGCCCCCGGCTCTCGACGCGATCGGCCGGACCATCCCGGCGGGCGGCGGCCTTCGCCACAGGTAGGTCGAGAACTATCGTCAAATCGGGATTGAGGCCGCCAGTGGACAGTTCGCCGACTTGCCAAAGCTGTTCCGGGTCGAGTCCGCCGGCGTGGCCCTGGTAGACGACGTTCGCCAACAGGTATCGGTCAGACACCACGATTTGACCTGATTCCAGGGCGGGGCGGATGACCTCGTTGACGACCTGAGCGCGGCTGGCCATGAACAGGAGCGCTTCGCACGCCGGTGCCATGACCTGATGGTGGTGCAGAAGGATGTCGCGGAGCTGCGCGCCGAGAACGGTGCCACCGGGATCGACGCAGGTGGTGACGCGCAAGCCTTTAGCGCGCAGGTGGTCGGCGAGCAATCGGCACTGCGTCGATTTGCCGCAGCCGTCCAGGCCGTCCAGGGAGAAGAAGAGGCCGCGCGCCATGGCTGGGATTGTCTGGGATAATTGGCTTGCCGCTTGCGGCTTTGCAAAGCCGCAAGCGGCAATGCTACCTATGCCACCTCGGTTTCCATTTCCAACACGCCGAGAACCTGCCGCGGTTGCAGCACGTCGCGGGGGAACGCCGTCCGTTCCACAAGTTTGCCGGAAACCGGGGCCGACACGTCGAACGTCGCGCCGGCGACCAGCACCTCGACCAGTCGTTCACCCTCGAACACCGTGTCGCCGACGCCGGCAAACCACAGGCTGAGGACCACCGGGGCCGCCCCCAGGTCAGGCAGGAGAACCGGCGTGTACATGGTCGCCCACCATCTCGTCGGCGTGGTAACTCGACCGCACGAACGGCCCCGCCACCACCTTCTTGAAACCCAACGACCGCGCCAGCACCGCCAATTCGTCGAACTCCTCCGGCCGGACGTACCGCGCCACCGGAATGTGCTTCAGCGTCGGCGCCAGGTATTGGCCCAGCGTCAACGTGTCGCAGTCCACCGCCCGCAGGTCGGCCAGCACCTCAAACAACTCTTCCGTCGTTTCGCCCAGGCCGAGCATCAGACCGCTCTTCGTCACCGTCGCCGGCACCTGACGCCGAACGTGGGCCAGGAGGTCGAGGCTGCGCTGGTACGATGCCCGGCCGCGCGCCTTCTTGTACAGCCGCGGCACCGTTTCCATGTTGTGGTTGTAGACTTCGGGCCGCGCCGCAAGCACCGTATCGACCGCGGCCAGGTCGCCGAGGAAGTCCGGCGTCAACACCTCGACCGCGGCACCGGTGCGCTCGCGCACGGCGACGATGCAACGGCGGAATTGGTCCGCGCCGCCGTCGGGCAGGTCGTCGCGCGTCACCGACGTGATGACGACGTGGCGCAGTCCCAGCCGGTGCGCCGCCTCGGCGACGCGGGCCGGTTCGTCGTCTTCGAGTGCTTCGGGCGCGCCTTTGACGACCGAGCAGAAGCCGCAGGGCCGGGTGCAGACGTTGCCGAGAATCATGAACGTCGCAGTGCGGCGCGAATAGCATTCGGGCCGGTTGGGACAGCGGGCGTTTTCACAGACCGTTTCCAGGCGCAGTTCGCGGAGCAACTCTTGCGTATAGAAGTTGCCGTTGCCGTGCGGCAGCTTGCGCTTCAGCCACGACGGCAGTCGGCGGACGGGGGCGGCGGGATCGAGCGTCGGTAGGGGTATCATGCACACAGCCTTTACGGCAAAGGTCGGGCGGTCGGCCATTGCTAGTTTAGTCACGCCGGGCGACGGTGGCCGTTCTATGATGATAGGGAATCGGTTCGCAACGCCGCAAGCGGCAAAGCCGGAGGTGCCACCATGTTGACCGCGGAGCAGCTTTTGTCGAAACTCAACGAGCTGCGCAAGGAATACCAGGACGAGGACGACCCGACCAACCCGGAATACCTTGCACTGCACCACTCCTTCTTGTTCATTTCGTACCAGATGGAGGCGTTCAAGAAGTACGTCGCCGACGAGAACACGCGGGCTGCGAGCAGGGGTTGACGGAACAACACCGCCGCTTGCGGCTTTGCATTCCAAATGCAAAGCCGCAAGCGGCTCAGACAATGAGGATTACCCGGACATCCATCACGTTCGTGCCCGTCAGCCCGGTCTTGAGCAGGTCGCCGGTCGCCTCGAAGAACGGGTAGGCGTCGTGCCGGTCCAGATGGTCGCTCGGTGACAAGCCGTTAGCAGTGGCCCGCGTCAAAGTCCCGGCGTCGGCGATCGCGCCGGCGGCGTCGGTGGGGCCGTCCTCGCCGTCGGTACCGCCACTCAGGATGACAACGCTGCGCATGCCGGTTGTGCCCAGCTTCAGTGCCATCGCCAGCACGAATTCCTGGTTACGGCCGCCGCGACCGGGTTCGGTGCCCAGCGTGACGGTCGTTTCGCCGCCGCACAAAAGGCAAACCGGCGATGCCAGCGGCTGGGCGTCCGCGCGCAGGCTGCGCACGATCCCGGCAAGGACGGTGGCCACTTGCCGCGTCTCGCCCTCGATAAACGAGCCGAGGTTGAGCACGCGATAGCCGAGCATCTCCGCGGCGGACCGGGCGGCGGCGAGTGCCTTGGCATTGTTGCCGAGAACCAGGTTGTGAACGGAAGTCGACAATGATTTAAGCGTTTCCGGCAACGCGCCGGCGCGGCCGCGTTCCAGATGGGCGACAACGGCGGGTGCAACCTTGGCCCGGAGATTGTAACGACCGAGGACGGCAAGCGCGTCGGCAAAGGTGGTCGGGTCGGCGGCGGTTGGTCCGGATGCGATCACGTCGAGGGGGTCGCCGATCACGTCGGAAAGGATGAGGCTGACCAATTGCCGGCCCGCAAACGCCTGGGCGAGCCGGCCGCCCTTGATCGCGGACAGGTGCTTGCGGACGCAGTTCATGTCGTCGATGGCCGCGCCGCAGCCGTGCAGAAGGAGCGTGACCTGTTGCTTGTCGGCGAGGGTAATGCCGTCGGCGGGTGCCGGCAGCAGGGCGGAGCCGCCGCCGCTCAGCAGGCAAAGGCAAACGTCGTTGGGACCGGCAGAACGAACCAGGGCGAGAATGTCTTGAACACCGGCAACACCATCGCTTGTTGGTTGGTTGGTGCCGGCGGATCGGGCGGCATGCAGCCGGATAGCTTTCAGAGGTCGGACACTCTCGGCAGGGACGTTCACGATTCCGCGAACGCGCTCGAGTTGGTTCGGCAGCGCGGCTTCCACACCCGCGGCCATTGCGGCCCCCGCCTTGCCGCCGCCGACGATCAGGATGCGACCATCACCCTCAAGCGCCTGGCGAAGTTCTGCTGGCGGGTTAGTCAGTGCCTTACCTACCAACTCAAACGGATCGACCGCGGCGACGGCAGCCTGCCAGATGGCGCGAGCCTGTTCGCGCAAATTGGCAGCACCGGCCATCGGCTTATTCATCGGTCGTCTCTTCGGCAGCGGGAGGAAGTTGGTTTTGGGCAAAGACCCAGTCCGAAATCGGTTTGCCTTCGAGGAGATGCTGGCGGACGAAGGGCGGAATCTTGTCGGCGGTCATGCCGTGATACCACGTCCCTTCCGGGTATACCACCATCGTTGGACCGTGGACACAAATGCGCAGGCAACCGACTTTCGAGCGGTAACAGGCGTGCTCGCCGGTGCCGAGGCCGTGTTCCTTGATCTGCGCTTTAAGCACGTCCCACGCCTGCATCCCTTCATCGGGAGTGCAGCAATTTGGGCCGGTGCAAAGGAGGACGTGGCGTTTGTAGGAGCCGATGCCGAGCTTCGCCGCGACGGTTTCGAGTTGCTCGCGCCTATCGGACATGAATTGGTCCCCGAATTGCCGCTTGCGGCTTTGCATTGTCGCACGGGGAAGGCAAAGCCGCAAGCGGCAAAACACAAACACCCCCTGGATTGCTCCAGGGGGTGTTTGATAAACCCCGGCGATGACCTACTCTCGCCCGCGAAGGACTACCATCGGCCCCGGATGCTTAACGGCCGTGTTCGGAATGGGAACGGGTGGGACCATCCGGG
>JBBRLG010000299.1:0-8975 GCA_038231495.1 Gemmatales bacterium | reverse complement strand
GGTTATCAGCGGGGTGACGCTGACCAATAACCTCACCAACGGCCTGCTGCTCGACGGCGGCACCCTGACCGCCAACAACGCCTGGGACAACCCGGCCATCGTCTACCTGTTGTCGGGCGACGTCACCGTGGCCGCGGGCGTTACTCTGTCGGTCGCGCCCGGCCAGGCCGTCAAATTTCCTGCTGGCGTCAACCTTATCGTCAAGGGCACGTTAAACGCCACGGGCACGGCGGGCCGGCCGATCATCTTCACGTCCTACCAGGACGACTCCGTCGGCGGCGACACCACCAACAACGGAGTCACGTCCGGCACTAGAGGCGACTGGGGCGCCCTCTACCTCAACGCCGGCAGTGACGCAAGCCTGCTGGACAACCTCGTGGTCAATTACGGCGGGTACTCCAGCGGCGGACTGCTCGGCGAGGTCGTCATTGCCGCTCCGGTCAACCTCTCCGACAGCACCGTCAGCAACGCCTACACCGCGGGCGTTCACGTGGCCGGCAGCAACCCCACCCTGGCCAACGACACGTTCACCAACAACAGCGGCACCGCCATTGCCATCGATCTGGCTTCCAACCCGGCTACCAGCAACGTGACCGTAACCGGCAACGGCGTCAACGGCGTCGTCGTCGAGGCCGGCACCCTGGCGGCCAACCGGTCCTGGACCGGCCTGGATGTCGTTTACTCACTGGCGGGCAACGTGGCCATCCCGGCGGGTCTGACGTTGACCATCGGCCCGTCCACCACGTTCGGACCCCGCAACACCGGCAACTTCACGGGGACCGGCACCCTCGTCAACGCGGGCACCTTCCTCAAGACGGCCGACGCCGGTACCGTGTCGATCGCCCCGGCCTTCATCAACACCGGCAACGTCCAGGTGCAGAACGGCACCCTGAACCTGACCGGTTCCCTGACGATCAACGGCCAGGGAATCCTGACCGGCAAGTCGCCGGGCGCGATCGCCGTCGCGGGCAACCTGGGCGGGACGACCAAAAACGCCAACCAGTTCGCCCCGCTGGCCGCGGTCAAGCTGGACGGCACCGGCACCGCGCTAGCGCCCCAGACGCTCGAAGCAATGGGCCAGGACCTCGGCAACGTCGCCGCCGGCTTCAATAACAATTTCGTGTACTACAACCTGGCGTTGTCGAACGGCACCTACGTCAAGCTCGTGGACAGCGTCCACAACTCCGCTTCGGCCCCGGCCGCGGCCGAAGCCCTGTACGTGGACAACCTCGTCGTGCCGGCGGGCACCACGCTGGACCTCAACGGCTTGCACGCCTACGCCCGCATTGCCCAGATCAACGGCACCGTCGTCGGCGGACCCGTCACCGTGCTGCCCAGCGGCGGCCCGCTCGTGGTGAACGCCCCCGCGGCCGGCAAGCTGGCCTCGGTCGGCAAGGTCGACGATTGGACTTTCTTCGGCCGGGCGGGCCAGACGGTCACGCTGGTCGTCGGCACCGGCGGCAGCGCCTCGCCCGCGCCGCTGGCACCCACACTCAATTACGCCCAGGTGACGCTCCAAACTGCCGCCGGCACCAACGTCGTGCCGCCGGCAAGCAACACGACCACCGGGGCGGACGTAACCTTGCTGGGCGTGACGCTGCCCGCCGACGGCACTTACCACGTCAAGGTGCAAGCCCCGGCGGCCCAGTCGGGCAGCACCGGCGACTACGTCCTCACCGCCTACGACGCCACGGTCCAGGTCACGCCGCTGAACCTCAACCAGAGGACCAACGGCACCATCGACACGCCGTTCCGGGTCGACCGCTGGACTTTCACGGCGGCGGCGGGACAGCTCGTCCAGTTCAAACTGGTCAACGTCTCCAACCCGGCGGTCGTGTTCGACCTGACGGGGCCGAGCGGCTACACCGCGTTCACCGCCGCGACGGCAAGCTCCGGCGTGCTCGTGCTGCCGAGCACGGGGAGTTATGCCGTGACGGTTCACACCCTCGCGAAACAGACGGGTTCTTACGCATTCCAGGTCGCCCAGACGGCGGCCACGCCGCTGGTGCTGGAGACGCCGTTGAGCGTGTCGGTCGCGGGCGGCGGGCAGTCGCAGCTGTTCCAGCTGAGCGTCGCGCAGGCCGGGCAAATCCGGATCACACTCCAGGACGGGAACGCCACCGACCGCAACGAGGTCTACGTCAGCCTGGGTAGCGTCCCGACGCGCGGCAGTGCCCTGTACTCGTCGTCCCCGGCGGCGAGCGCCAACCAGCTGCTGTTGATTCCCACGGCCCCGCCGGGCACTTACTACGTTCTCGTCTACACCGAGGCCGCCCCCAGCGCCGGCGGCTTGACGTTGACGGCCAACCAGGCCAGCGTGTTCTTGACCGGGGTCACGCCCGACCACGCCGGCAACAGTGCGGACGCGACGCTGACCCTCGCCGGCCTGGGGTTCGACAACACCGCCGTCGTCAGCCTGGTGGCCGGCGCGACCGCCTACACCGCCGCCTCGACGACCTTCGACCTGCCGACCCAGTTGCGGGCGACGTTCACCGCCGGCACGGTGCCGGCCGGCACTTACTCCGTCAAGGTGACCGAGGGGACCAAAACGGCCACGCTGCCCACCGCTTTTACCATGGTCCAGGGCGGCCACCCCGATTTCCACGCCAACGTCGACGTTCCCTCGACGATGGGCTATCACATTGCCAACACACTGTACGTCGAGTACCGCAACGACGGCGATGTCGCCATGCCGGCCCCGGTCGTCCAGCTCTACGCCAGCCAGACGCACGCGGACGGCACGACGACCCAGGGCGCTTTCTTCACCCTGGACCCGTCGCTGGTGGCGCAGGGTTATTGGACGTCGGCCCTTCCGCAAGGCTTCAGCCACACGATTCAGTTCCTCGCCAGCGGCGCGCAGCCGGGCGTCCTCCAGCCCGGCGAGAAGGTCCGCGTGCCCGTCTATTACGCGGGTTGGCAGCAGCCCTGGGACTTCCGGTATCCGGCGTTTAATTACGGCCTGAACGTGCTGACCACGAGCAGCACGGTGCCGTTTGACCTGACTTCCGTCCAGGACCAACTCCGGCCGCCCTCCATCGCCGCCGACGCCTGGGCCGCCGTCGTGCCGAACGTCCAGGCGCAGACGGGCAGCACCTACGGCTCGCTCGTGACCATGCTCGACAATTATGCCGCCTACCTCGGGTCGCTCGGCCAACACGTCACGGACATCAACGAATTGTTAACCTTTGCCATGCAGTTGGCCAACAACCCCAACCCGATGGGGACCGTCGCCCCCGTGATCGACGCCGGCCTGGTCACCACCGGGCTGCCGCTCGCCGTGGACCGCAGTTACAACCAACTCATTACCAGCCGCTTTGCCGTCGGCCCGTTCGGCCGCGGCTGGTCCTGGAGTGACGGCTGGCTCAACTCCCTCGCCGTGGCGGCCGACGGCACGGTGTCCATCACCGACCCCTCCGGCCCCCAGCGCTACTTCCAACCGGACAGCCGCGGCGGCTATCTGGCAGTGCCCGGCGACCGCGGCGTCCTCCGCAACCTCGGTGGCGGCGCCTACGAAATCCAGGAAGACGGCAGCATCGTCAACCACTACGGCGCGAACGGCCGGCTGGCGTACGTCCAGGACGCCAACGGCAACCGCACCACCGCCGGCTACACCGGCGCGCTGTTGACCAGCCTGACCAATTCCAACGCCGGCAGCTTGCAGTTCACCTACAACCCGCAGGGCCGCATTACCACGATCCTGGACTCATTCGGCCGCACGACGACCTACGCTTACGACGCCAGTGCCGAGCACTTGCTGTCGGTCACCAACCCCGCCGGCCAGACGGTCACCTACACTTACGTGTCCAGTGGCAGCCCGGCGGCCATGCACGCCCTGGCGTCCGTCGGGTACGCCGACGGCACGCACCAGTTCCTCTCGTACGACGCGCAGGGGCGGCTGGCCAAGGTAGCGGCCGACGCCAACGCCAACAGCATGACCTATACCTACGGGGCCGTGGGCCAGGTCGCGCAAACCAACTCCGCCGGCGCGACCGTCACCGCGTCGTACAACCAACACGGCACGGCCTCCCGGATCGAAGACGCCAGCCACAACGTCACCGTCATCAACTACGACCAGTTCGGCCATATTATCTCCGACACGAACGCCCTGGGGCAGTTGGAAACCAACCAGTACGACGCGAAGGGCCGCCTGACCCAAAGCACCGATCACCTGGGCAACACCTCCACCATCGCCTACGACCCCCTGTCGTCCTTGCCGACGGTGTTCAAGGACGCCAAGGGCAACGCCTATCAGGTGACGTACGACGCGCACGACAACGCCACCCGTTTGCTCAACCCGGACGGCACGACATTTAGCGTGCAGCGGGACGCCAAGGGCAATGCGCTCGTGGACACCAACGCCCGGCAGCACGCGATCACCAACGCCTTTGACGCCGCCGGCCGCATCACTTCGCAAACTTTTGCCGACGGGACCGCCACGACCTACGTCTACGACCCCAAGGGCAATCTGATGACCGCGACGAACCCGACGGGCACGACGACCGTCGGCTATGACGGTGCGGGGCGCGTCACCAAGGTCACGGCGCCGAACAACACCTTCGTTTCGTACGGCTACGATTCGGTCGGCCGGCGCACGTCCTTGGCCGACCAGACAGGCGTCCAGGCGAACTACTCTTACGACCCCAGCGGCCGCCTGGGTAAGGTGTCCGACGCCGCCGGCAACACGGTCGAACAATACAGCTACGATGACAAGAACCTGCTGGTGAAAAGGACGCGCGGCAACAACACGGCCACGACCTACACCTACGCCGCCGACGGCAAACTCCAAAAGGTCGTCAACACCGGGCCGGCAAGTCAAACGCTGTCCTCGTTCACCTACAGCTCGGACGCGCTCGGCCGGGCGACGTCCACGGCCACGAAAGACGGAACGTGGAATTACACCTACGACAACAACGGCAATGTGGTACACGCCACCTTCGCCTCCACCAACGGCGCGATTGCCAACCAGGACTTGTCGTACTCGTACGACCAGAACGGCCTCCTAACGCAAGCGGTCGAGAACGGCAAAACGACGACGCTGGCGGCGAACGCCCGCGGGCAGTACACGGACATCAACGGCACGCACCTGGCCTACGACGCGGACGGCAACCTCCTGTCGAAGACCGGCGGCGGCCAAAGCACCACGTACACCGCCGACGACGGCAACCGGCTTACCAGCGCGACTCAAGGGGGGGCCGCCACGACCTATGCCTACAACCCCCTGGGAAACCTTGGGGCCGTAGCGTCCGGAGGAAATTCGACCACTTACACCTATGATCTTGCCGGCACGGGCACCCTGATCGGCCAATTCACCGGTGCGGGGGCGACGATTGCCCACAACATCTACGGCGACGGTTTGGCGTCGAGTGTCAACGGCGGGGGCACGGCGACCTACTTCACCCCCGACGGCCGGGGCAGTGAAGTCGGGACCACCGACCCGACCGGCGCCTTGACGGCGGACTATAGTTCGTTCTCCCCGACCGGCAGTCCGGTCGGCACCGGTAACCTCGGCAACCCGTTCCAGTTCCTGGGGGGGCTGGGGGTTCAAAGCGTTCCCGTCCCCGGCTTCGGCGGCGGCAGCTTTGGGGATAACGCCTTACAGGTGATCGAAAACAGTCCCGCCGGGTTGGTATTGAACGTGGCTTATGGCATTGAAAACGCCATCGTCAACGGCTCGCCGGCCTTCGATTGGCTGGACGGCAATCACGGCGGTGTGGGCAACAATACCTTGCTCGGACTGGGCGGCGGCGTCGCCGGCTTGCCTTTCGGCGGCATCAAGAGCGCGCTTACGACCGGCCTGACCGTCGCGGAGGGGGAGCAGCTTGCCAAGGACCTCGCCGTCGGCGGAAAAGGGCTGGCGGCCGGTGCCGCCGGGGCCGTTTACGACACGGTCGTCAACGGCATCAAGGCGAAGAATGGCGTCGATACGATCGGCGAGCTTTACGACAAAAACCGCTACGACTACTATCGCGCCCAGACTGCCGCGACCGCCGGCCAGGTCGCGAACGGGGTTGGGCTGTATTACACCTTTGCCGGCGCACCGGCGCTGGGCGTCAGCCTTGGAGCCGGTGGCGCGGTCGTCGGTGCGTTTACCGCGGGTTACAGCTTCGGGAGTTATGTCAACGAATCAATCATCCACGGCGTCCTAAAGGGGACCGCCGGCGAAAGGGTCGTCAACACCTTCTTTGACAGCGCGCTGCGGTTGTGGGATCGCGTTACAGGTAATGGCAATACGCAGTCCAAGGTTGTCGGGTCCAAAGACCCCAATGCCAAGACCGGGCCGGTCGGCTTTGGCACCGCCGGGTTTATTGCCGCCACCGGCCAGGCGATGCCCTATCGCATTGATTTCGAGAATGACCCCACCGCGACGGCCCCCGCCCAGCGCGTGACCGTCACCGACACCCTTGACGCCAATTTCGACCTGAACAGCTTCACCCTCACCGAGGTCGGCTTCGGCGACACGCTCCTCGCCATCCCTGCCGGGACGCAGCACTATCAGACGACGGTCGACGTGACGCAGAACGGCAAGACGTTCCAGGTGCAGATCGAGCTGGGCCTCCATTCCGATTCCGGCCAGGTCTACGCGACGTTCCAATCGATCGATCCGAATACGCAATTGCCGCCCGACGTCCTCACCGGGTTCTTGCCGCCGGAAAATGGCACGGGCCAGGGGCTGGGACATTTCAGCTACATCGTCAAGCTCAAGCCGAGTCTGCCCACCGGCACGACGATCCAAAACGTGGCCCTGATCAAGTTCGACGGCAACCCGATCATCGCCACGGACCAGAAGGACCCGCACGACCCGAGCAAGGGTGTTGACCTGGCCAAGCAAGACCTCAACACCATCGACGCCGGCTCGCCGGCGAGCAGTGCCACCGCCCTGCCCGCCGCCAGCCCCGGCAGCTTCACGGTCGCGTGGGCGGGCAGCGATGAAGCCGGCGGCTCCGGCATCGCGACCTACGACGTGTTCGTTTCCGACAACGGCTCTGCGTTCACGCCCTTCCAGACCGGCACCGCGGCGACCTCCGCGCCGTTCACCGGCGTCAACGGCCACACCTACGGCTTCTATAGTGTCGCCACCGACAACGTCGGCCACCGCCAGGCGACCCCTACCGCGGCTCAAACGACGACGACAGTCGATGCCGTCGCGCCGACCGTCGCCGCGGTTTCTTCGACGACGGCGAACGGCACCTACGGGGCGGGGTCCGCGATCAACGTGACGGTCACGTTCACCGAGGCCGTGACGCTGGCCGGCGGTAATTTGACTATCGCGCTCAACGACGGCGGCACGGTCACGGTCGCGCCGTTTACAAACGCGACGACGGCGTCGGGCACCTACACCGTCGCGGCCGGGCAAGCGGCCAACCCGCTGGACACCACGTCGCCGCTGGCCCTCGCCGCCGGCGCGACGCTCAAGGACGCCGTCGGCAACAACGGGGTGCTGACCATTCCGGCGGGCAAGTCTTTGAAAGGCAATAAGAACATCGTCGTGGCAACCGCGTCCGCCGCGAACGGCCAGCTGGCGTTCAGCGCCGCCGCGTACAGTTTCGACGAAAAGAACGGGACCATCACCCTGACCGTCAACCGCACCGCCGGCACCGCCGGGCTTGTGACCGTCGCGTACGACGTGTCGATCGCGAGCAGCCTGCGGACCAAGTACCAGGCCGTGCCGAATGCCGACTTCACGGGCGTGATGGACGGCACCGTGACGTTCAACCCCGGCGACACGCAAAAGAACATCACCTTTGCGATGACCGCCGACAACTTGGTCGAGGAGAACAAGTCGTTCGTCGTGACGCTCCGCAGCCCGACCGGCGGGGCGGCCCTGGGGTCACAGATTTCGACCACGGTTACGATCCTGGACGACAACCTGCCGGTGGTGCCCAACGCCACGCCGAAGCTGGTGACGTTGCAGAAGGCCGGCATCGGCTTCGGCACCAGCGACGAGCACTACCAGCAGTTCGTGCGCAACGCCTACGACCACTACCTACGACGCAAGCCGTCTGACGACGAGGTCAAGGGCTGGGTCGATAAGATGAAGGCGTACCAGGCGGACCACACCAAGGGTCTGAAACAGGAGCAGATCGAGGCGGGCTTCATCGACTCCAAGGAGTACATCGGCCGCTTCGGCAGCGTCGGCAAGGCGTGGATCGACGGTATCTACCAGGACCTGCTCGTCCGCGCCCCGGACCCCAACGGCGAAGCCTACTGGCTGGGCCAACTGGCGGCCGGCCTGGACCCGACGCTGGTGGCGCTGGGCTTCACGACGAGCCTGGAGCGGCTGCAAAACCGGGTGTCGGCCACGTACCTGACGCTGCTGGAGCGTCCCGCGGACAAAGACGGCTTGAATTACTGGGTGAACATCTTCAACGCGGGCGGCACGACGGAGGACATCAACTCCGGCTTCGTGGGTTCGGTGGAGTATTACGGCAAGATGAACGGCGCGGCGGGCAACCCGGCGCGGTGGGTGCGGGAGGCGTACCTGGACGTGCTGTTCCGCGCGGCCAAGGTGGACGAGTTGACGTACTGGAAGAACTTCTTGAATGGTTGACCCGACTCACGCCTTGAGCTGGGGGTCAGGATTCCGATCCTGACCCCCAAGCATTCGGCGCGGCTATTACCTCGGCACGAAAGTTACGCACACCCGGCTGGCACCAAAGGGACCCTTGCCAAATAGACGCTTGCCACCCACCCTCTCCACTGTTTGCCAAGCCTTTGGCAAGGGTCTATCAGCGCCGCTGCCTGCTCCTGACGGTCGCGGCGTGCCAAAATCCGACCCTTGCCAAGTTCTTGCGCTTTGGCAAGGGTGGGGAGGGCGTCCCCTGCCGCGCGGTCAACGAGGACGCAAGCTCATAAAAAGAGCTGCGTCCCGAATGGCATTAACTTAAGACGTTTGCGGCCCGGCGAGCCCGAAGCGCGAAGCAAGGGCGAGCAGGCAAGTGCTGGGAATTACGCTGCTCGCCCTTGCTTCGCGCTTC
>JBBRLG010000298.1:0-8978 GCA_038231495.1 Gemmatales bacterium | reverse complement strand
GCCGTCGCCGTTTTTTCCACGACCCTTTGCAACGAAAATGGCCAGGCCCGCCACAAGGAGGACCAAACCCACACCGCCCGCAATGATGCCGAGCAGAACACGGCGGCTCATTTTGGCCGGCTTTGCCTTCTTTTTCTTGTTCTTCTTGGGGCTGGACCGAGTTCTTGAGTCCGCTGTCGGGGATTCCAGTCGAAACGTTGCCGAACAGTTGGAACAGCGAATTCTTACTCCCGGTCTGCTCCCCGCGGTGGACACCGGCGCTTGACACTTCGGGCAATTCATGGATGAAAACATGGTTCTGTTCTCGAAGTATTGAATCCACCGCTCTACGGAGAATCAATGGGCCTCATTTAAGACGGTCAATTACCTTTGTTGGCTACTGCGACGACGCCGATCCACCCCTCTTCCGTCTAAACTTCTTGTCCTGACGCTTCGCCGACTTCCGGCCGGGCCGATAGCCCTCCTTGAACTTTGGGTTCGGCATCTGGTGGACATACTCGCCCCGCGATTCCTCATTGGCTCGCTTGCGCCGAGCGGCCAGCGCCTCCTTCGGCGGTTGGGCCGGGATCAGGCAGTCACAGCCGCCGCCGATCAGGTCCGTTCGGCCTGCGGCTTCCAGTGCCTTGCGCACCTCAAAGTAGTTCTCCGACTTGAAAAACTGCAACAGTGCCCGTTGCAACTTGCGGTCGTTCAGGTTGCGGGCGATGAAAACTTCCTGCTTGCTGAACGGGTCGATGCCGGTGTAGTACATGCACGTCGCGATGTCGAACGGGGCCGGAATGAAGTCCTGCACCTGGTCGGGCCGGTAGCCATTGCGCTTCAGAAAAACGGCCAGGTCGATCATCGCGTGCAAGTCGGAACCCGGGTGGCTGGCGATGTAATACGGCACCAAATACTGCTTCGGTTTGCCGGCGGCCTGGGACGCTTTCTTGAACTCCTTGGCGAACGACTCGAAGTTGCCGTTTTCCGGCTTCTTCATCATCTGCAAGACGTGCGGGTCGGTGTGCTCCGGCGCGACCTTGAGGTGGCCGCCGACGTGATGCGCGGCGAGTTCTCGCAAATACTCGGGCGACAGCTGGGCAAGGTCCATGCGCACGCCGCTGGCGACCAACACCTTGCGGATGCCGGGTTCGGTGCGGGCGCGGCGCATCAACTGCACTAACGGGCCATGGTCGGTGCCGAGCAGTTTGCAAATCGTCGGGTGGACGCAGGACAGCCGTTTGCACTTCGCCTCGACTTCCGGTCGCGTGCAACGCATCTCGTACATGTTCGCCGTCGGGCCGCCGATGTCGCTCACGATGCCGGCAAACTCCGGGTCCGCAACCATCTTGCGCACTTCGGACAGCACCGAATCCTGCGACCGCGATTGGATGATGCGGCCCTGGTGCGTGGTGATCGAGCAGAAGGTGCAGCCGCCGAAGCAGCCGCGCATGATCGTCACGGAGTCCTTGATCATCTCGTAGGCGGGGATTGGCTCGGTATACGAGGGGTGCGGCCGGCGCGTGTACGGCAAGTCGTAAATCCGGTCCATCTCCACTTGCGAGAGCGGCAGGGCGGGCGGGTTGACGACGACGGCCTGGCGTTCGTGATACTGCACCAGCGTCTTCGCGTTGAACGGATTCGTGTTGATGTGAATGAGGCGCGTGGCTTCGGCGAATGTCGGCTTGTCGGCTTTGACCGCCTCGAAACTCGGAATGATCTCTATTTCCGTTCGCTTTACTCCGTCTTGCTCGCGGAGTTGGCACCGGTCGTCCCACAAATCGGGGCGATCCGAAGGCGGCGTTTCGCTGGCCCCCAGGACGTAGGCCACGCCGCGCAGGTCGCGTAAATCCTTGACCGTCGCGCCCGCCGCCAGACGTTGCGCGATTTCCACGATGGAGCCTTCGCCCATGCCGTAAGCCAGGAGGTCGGCCTTGCTGTCGAGCAGGATCGACCGGCGCACGGTGTCGCTCCAGTAGTCGTAGTGGGCCAGCCGCCGCAGCGACGCCTCGACGCCGCCCGCGATGACCGGCACGCCGGGAAATGCCTCACGCGCCCGGTGGCAGTAAGGCAGGGTGGCCCGGTCCGGACGCAAGCCAATGCGACCGCCGGGCGAATAGGCGTCGTCGTTGCGGACTTTTCGATTGGCGGTGTAGTGGTTTATGAGCGAGTCCATGTTGCCGGCGCTGATGCCGAAGAACAGCCGGGGCTTGCCGAACTGCCGCCACGGCTCGCAGCTGTGCCAATCGGGCTGGCTCAACACGGCCACGCGGAAACCCGACTGTTCGAGGACGCGCGCCAGAATCGCCATCGCAAAACTGGGGTGATCGACGTAGGCGTCGCCGGTGACGAAGACGACGTCAACGTAATCCCAGCCGCGGCGGCGCATTTCGTCGCCGGTCGTCGGCGCAAGGGGGGCCGCGAACGTTTGGGTCCACAACGGCAGTGACAGCCGGGTGTCTGCCCCGGCGGGCGGTTTGACTTGGTTCATTCCGGCGTTCCATTCCTCGTTTGCGCGTGCGCAGGGAGTCAATTCCCCATTATAACGAGAAAGGTGGGGCGCTGATCGCCCCACTCGTCCGAATGGGTCTTGGGGTGCCCACCGCAAAGCCGCAAGCGGCTCAGCTGCGGTACTTGTGCATGGTAATCTGATTGCCGTTCTCATTGTGCTCGACGCGATCCATAAACGTCTGGATCAGCAGCAGGCCGCGGCCGCTGATGCGTTCGAGGTTCGACGGGTCGGTGGGGTCGGGCAGCGTCGCCGGGTCGAAGCCGTTGCCCTGGTCGCGCACCACGAACGCCGCTTCCTGGCGCGTCAACGTCGCGGTGACGAACACGCGGCGGTCCTTGTACGGTTCCTGAGTTTTGCGCTCCGCGGCCAGCCGGTAATACTCCTTTTCGTCCTCCTCCTTGATTTGTGAACTCAGTTCCAGGTTGCCGTGAAAGATGGCGTTGGTCAGCGCTTCGTGCAGCGCCACGCCCAAGAGCATCAAGCCGCTGGCCTCGCACAGCTGGATGCGGGCGATCGTGTCTTCCAGGTAGCCGACCAGGGGGGCGATCAAGTTGGAGTCGTTTTGCAGGACGAAATGCGTCTCGTAGCGCATCAGGCTGTCCACGATGCGCCGGTTGTTGCGGTCGGTCTGCGTGGCCGACAGGATGTGATCGAGGGTTTCGGGCAGGTCGCGAGCCAGGCTCTTTTTCGGGACGTAACTCGCCGCCCCTTTCCGCAACGCCTGGATGGCGATGTCCTCGCTGCCATGGGCGGTCATGAGGATGACCGGCACCCGCGGGTATTTGACGCGGATCGTTTGCACGAGTTCCAGACCGTCCATTTCGGGCATCAGCATGTCGGTCAGCACGATGTCGGGCATGTGCTGTTCCATGGCCGCCAGCGCCTCGACGCCGTTGCCGGCAAAGCTGGCCTTCCAGCCTTCCATCTTCTGGACGAGGCCGCCGGCCAGATGGCGATCCACGGTCGAATCGTCCACCACCAGTACGTTATGCATCGCCGGCAGGACGACCGGGTCGGCCTTGTCAGGGGCTGCCGATTGCGGAGTGGATTGCGACGACATGAGTGGTCTCCCCAAGAAGTTAAGGCCTCGGTTTGAAAAACGCCGTCTCGGCGTCCAGGCGCGCCAGAGCTTGCTCTAATTCGGTACACGCGGCGTCCGCGCCGTCCCAGCGGTCATTGCGGCCGAGTTCTTCCAGCCGTTCGGCGGCAGTGCGGGTTTGGTGCGCGCCCAGGCTGCTGGCGGCCCCTTTGATCGTATGCCCCGCCCGCCGGAGGAGCTTGGCATCGCCGCGGCTGATGGCCGACCGCGCGTCGGCGAGCCAGCCGGGCGCGTCCGCCCGGAAAATACGGAACAATTCATCCAGTAATTTTTCGTCGCCGCCGACTCGTTCCAGCGCTTCGGCCAGGTCCAGGACCGGTTCGATCTCGAGTACCGAGCTGTCCGCCGGCAGGACTGCCAACACCGCGCCGGCGGACGACGAATGGTCCAAGCCGTTTTGCATGACGAAATCCTTTTCAGGGGCGTCCGTGGGAACAACCAGTTCGGCCAGCAGGCGCGTTAGCTTTTGTAAATCCACCGGCTTGGGAAGGTAGGCGTCCATCCCCGCCTCCATACAGCGTTCGCGATCGCCCTTCATCACGTGAGCGGTCATGGCGATGATCGGCACGTGTCGCGGCGTGCCGGCTTCCCCCGCGCGAATCCGCCGGGTCGCCTCCAACCCGTCCATCCCCGGCATCTGCACGTCCATCAGCACGGCGTCGAAGGTTTCGCGTTCAATCGCCTCCAATGCCTCCAAGCCGTTTTGGGCCAATGTAAACGTGTGGCCCTGTTTTCGCAACAAACAATCGATGACTTTCTGGTTAACGCTATTGTCCTCGACCAGCAGCAAGTGCAACGACCGTTCGGCAGCGGCAGACAGGGCCGGTTGTGCCGAGCCGGCGGCTTCCGGTGCGCTGGACGGTGGCGCGGGGTTCGTCGGCAGCCACAGCGTCACCGTAAAACCGAACGTGCTGCCGACGCCGGGTGTGCTTTCGACGTGGAGGGCGCCGCCCATTAAGCGAACCAGTTTGTCCGAAATGGTCAGTCCGAGGCCGGTGCCGCCGTACTTCCGCGTCATGGAGCCGTCGGCCTGGGTGAACGGCTCGAAAACGGCCCGCTGCTTTTCCTCCGGGATGCCGATGCCCGTGTCGCGGACGGTAAACCGCAGGAACACGCGCGCGTCGCCGGCCTCGGTGCCGCCCGCGCGCTCGAGCCGGGCGAACACGCCACCACGTTCGGTAAATTTGATGGCGTTGCCGACGAGGTTCAGGATTACCTGGCGCAGGCGCGGCCAGTCGCCGGCGAGCCGGTCCGGCACGTCCTCCGCGACTTCCAGGGCGAGTTCCAGCCCTTTGCCGTGGGCGCGGACGAGGAACGGCTTGAGCGCCTCGGCCAGGGCCGGCCGCAGGTCGAAATCGGTCGGGTCGAGTTCCAGTCGGTCCGCTTCGATCTTGGAAAAATCGAGTACGTCGCTGATGACCGTGAGCAGGGCGTTCACGGAGGACTGCATGGTCGTCAAGTATTCGCGCTGTTCGGCGTCGAGCTTGGTGTCGAGCAGCAGCTGCGTCATGCCGTGGATGCCATTGAGCGGCGTGCGCAGTTCGTGGCTGACGTTGGCGACGAATTGACTCTTGGCCCGGCTGGCGTCCTCGGCAGCTTCCTTGGCCTGGCGCAATTCGACCTCGACGCGCTTGCGGCCCGTGATGTCGGTGTGCGAACCGGCCATGCGGTAGGGCTTGCCGTCGACGTCGCGGAAGGCCACGCCGCGCGCCAGAATCCAGCGGTAAGTGCCGTTCTTGTGCAGGAGGCGGTGTTCCAGTTCGTAGTCGGGAATTACCCCCTCGACGTACTCTTTGATCGTGGCCAGGGCGCGTTCCCGGTCGTCGGGGTGCAGGCGACTTTGCCACTCTGAAAAGTGGTTTTGAATCTCGTGGTCCGCACAGCCGAGCATCCCCTTCCAGCGCGGCGAGTAGTAAACCTCGTCCGTTACCATGTCCCAATCCCAGATGCCGTCTTTCGACCCCTGCACGGCCAGGGCGAAGCGCTCGCGGCTCCGGTGCAGTTCTTCCTCGGCGGCCTTGCTCTCGGTGATGTCCTTGCAGGTCGAAACGAAGTGCGTCACCTGACCCGCGGCGTCCTTCAGCGGCGTGATGGTTTGGTCCGAGAAGAACAATTCGCCGTCTTTCTTGCGGTTGGTCAAGACGGCCCGAAACGTCCGGCCTGAAAGGATGGTTTCCCACAGCCGGTGGTAGAAATCCCGGTCGTGCCGGTCCGACTTGAGCAGCCGCGGCGACTGACCCAGGACCTCAGCGGGGGAGTAGCCCGTCATTTGTGCGAAGGCCGGGTTGACATACTGGATTAGGCCCGCCCGGTCGGTGATGAAGACGCCGTCCGCCGTTTGTTCCACGGCGTGCGAGAGTTTGAGCAGTTGTTCTGCCGTACGCTTCCGCTCGGTAATGTCGCGGACGTGAATGAGCAGGGCGGGCGTGCCGCCGTGGTCGATCGGCCGGGCGACGATTTCGACGGGGATGGGCAGACCTTCCTTCGTCCAGCTCCACGCTTCCAGGTGTTCGCGCTTGCCCGCGACCATCTCGCAGAACAGGTCGGCGGCTTCGGCGTGCAGGGCCGTCGGAATCAATTCCAGAATGTTGCGGCCGATCAGCTCCTCCGCGGTCATGCCGTGTAGCTGGCAGGCGGCCGGGTTCACGTCCAGGATCACGCCGACGTGGTCCTCGACGAACACCGCATCGGGCGAGCAGGCGAAGAGGTTGCGGAAGCGGGCTTCGCTGTGTTTGAGCGCTGCCATCGTTTCGACGCGCTCCGTCACGTCGCGGGCCAGGCCGAACGTGCCGATGATTTCGCCGCCGGAGTCGCGCAAGGGCATGCGCGTGGCGCTCACCCAGCGCTCGTGGCCGTCGAGCCAGCGCTGCTTTTCCTCCTGGTTGATGTGCGTCGTGCCGGTGCGGATGATGTCCTGTTCCTCGGCGAGGGTTTGTCGGGCGTAGTCGTCGTCGTAGAAATGGTAATCCGGCCGGCCGATGACTTCGAGCGGGTCGGCCAGGCCGAACTGCTCGCTCAGGGCGCGGTTGACGCGCAGATAGCGGCTTTCCAGGTCCTTGAAATAGATGGTGGTGTTTGGTACGTGGTCCATGAGCGCCTGGATGAGCATCTGGTTGAGCATCAGGCGTTGTTCGAGGAAGTGGCTATCGGTTTGGTCGCGGAGAATCATCAGGCCGCCGCGCAATGCGCCTTCCGCGTCGTGCAGCTTGCGGGCGCTAAGCCCCAAGAAGACACCGCGGCGCATCTCCGCGTTGTTGACAAATACCTCGACGGTGCCGCCCTCTTCGCCGCGCAGCGCCCGGCTCAAGGGTAAGTCGGCTGCGGCCAGGAGATAGCCGTTCTGGGCGTGGTACATGCCGTAACGGTGTGGCAGTTCCGCGAGGGGTGTGTCGAGCAGGCCGCTGCCGAGCAGATGTTCGGCCTGTTGGTTCACGAACGTCAAGCGTCCGTGGATGTCGGCGAGGACGATGCCGTCGTTAACGCTCGCAAGCAGCAAGGGCAACAATGCCGGCACGCCGAGCAAAGCCGCGTCGTCACCGGCATTGCCGTTGTTGACAGGCGCGGACGCACAAATTGGACAGGCGGCAGGGCGGAGTGTGCCCGACCGGTCTGACCAGTGGTGTCCATTCACACACGTCCAGGACGATGACATGACTCGGCTCTCCGACTGCGGGAGAGGAAAGGCACTTCAGATTATCGCAGATCGCCCACTCCGCACAAGTGCGGCGCTGCACCCGACTAAGAAAAGTAACCGACCGCGCGGGGATGAGCAAGGAGATTCGGCAGAGTGCAAAGTTCGCGGGCGCACCGTGGCACGTCGCCGACTCCCTTGCTAAGATGCCGGGTGGGTATCCAGGGATGCACTGGACTTCTTCAACGGGAGGCAAAATCGTGACGCGAAACCGGTGGCTCGGGTTGGCGGTGCTGTTCGGGGTCGTGCTGGTCGGCAGGGCGGCGGACCCGTATGGCGACATCAGCGATCTCAAGGTCGCCAAAAAGGCCGATAAGGAAGACATGAAGAGCGTCGAGCCGCCCAAGGGCGCGCTCGTCCTCTTCGACGGCAAGAGCCTTGACAGCTGGACCGGCCGCGACGGCAAAAAAGCCGAATGGAAACTGCTCGACGGCGGCATCATGCAGGGCGACAAGCAGGACATCATCACGAAGGAAAAGTTCGACGGCACTTTCAAACTGCACGTCGAGTTCCGCGTGCCTTACGAAGCGGATAAGAAGGGCCAGGGTCGCGGCAACAGCGGCGTCTACCTGCAAGGTCGTTACGAGGTGCAGATTCTCGACAGCTACGGCCTGGATTCAAAGAACAACGATTGCGGCGCGATCTATGAGGTAGCCGCCCCGTCGCAGAATGCGTGCAAGGCACCGACCGTCTGGCAGAGCTACGACATCGAATTCACGGCGCCGAAGTGCGCGGACGGCAAAAAGACCGAGCCGCCGGTGATTACCGTGGTCCACAACGGCGTCAAGATTCACGACAAGCTGAAGATCACGTCGGACAACACGCGAGCCGGCATGGGCGGCGACGTGTGTACGCCGGGGCCGATCCTGTTGCAGTTCCACGGCGACCCCGTGCAGTTCCGCAACGTCTGGCTGGTGAAGGAACCGGGGAAGTAAACACCGGCGATGGGCTTTGCACAAAAATGTCATTTTGGCAGCTAGGCGAGTCCGCCAAAGACGTTGCAGTCCTCCACGGTTGGCGGACTGGGTTCAAAAGCGGCCCGCGCGCGGCAACCCGTGGAATTCGTTTCATTCGCCCACCCACACACCCCCCCGAACGAATTTCCCAAGGTGCAACTTCTGGCCGGGCAAAGACTTAAAGCATTCGACCCCGGAGGCACCGCCGCGCCACGTCCGGGACCCCCGGCTACTTCCTTGGCCACCCGCGTTGGAACCAGGCCCGTTCGCCACTCCACCACCGTCTTCCGGCAGAGGCGCAAAGCTCTATCGAAAACCCTTTTTTGTGCAAAGCCCCGGCGATGCCTGATTTGCCAGGCGAGCGTCGAGGCGGGAGCTTGGGGCGACAAGACGGCTGTTGAACTTTTTCTGTCTGGTCTGCGGGAGTGGACGCGCATCGTCAGAGAGATGCTGAACCTCTTCGCAGGAGTCGATTTGAATTGATTCGGATGAGGAAACCAATTAGACTAGTCTAAGGCTAGTCTGATGTGCTTGGGAAATGGTGCGGGAATGAAAACTTCTGAGGCGAACATTGTCGGAGCCTACGAAGCCAAAACGCGGTTTTCGCAACTCCTCGAACGGGTCGCGGCGGGTGAGGAGATAACGATTACACGACATGGCAACCTCGTGGCTCGGTTGGTTCCCGCGCTACCGGCCTATTCCATAGAGAGTCGCCGGGAAGCAATCCTCAAGATGCGGGAG
>JBBRLG010000297.1:0-9000 GCA_038231495.1 Gemmatales bacterium | reverse complement strand
GGCGGGGGTCCCCCCCCCGTTTGTTGGCCCCCCGGCCCACCCTCGGCCTATCCCCCGGGCCCACCCCCCCCCCCCCGCCGCTTGCGGCTACGGGCGTTTGTGTCAAATTGGACCGCGTTGAGGCAAGGAAGCGGCCGCTGCACGCCGCTTGCGGCTTTGCGCTTAACCGCCGCATTAGTGGTGATGTTCCCCCTTAAACAGCGGGTGGTTGGCGTCGCCCTTCGACATCACATACGCCACGAGGTCCAGAATCTCCTCGCGCGTCAGCTTGTCCAGCAGACCCTTCGGCATCATGGACACAGGCGACTTCGTCCGCATATCGATGTCGGACACCTTCAAGAGAAGGGGGGCGACCTTTACCAGGGGGTTCTCGATCACCGTTACCACACCGTTTTTCTCGTCCAGAATCATGCCGGTGATCGCTTTGCCCGATTTCAGATCGAAGGTGTACTGGTAATACTTCTCGTTGATGCGGAACGACGGGTCGATGATGTCGTGCAGGATTTCCACCGGCTTTTGCTGCTTGGGGTCCAGCTTCATGAGGTCCGGGCCGAAGTCGGTGCCGGTGCCGTTGAACTTGTGGCACGACACGCACGCCGCCACCTGGAACAACTGCTTGCCGTTCGTAAACGAGCGGCCATCTTTCATTTCGTCCACCGACGCGGTTAGTTCCTCGAACTTCCACTCGGTGCGCGGGCGGACGAATTTCAACAGGTCGTCCTTGATCGGCAGCGGGTTCTTCGCCAGGTAGGCTTCCGGGTTGGCCAGGTATTCGTCCAGGTCCGCGACGACGTACATGGCCCCGTACATCCGCCGCCAGTGGCCGGGGTAGGTGCAGACGTAGGGGTAAACGCCCGGCACCGTCGGCGCGGTGAACCCGATCTTCTCCGTCTCGCGCGGCTGCACGAGCCGGCTCTTTACCAGCACCTTGGCGGAATTCGGGACGTAGCCGCGCTCGGCCGCGCCGGGCTGCGTGGCCTGGGCCTCTGCAAGCTGGCCGATCTCCTCCATCGCGCCCAGCTGGGTCACGACGAAGTTGTGCGGCATCAGGTCCACGTTTTCCAGCACGACCTCGACCGGCTTGCCGGCCTTGACGGCGAAGCGCTCCTTGTCGTAGCGCATCTGCTCGACCACGGTCGCCAGCCGAATGACGCGCACGCCCAGTTCGCCTAACTCCTTGCGGACCTTCTTCGCCTCGTCCAGCGGCAGGAGCGTTGCGATACTGTCGGCAAGCTGCATGGCGTCCAGCACGACGGGCGTGGTGCGCTCGGCCGCCGGCACTTTCTTGATGGCGGCGAGCAGCGGGTCGAGCAGCGGCGTCGCCTCCTCCTTGGGCCAGTTGGCCGCGGGGATGCGCAAGAGCGCCTGCACCGCGGCGGGGCGCTCGGCGTCGTCCTTGACGAAGCGGGCCAGCGACTTGAAGGCTTCCGCCTCCTTGCCGCGCACCGACGGCAGCGCGTTCATCGCCGCCCGGCGCACTGTCCGCTCCGGCGAATCGCCGCCGACCTCGAACGCCGACTTGACCTCCGGGGCCGCGACCTTTTTGCGCTCGAACACGGTGGTTTTATGGCCGTTGTCCAGCACCTTGAGCGTGAAGCCTTCCAGACGCTTGCCCAGGCCGTCGTCGCCGCGGTTGTAGACCACCACCGACTCGATCGGGAACTCGCCGCCGAGATCGACCTCCCACCACGGGTTGGTGCCGTTCACTTCTGTATGGGTCTGGCCGCCGTCGCCGTATTTGCCGCTCTTGTTGCCGTCGATGGCCTTGCTCGCCTCGCCGCCGCTGGCGGTGCTGCTTTGCGACGCCTTGCCGTTCGGCGCGATGTTACGGCCGCCGCTGAACACCTCGACCTCCGCCAGGGTCAACGTTTTGTTCTTGCCGGGCAGTTCGATGCGGACGAAACGGCCCGAAGTCGTCTTGGCGTTCGGCAACGTCGCCGCCAGGTCTTTCGGCAGTCCGCCGAGCAGCCCTTCCACCTTCGGGTAGAGCGCGGCCCGCTGGCCGAAGTCGCGGACCAACGGCATCGCGTTAACGAGGTCTTGCAGCGACGACACGGATTTCGTGGCCAACTCCCACGCCTTGTCCACGGTGCCGTCCGCCGCGATCAGGGCGACGAAACCCAACTCGCGCGTCAACGGCGTCTTGGCCGTCGTCGCCAGCTTTACCAGGTCGTCGCGCGCCTCGCCCAGCTCCTTGGCATCGCGGTCGGTGAGCAGGCGCACCAGGTCGTAGGCGACGCTCTCCTCCTGGTTGCCGCCCTGGGCGTCGTGGCTGCGCACCGCGTCGAGCAGCACGCGCAGCTCACTCTTGCTGTTGCGCTTCGCCAGGCCGGTCAGCGCCTCCCGGCGGAAGTCGTCGCGCACGCCCTTGCGGAACAGCAGTTCCAGGTAGACGCCCTGCGACCGCGGCAACTTCAGCAGGTCGTCGGTGCTGACGTTCTTCAGAAAGTAGCGCGCACCCGCGGTCGTCGTGAATTTGATTTCCTTGCCTTCCTTGATCGCCTTGCTGACGATCGGGTCGAGTTGCTTCTTCGTCTCGCCGCGGACGAAATCGAGGTACGGGTCGCCGGCCTTCTCCGAGGCGATCAGCACGATCTCGATGGCTTCGGGCACCGGGAAAAAGCTCGCGGCCCGGATCGCCTGCAGCCGGACGCGCGGCGACTCGTCCTCGGCCTGCTTCTTCAGCAGTTCCAGCGCGTTCGAGACGCGGTCGTGCCAGTAGCACAAAACGCGTGTGGCGGCGGCGCGGGCGTGGAAGTCCGGAGACGCCAACACCTGCTTGAGCAGGTCCATGTCCACGACGTTGTGGGACTGGCAGAGCCACAGCGCTTCGAGCCGGTGGTGCTCGTAATTGGCGTCTTTCTTGTCCAGGCCCATGACCCACTTCTTGGCGGCGGCGACCACTTGATCGCTGTCCCGGCCACCAAGCTCGATGCGGGCGCGGTAACGCACGCGGTCGTCCGGCGATTTCAACACGTCCAGCAATTTTTCAATCGGTTCGCCGGCAATCTTCGTCGGCTTGAGCAGTTCGCGGCCTTCGTAGGTGACGCGGTAGATGCGGCCGTGGGTCCGGTCGCGGTTGGGGTCGCGGATGGCGTGCTGCAAGTGGCCGATGATTGGGTTCTGCCAGTCGATGAACCAGATCGCGCCGTCCGGCCCGACCTTCAAGTCGGACGGGCGGAAGTTCGGGTCGGTGGACGACAGGATCGGCTCGACCTCGGTGCCTGCAAGGCTGGCACCCTTGTCGTCGAGCTTGTATTGCAAAATGCCCTGGAAGCCGATGACGTTGCCGACCAGCAGGTTGCCCTGGTTCTCCTTCGGGAAGTGGCCGCTGGAAAGGATTTCCATGCCGGGGCAGGGGCGGGTGCGTTGCTGGTAGACCTGCGGCGGGTGGGCGTGCTTCTGCGGGTAATCCAGGTGGCCGGAGAAGACCGAGCCGGGGTACGGGTTAGCGCCGGTGCCATCGACCACGATGTCCTCACCCCAGTGGTCGAAGACGTGGCCGTGCGGGTTGGCAAAGCCGTAAGTGACGTAAACGTCAAACTTCTGGGCGCGCGGCTCGTAGCGGAAAACGCCGGCGTTGACGCAGCGCTGCGGCGGGCCGTACGGCGTCTCGACCTGGGTGTGGTGGAACGTGCCTTCCTGGAAATAGAGTGCGCCGCCGGGGTCGAGGACGAAGCTGTTGGAGGTGTGATGCGAGTCCGCCGAGTCGAGGCCGTGGACGACGCGGGCGCTGTAATCCGCCTTGCCGGTGCCCTTGGTGTCCTTGAGGAAAATGAGGTCCGGCGCTTGCGCGACGAGGACGCCGCCGTTGTAGAACTCGAAGCCGGTCGGGCAGTTCAGGTGGTCGGCAAAGACCGTCATCTTGTCGGCTTTGCCGGTGCCCTTGGTGTCCTCGAAGATGAGGATTTTGTCGTTGCGCTCCTCGGTGGGTTTCCAGTGCGGGTAGCTCGGCCAGACGGCGACCCACAGCCGGCCCTGCGGGTCGAACTGCATCTGCACCGGCTTGGCCAACTCGGGAAACTCCTTCTCCGACGCGAACAGCGTGACCTTCATGCCCTTGGCCACGGTCATTTTCTGAATGGCCGTCTCGCCGTCGAGGAGGATGAATTCGCCGTTGGGGCCGTTGCCGGGCTTATTCGTTTTCACCGGAATCAGAGGCGGGGCGTTGCTGTCGTCGATCTTCAAATCCTTGCCCTGCGCGACCGCCCAGACGCGCTTGTCGCGGTTAGAAGTCATGACATCCATGATTTCCAACTCTCGTTGCTGGTCCTCGTAATTGGACTGCTGATTGGCGTACTTCTCGAAGGCGCGGCCGCCGTAGACGTTGAAGCCGTCCATCACGCGGTAGCGGTTGAACCACACGAAATTCTTGTCGCTGACGGCCTGGCGCAGTTTCTCCAACGCCTGCGGGTCGCGCTTCGGCTCCGGGTCGCCGGCGAAGAGCGTCTTGTCGATGACCTTGGCCACCGCCTCGTTGCCGCGCTCGTTCAAGTGAATGCCGTTGATCGTCAGCGGCTTTGCGGCCTTGGGATACAGGGTTTGGGTGGGATGGAACAAGTCCACGAACGGCACGTTAAACGCGCTGGCGACTTCAGCCATCGTTTTGGTATACATTTCGAGGCGGACGTTGTTCTCACGGCCGTCGGGCAGGTTGCGGTCCTTCAGGTCTTCATGGGCGACCGGCGAGAAGAGGACGAGGCGCGGGGCGGTTTTGCCGTTGTACCGTTGGGTGAGCGTGTGCTTGAGGAAGGCTTCGAGGTCCTTCTTGAACGCCTCAAGGCCGGCCTGCCCGGCAAACGATTCGTTGTAGCCGAAGAAGGCGAACACCACGTCGGCGCGGGTGTTGGTCGTCTCAAACCGGTTCTCGCGGACGCCGACGTGGGTGACGAGCCGGGTGGGTTCGGGGACGGGGGCGGACCCGGCCAGCCACTGGTCGGGCGTGCCGAACGACTGCGACCGCAGGCGCGTCGTCACCTCGTCGGCCGAGAAGCCGAGGTTGCGAAAGACGAGGTCGTGCTTGGGAAAACGGCTATGGAAATACGTTTCGAGCCAGCCGTCGTGCTGCATACGGTCGGCGAGGGTGTTGCCGATGATACAGATATGGTCGCCGGGTTTGATCTCCAATTTCGCCGGTGCTTTCGGCTCGTCGGCGGACTGCACCGGCGCACGGCCGACGAGCGGCAGCACCAGGACCAGGGCCAACAGCACGACGCCGGGGCGGAGGCGGGAAGAGAGGTGGAGGTTGTTGCGCATACCGAATCTGCCTTGAAGGTTAAACTGCGGTGGGAGAACGTACGGGGTTCGCTGCAATCGCCAAACGGAGGGGCCGAGTCCCAAACATCAGTTTGGCGGGGGGGCCTAAGTCGCAAAGGAAATCCTATGCGGGACGGCGGCGGTGGGTAGGACCAATTTCGGGTCGTCGCTCAAAACTGCATGGACAGCGGGAAAGTGGGTGGAAGGTGCATGTGTCTTGCAGCCCGTGAACGGGGCTTGCCGCGGAGCGCAACGATGGCCGCTGGCGGCGTTGCGGTTTTCCCCGCAAAGCCGCCAGCGGCACAAGGCACCCGGTTCAGGTGGCCCGTTCTTTAATCGGGTTGTAGTCGGGCAACCGGCCCTCACCCCCGGCTGAAATACTCGCCGCTGCTCAGCACTTCGCCCTGCATTATCAACAAGTCCGCCGTCTGGCCGATCAGGCCGGACACGTCGCCGCTGTTCGCCGGCCGGTGCACGAACGTCTGGAACAACGACTGCACGAAACTGGAACGGTTCTCGGTCGAAGTCGCGAAACCCAAAGCGGTCGTCGCCAAGCCGTTGGGCTGTTGGAGCTGGTTGTACCAGAAGGCCAGTTCCGCCGCCGTGCCGGTCCGGCCCAGGAAGGTGCGGTACAAACCCTGAACGTAGTCGCTGTTGTTGTTCGCCCGGAACTCGGCGGACGAAATGAAGCCGGCCTGGATGCTCTCCAACGTCGAGCCGCCCTGGATCAGGCCCACCCAGAAGTGTTCGCCCGCGGTGTCGGCGACGCGACCCAAGTATTTCAGATAATAGCCATCGACAATGCGTCGCAACGAGGCGTCCGAGCGCAGGATGCCGTTGGCCGCCGCGGCCCGGCCGGCCGGGTCGGTGTTGGAAAGGTTGACCCAGAAGTCGAGTTCGGCAAGGTTGCCGGTACGGCCGAGGATCGAGTTAAAAAGGTTCTGGACGTAAGCCCGCGGCTGCGTAAGCGGCTGGCTCACGTCGATCGCGCCGACGCCGGCGACCACGAACGTCGTCGCGGCCGGGTTCGCGTCGAAGGTGTTGAACTGCGCGGCCAGCGTCGCGCCGGCGGCGACGTTACGCAGGCGGATCGAGGCGCTGGCGTTGGTGCCGGTCGCCGGGTAGCCGCGGAAGTTGTTGCCGCCGATGAACTGGCCGAGGCCGACCACCGTGCCGCCCAGGTTGGAGCTGATCGTCGTGCCGCCGTTGCCGACGTAATCCACGCCGATGGCGTTGCCGTGGAAGTCGTTGCCCTGCACCAGCGCCGCCAGGTTGCCGTCGTCGTCGGCGTTGATGAACAGGCCGTCGCCCTTGCCGGTCGAGAGCACGTTGTTCTTCACGCTGATCGTCGTGACCGCGCCGGTTAAATTGTCCACCTCGACGGCCTGCGTCTTGGCGTCGCCGCCGGATAGGAGGACCGTGTTGTTCGCGATCGCGTTGCCTGTGCCGCGTTTTTCCGCCGCGACTTGCCGAAGACAATGCCCTGGCGCGAATGCACCTGTTACGCCGGTTCAACGCAACAACGCCGCTTGCGGCTTTGCAAAAGGTGCAAAGCCGCAAGCGGCGTCCGGTTGTCTGGTCCTGAAAGGCTGTCTCAACCCTTGCTAAAGAACTCCGGCGTGCTCAGAATTTGTTGTTGCAGCGCCAGCAAGTCGCCCTTCTGGTTCGCGAAGAAATTCACGTCCGCCGTACTCGGCGTGCGGTGCAGCAGGTTCGTAAAGACGGTCTGGACGAACGAGCCGCGGTTTTCGGCGGCGGCCGCGAAACCCTGGGCCGTCGTCGCCAGGCCGCTCGTCTGCTGCAACTTGCCGTACCAGAACGCGACCTCGCCGACGCTGCCCGTGCGGCCCAGAAAGGTGCGGTACAGACCCTGGATGTAGTCGCTGTTGTTGCTGCTGAGGAACTCCGTCGACGAGATGAAGCCGGCCTGGATCGATTCCAGCGACGAGCCGTTCTTGATCAGGCCCACCCAGAAGTTGCGGCCGCCCTGGTCCGAGGTGCGGCCGAGAAATTTCAGATAGTAGCTGTCCACGATACGGCCGAGCGCCGCGTCGGAACGCAGGATGCCGTTCACCACGTTCGCCTGGCCCGTCGGGGCGGCGGTCAGCACCTTGACCCAGGTGTCCAGTTCCGCCACCGTGCCGGTGCGGCCGAGCAGGTCGTTGAACAACGTTTGTACAAAGCCCCGTTGGTTCGACAACGCCTGGGTCAGATCAACGCCGCCGAGGCCGCCGACGAAGACCGTGTTGGGGGCGCTGTTCGGGTCGTCGAAGATGTTCAGTTCGGCGGCCAGGGACGAGCCGGCACCGACGCCGTTGAGGCGGATCGCGGCACCGTTGTTTGTACCTTGCGCGGGGAAGCCGCGGAAGTTGTTGCCGCCCAGGCTCGACCCCAGGCCGTTCGAGCCGCCGCCCAGGTCGGAGGCGATCGAGCTGCCGCCGCTGCCCAGGTAGTCCACGCCGATGGCGTTGCCGTGGAAGTCGTTGCCCTGCACCAGCGCCTGCAGACTGGTGTCGCTGAAGGCGTTGAGGAACAGGCCAACGCCGTGCCCGGTCACGATGCTGTTGTTGGTGACGGTCGCGGTCATCAGCGGGCCGCCGCCGGGATTCTGCACGATGATGCCGTGGCTCGTGAGGTCGGCGCCGTTCAGGGCAATCGTGTTGTTGGCGATGAGGTGGTTGACGCCGCGCGTGATCGAGATGCCGTCCTGGCCGCTCGACCCCGCGCCGACAATGACGTTGTTCTGGACGACCACGGCACTGTTGTCCGCGACGGCGATGATGGCGTTCGACGAATTGACCGTGAAGCTGTTGAACGTGTTGTTCGTAATTCGGTTGCCGGACTGCGGCGTCGCCGGGGTGCCGGACAGGATCACCGAACCCGTAATGACATCCTGGTCGATGACGTTCCCGCCCGCGCCACTCGTCCCGCCCAGGATGTTGACCGTGTTCAGCTGGGAGCGCACCACCGCGTTGCCGGTGAAGTTCGGGTTGATCGTGACGGTGCCGAGGTTCAGGCGCGACAGGGTTACGTTGGAGGCAGTCAACAGGAGGTTATAGACCGGCAAAATGCTGCCGGGCGTGTTGGGGTCGCTCTGGATTGTGATGCCGTTGTCCGCGACCGCGACGGTGCTGGTGTCCGCGGTGGAGCCGGGTTCGATGGTGACGATGTCGCCGGCCGCGGTGCTGACGCCGAGGGCATCGACCAGGCGGTGAAACGTCGCGTGGTTGTCGATGCCCTGCGCCAGCGGCACGACCCGCGCGGAGGAAAGCAAGGTCCGGTCTTCCAGCGCTTCGAGGGTCAACCGCGCGCCGGCGGGCCGCGGGTCACGACCGCCGTTTTTGTTCTGCGAAAAAAGACGGGATAGCAAACTCATGGTGGTGACTCCTATGCGGTAGCGGTCGGCCGGCGTCCTGTCGGCCGCATGGCTTCCCCGGTTGTTACGGGGAGGCTCTTTCGCTCGTTCGTCGCAAGCAATTCCGATTTTCTAGGCCGAGCGCTGGCACGCCCCATCTCGATGGTAAGGCAGGCCCGAAGCGCGTGCAAGCTTCTGGTGCGGGATCAAGCGCGGTCTTTTCCCTTTGGAGTGCGGCGGCTCGACGCCGCTTGCTGGCGGAACCCCGCCCGTAGCCGCAAGCGGCCCGCTTGCTGGCTGGCACGCCGGCTGCGTTGCCGCAGTCCAGCCGGCACGCGGGCCGCTTGCGGCTACGGTGGGTCGGCCACGCCAAGCAAGCCGATTCGTAG
>JBBRLG010000296.1:0-9001 GCA_038231495.1 Gemmatales bacterium | reverse complement strand
GGAGTGAGTTTCAGTGACAGACTCCGGTCGCTTACGCTCCCGGCTCGCCAAAAACGTAGACGCTCAAGCGTCCGGAATGTAGTTGAAACCGTCGATCACGGCTTTCCGGTTCAGCGTCACCAGCCCGAAGACGCCGAGGCCGATGCAGCTGAGCGTCTCCAGCCCGAGGAACAAGATCAGGATAAAGGCGACCCAACCCAGACTATCGGTTATGCCGTAGACGACCAGCGTGATGACAATCGATATGACCATGACGAAGCCGCCCGTGGACACGGGCAAGATGCACATGGCGCTGGAAACAATGCCCCAGGTGCGCGACTCCAGGTTTTGCATCTGCACCGCACCGTAGGTCATCACGCAGGCGTAGGCGATGCCCACGAAGATGGGGCTAAGGAACAGGATGAACAGGAACCACGGGAACAGCGCCATCGTGGTCAGGTCCCAGTCGTAGATTTTTACGAGACCCTGCTTCTTGTCCTTTTCCTTGTCCTTGGCGCTCTGGGACGGCGCGTTCAGGGCGGCGCTGCCCGGCTTACTCAACCCCGACAGCCCGTCGGGGATCGACAGGCCCGGCTGGCTCTTGACCGACTTGGCGTCGGGGTCCACCTCTTCGGCAATGTCCGGAAAGACGACCGGGATAATCAGAATGATGAAGAGGATGATCCAGCCGAAGAAACCCACGACGCCGTTGAGGATGATCATGTTCGACGGCCGGATGACCGCGATCTGGGCCGGGCCGCGCAAGTCCTTGATCGAGTGGTCGGGGACGAAATCGACCTTGTCCTTCTTCTTTTTCTTCTTTTCGCCGTCGCCGTCCTCGTCGTCGTCCTCCTCCTCTTCCAAAGCCTCCGCTTCCTCGCGGTCGAGGTCTTCCTGGGTCTTGGGCCGGTCCGCTTCGATGATGCCGTAGGTGGCGGGGCCGTCGTCGTCGTCGTCATCGGCGGGCTTGGCGGGGGCTGCCTTCGGTGCCACGGTCTTTTCGGCGGCAGCTTTCTTGGGGGCGGCGGGTTTCGCCTTGCCGTCGGTGGCGGGTTCTGCCTTGACCTTGGCCGGAGGGTGCTTTTCGGCGTCGCCTTCTTCCGCCGTGAAGTCGTTGGCGCACTTGGGGCACTTGACCTTCTTGCCGGCCTGGAGGGGCTTGGCCGGCCGTAAGACGGTTTTGCACTTCGGACAACTTAACTTGGAAACTAACATCGCCGTTCGCCTCTTCCCGCGGGTGTCGGCAGGAGCGGGGGTCGGGGGTCGGAAATACAGGAAAACAAATAGCTGTTAGCTGTCAGCTATTAGCTGTCAGCCAATTCCGACACCCGACACCCGACGCCCGACACCCGATCTTCTCCGACACCCGACACCCGATCTTCTCCGATACCCCCCATCGTATCCCATCAGTCGGGCTTCCGCCAGACGCTAACGACAGCCATTTGCCCCAATACCCGCACCTTCACCTGGCGCACTGCCTTCCAGCCGGCGGCACGGCCCGCGGCATACAAAACCGGTGCCTCGCTGGTCAGCAACACCGCCCAACCGCCCGGCCGCAACACCCGGTCGTATTCGGGGATCATGGCCCGGTACAGCGGCCCGATCGCCTCCGGCGTCTCCAACTGTTTGCCGAACGGCGGGTTGGACAGAATGCGGTCCACCGAGGCGTCGCCCAGCGGCAGCCGACGCGCGTCCCAGCGCAGAATGTGCGCCGGCCCGACGCGGCGCAGGTTCACGGCGGCGGCGCGGGCGGCGCTGTAATCGAGGTCGCCACCCAGCGGCGGTTTGTGGTCGCCGCGGACGGCGCGGGCGGCGTTCAAATGCTCGGCGAGCAGCGTACCGGCACCGCACATCGGGTCGAGGACGACGTGGCCCGGCCGTACGCCCGCGAGGCGTACCATCGCGGCGGCGACGGTGGGCCGCAGCGACGCCGGGCGGTGTTCCAGCTTGTAGGTGCGGTGCCGCATCGTCCGGTCCGACAGCCGCAGTCCGCACACCGCCGTCGCCGCGTCAATGCTCAGCCACACTTCGACCGCCGCGTTCTCCTCCGCGTGCCGCCAGCTTGCCGGGAAGACGCCGCCCAAACCCTCGGCCAGCGCCTTGCGCGCGTCGCGACGCAGGTAGGCGTGGTGCCCAACCATTTGCGCGACGAGGTGGTAGGTCGGCTTGCCCTTGGGTTTTGCATGGACCGTGTGGTGAAGGCGCAACAGGTTTTGCCAGTCCGGCTGGCGGGCGGTCCAGCGGCGGATGCTCTCCAAATCTTCGGCCCGGTAGGTCAGCTGGTCGGTGCCCCAGGCGAGCAGAAAGACATCTTCGACGGTGCGCAGGCGCAGGAGGCCCTCGTTGATTTCGGGCACGCGGAAGACGACGATGCCGGCACCGCTCTTTTTGACTTCGCCGCCGAGTTCGCGCGCGATCTCCTCGCCGGCGACCTCTTCGAGGCCCGGCTGGACCATCGCATAGCACGGCGGGACGACGGGTTCGGAACGCGGTCGCGGCATCGGAGTTCTCGGGACGACGGCAATCTCAAACTACGATTGTATCAGTGCGGCCATGCGGTATCCCCCTTTACTCCCCCGCGACCGCCTGCTAGCATCGCCCCTCGGCGTGCGGTTTACACGGAGGTTTCCATGCCTGTTCGCTGGCTCGCGACGCACCGCATTTTGCTTGTGACCCTCGGCTTCGTGCTGTTGGGTCTGTCGCTGCGCGCGTACCACTACCTGCGGCAACCACCGGTCTGGCACGACGAGGCGGCCCTGCTCGTCAACGTCCTCGACAAGGATTACGGCGAACTACTTGGCCCGTTATTCCTGGACGAAGCCGCACCGCCGCTGTTTCTGTGGTTGGAACGGACCGTCTATTTAACACTGGGCGATAGCACGCTGGCCCTGCGGTTGGTCCCGTTCCTCGCCAGCTGCGGCGCCCTCCTCCTCATGCTCTACCTCGCCCGGCATTGCCTGCTACCCGCGGCGGTCCCCTGGGCGCTGGTGTTGTTCGCGTGTTCGGAACAACTTCTCTGGCACACCTGCGAGTCGAAATCCTACAGCGTGGACGTGTTCGTCGCCGCCCTGACTGCCAGCCTTTATTGCGCTTTACGCCAGCGCCCCCTCGTCCAACAAATCCTGGCCCAAACGTTGATTGCACCCTTCGCGATCCTGGTGTCTTATCCTGGCGCTTTCCTTTACGGCGGCCTCCTGGTGGCGTTCGGCCTGGCCGTCCTCAAGGAGCGCAGGTTCATGACCTGGCTAACCTACGCCTTCCTGACGGCGGTGGTCTTTGCGGCGTTCACCTGGCTCGCGCTGGGACCGGCCCGCGCCCAGCAGACGCAGCGGCTCGTCGGCGACTGGACGCACTGTTTCGCGGACTGGGAGCGGCCGTGGACCATTCCGACCTGGACATTCCTGTCATGCTTTGAGGTGTGCCGCTATTGCTGTAAACCGCTCGGCCAATCACTCGCCGGGCTGCTGGTGATCGGCGGCGTGAGCTTATGGCGCAACGGGCGGCGCGATCTGGTGCTGGTGCTGGGCGTGCCCGTCGGACTGGCGCTGCTTGCGGCCCTGGCCCACCGTTACCCGTTCGGGGGCGTGCGCGTCATGGCGTACGCGGCGCCCGCGCTCATCCTGTTCATCGCCGCGGGCGTGCCGCCCACGTTCGCATGGCTCTGGACGCGCTGCCGACCGGCGGTCGCGGTGATTGGGGTACTGTTATTACTGCCGGCCGGCGTCGCCGGGCACCGGGTGCTAATCCCGTGGCCCGTCGCGGACCCGGCGTCGGCGGCGGAATACGTCGAGGCCCACCGGCTGCCGTCCGACCGCGTCGTCGGCAACGACTGGACGCATTCGTATTATTTTCACCACCTCGGTGCGCGTTTTAGCCCGGCGGGAAGGGACCGGCCGGCGGACGCAGACGGCCGGGTGTGGGTGGTGGTGACGGCATCGGATTTGTCGGCGGAAGAACGAATGCGGCTGGCTGCCGGCTTCGTGCCGGCCGGCTGGACGCCGCGGCCGGTCGCGGAGTTCAGCTTTACGACGGTGGCGCTGGCCACCCGGCCGTGACCGCCGCTTGCGGCTGAGCGCTAAGCCGCAAGCGGCGACATCAGGGCTTACACCACTCCGGCGTAATCAACCACGTCAGCGTCCCCGTGCCCTTGTCCGGCACTTCCCCTTCGCAGTCGATCCGCGCCACGCCGCCCTTGGCGATCGCGATCTGCGCCTTCTTGCTGCCGATCAGCCACTCCGCGTAGTCGGCCAGGTCTGGCATGTGGCCCACCAGCGCCAACGACTTGGCCGTCAGCTTGAGGAGGAACTTCGTTACCTTGCGCGACCGGGCCGTGTCGGGGGCCAAGGCGTCGCACAACAGCAACTCCGGCAAGGGTGTCTTCCAGTTCTGCATCAGCCCTTCCGCCGTCTGCCGGGCGCGCAACAACGGGCTGCTCACCACCTGGTCGAGGTGGACGCCGTGCCGCTGCAACGACGCCGCCAGACCTTGCGCCTGCGCGTGACCCGTGTCGGTCAGCGGTCGTTCGGCGTCGTCTTGCACGTCGCTGCCGGCCAGCGGCCACGCCTCGCCGTGCCGGATCAGGTACAACTCCATCGTCGGTTTCCTCTCGTGTGACTTCACTGCGGCCTCACCCCTTCTTCATCAGACTTGACCTATGCGAACCTTTGCACATTCCCCTATAATACCGAATTGCTCCCAGTACAAGCGTATTTGGTGTGAAGATTTGGTCCCGAGAGTTCCCGAATGAAACGTGCTGACATCCGTAACGTGGCGATCATCGCCCACGTCGATCATGGCAAAACGACCCTCGTTGACGAGATGCTCCGGCAATCCGGCCTCTTCCGGCGCGAAGAGCTGGAGAAGCTGGCGGGCGGCCAGCACGGGCTGATCCTCGACTCCAACGACCTCGAGCGCGAGCGCGGCATCACCATCCTGGCCAAGAACATTGCGGTCAAGCTCGGCGACACGAAGATCAACATCATCGACACGCCCGGCCACGCGGATTTCGGCGGCGAGGTCGAGCGCGTGCTGCGCATGGCCGACGGCTGCCTGCTCCTCGTGGACGCCGCCGAGGGCGTCATGCCCCAAACGCGCTTCGTGCTGCGCAAGGCGTTCGGCTGCGGCCTGCGGCCCATCGTCGTCATCAACAAGATCGACCGGCCCGACGCCCGCGTCACCGACGTGCTCAACGGCGTCTTCGACCTGTTCGTCGAGTTGGGTGCCGACGACGCCACGCTGGACTTCACGACGGTCTACGCCTCCGGCCGGCAGGGCATCGCCACGACCGACATGGCCGTGAAGCCGGTCACCCTGGCGCCGCTCTTCGACGCCATCCTCAAGCACGTGCCCACGCCCGAAGTGGACCAGACGGCGCCGTTGCAAATGCTCGTCATCACGCTGGACCACAGCGACTACGTCGGCCGCATCGCCATCGGCCGTGTGAACGCAGGCACCATCAAGAAGGGCCAGCGCGTCTCGCACATCAAGCACGACGGCACCCGCCTCGAAGACACCGTGGCGCAACTCTACCTGTTCGAGCGCCTGGGCCGCGTCGAGACCAACGAGGTCACGGCCGGCGACATCTGTGCGGTGGTCGGCATCGAAGGCGTGGACATCGGCGACACGATCGCGGCGTTCGAGAACCCGGTGCAGCTGCCGCCGATCGTCATCGACGAGCCGACGCTGGAAATGATCTTCCGCATCAACGACTCGCCGTTCGTCGGCCAGGAAGGCACTTACGTCACCAGCCGCCAGCTGCGCGAACGGCTTTACAAGGAATTGCAATCGAACGTCGCGCTGCAAGTGCGGCCCGACGAGTTGAAGCGCGACGAGTTCCACGTCGCCGGCCGCGGCCTCTTGCACTTGTCGATCCTGCTGGAAAACATGCGCCGCGAGGGCTTTGAACTGTCGGTCGGCAAGCCGCGCGTGATTACCAAGGAGATCGACGGCGAGGTCCACGAGCCGATCGAGTATTTGGTGATCGAAGTGCCGCCGCAATCGGTGGGTGCGGTGATGGAACTGGTCGGCAACCGCCGGGCCGAGTGTATGAAGATGGAAAACCAGGGCGCGCTGACGCACATTGAATTCACGATTCCGGCCCGCGGCCTGATCGGCCTGGGCACGCGCCTGATGACCGCGACGCAGGGCGAGGCGATCGTGCATCACAATTTTTACGACTACCAACCGGCGCGCGGCAGCATACCGGGGCGGATCAACGGCGTAATGGTCTCGACGGAGATGGGCCGGGCGACGCCGTTCGCGCTGGACAACTTGCAGGACCGCGGCATCCAGTTCATCCCGGCCGGCGAGCAGGTGTACGAGGGCCAAGTTGTCGGCGAGCACTGCCGCGACAACGATTTGGGCGTAAACGTCTGCCGCGAGAAGAAGCTGACAAACATGCGTGCCAGCGGCACCGACAAGGCAGTGATCCTGAAGCCGCCGCGTCAATTCACCCTGGAAACGGCGCTGGAGTACATCGAGGATGACGAATACGTCGAGATCACGCCGAAGGCGATCCGGCTGCGGAAGACGTTCTTGAAGGAGAACGACCGCAAGCGTTTCGCCCGCAAGCAGGCGGCGGCGGAGGCGTAACCGGTTTGCCGCTTGCGGCTTTGCGAGCAGAGATACCCCGCGCTCGACACCGATTGACGACGCCCATGGTTATCAGGGCTACCCTTGCCAACTGCTGCGCCTGCGGCAGGGGTTACCCGTCTGGTGGGCGCGCCGCCTCTACCAACCTGCCATTTCGTCCCCGTTCATGGTCCAATCATCTTAACTGCGGATTCGTTGCGGTGGAGCAGGTAGTTCTTCGCGGAAACACCTGCGGAGAACAACTCTCCCGAATTCGTTTCATTCGCCCACCCAGACACCCCCCCGAACGAATTCCTCGTCCAAGGAATTGTTGCCATGACACAAGTGACCATTCCCCAAGAGGTGTGGGACCATGAAGTTACGGCCGCCGCACCCCAACCGGTCGATTGGTTGTGGCAAGGATTCGTCGCACGGGGCAACCTGACCCTGCTGACCAGCCAGTGGAAAGCCGGCAAGACGACTCTGCTGTCGCTGCTATTGTCGCGGCGCAAAGAAGGCGGACCGCTGGCTGGATTGGCAGTCAAACCCGGCAAGTCGGTGGTGGTGTCGGAAGAGCCGCTCGCGCTGTGGGCCGACCGCGCCCGCCTCCATGACTTTGGCGGCCAGGTTTGCTTCATCTGCCAGCCTTTCCGCACCATTCCGGAGCGAGTGGAATGGCAGACGCTTCTCGACCGGATTCTCGCGCTGCACGAACAGCATGGCATCGACCTGGCGGTGTTCGACCCGTTGGCCCCTTTCCTGCGTTGCGAGAACCACGCTCAAAGCGTCCTGGAAACGCTCCTGCCTCTGCGTGCGCTGACGGCCGCCGGCATGGCGGCTTTGTTGCTCCACCATCCGGGTAAAGGGGAGAAGCCGCTCGGCCAGGCGGCGCGGGGTTCCGGGGCTTTGCTCGGCTACGTGGATGTGTCCATCGAAATGCGCCACCCCGGCGGCGATCCGTTGACGCGGCAGCGCCGCTTCCTCGCCTTGTCGCGCCATGCCGAGACGTCGCGCCGGCTGCTCCTGGAACTCAATGCGGAGGGCAGTGATTATCTGCCCGTACCGGACGCGCTGGAGGAGGATTTCCAGGCCTGTTGGGAACTGCTCCGGTTGGTTCTGGACGACGCCCCGCAAAAGCTGACGCGCCAGGACATCGTCGCGGAATGGCCGCCGGACTTCGCAAAGCCCCATTCGACGACGCTATGGCGTTGGCTCGACGGCGCGGTCGAGCGCGGCCTGATCGTTTGCGAAGGCGCGGGTCGCAAGGCCGACCCCTTCCGCTACTGGCTCCCGGAACGTGAAGCCGTTTGGAAACAGGATCCACTCTACGAGATATGGGAAGCCCAGCGGCGCCAGCTCAACTTGCCGTTTGAATCGCTCCAGCAGCGAGAAAAGGTGCTGAACGACGACGCTGGAACCCAATTCTCACACGACAGAGATGACAGATGCGAGACCCCATGAAACACAATTATTACAAGCAGCTGAAGAAGCTGTTCGATCAAGGCAAGATTCCAACCATGTCATTGCTGTGGGTGGACATCTACCACGACGACTGGTGCGCGATTTACCGGGGCACGTATTGCAACCGCGAACCGGAGATCCAATTGCGGAACTTGTCTTCCGACGATTCGAGCCGGAACTGACCGGGCTTCGGGGCTTGATCGGCGGCGAACGATGCCCCCAGGGCGCCATTTTTCCTCGTTCCCAAACTCCGCCCGGCATGGCGGGAACCCTGTTGTCCCTGTTATGGCACGGTCTCCGGCCGTGCCAGTGCGACCGACCGAAGGTCTCCTCTCCCTCCGAAGACTGGAGACCTTCGGTCGGCGCTGGTGTCGAGCAGAGCCGGGTTGGGGCTCCGGCTGACACCGTTTGTACGTGCAAAGCCCATTACGGCGCTGAAAACCCGATCTGACACGGCCTTTATTCCGACGGGAAAGGTAGTTCGGCGCGGGGGATCATGCGGCCGTGTGGCAAATCTTTCGGGAGGGCTTTCTCCCGTAGGACGGGCTTCCAGCCCGTCCGTGTCCTCTGGACGGGCTGGAAGCCCGTCCTACAGCAGACCTCCCGAAAGTTTTGCCACACCCTCATGCGGCCGTGGGGCGAATAGGGTTGATTGTCGGGCGTCCCGCAGGAACAATGAAGAAGACTCGAGGCGGAGCAGTCGCCATCAACGGGAGCTAACGATGTCAGCGCATGTGCTGCGGGGGACCAAGCAGGAAATCGCCGACAACCTTGCCCGGATGCCCGGCGAGGTGCGCGAGGCCATCGTATTCGTGGAGGAGCCGGCGACGGCCGCTGCCCCCGTGCCAGGCGCGGCTGACACCTTCGCCGAGATGCGCCCGTACATGGTGGTCGCCCAGGACGTGGACGACTCGCGCGAGGCGATCTACACGCGACGGGAAGGCGAATGGTAACCGTTCACCGGCAACTTCTCCCCCCCTTACGAAGGGGG
>JBBRLG010000295.1:0-9028 GCA_038231495.1 Gemmatales bacterium | reverse complement strand
CGCCCCAAATAATCAGCGTCTCTTCAAACAGGCCCAGCCGCTTGAGATCGCTGATGAGAGCGCCGATCGCCCGGTCGCACTGGACGGCTAGCTTTTTGTGGTTGACCTCGATGTCGTCGTGGTTGTCCCACGGCTGGCCCTCGCCGTGCCAGACTTGCACGAACCGCACGCCGCGTTCCAGCAACCGCCGGGCGATCAGGATTTGTCGGGCCTGGGTGCCGGGGCCGTACATATCGCGGACCGATTGCGGTTCCCGGCTCACGTCGAAGGCGTCGCTGGCGTCCATCTGCATCCGGTAGGCCAGCTCGAACGACTGGATGCGCGCTTCCAACTGGGCGTCCGGCTGGCGGCGCTGGCGGTGGCGTTCGTTCATCTCGCGCAACAGGTCGAGCTGGCGGCGCTGCTCGGCCAGGGGCAAGCCGTTGTTCTTGATGTGCTCGATGAGCTTTTCCAGGTCGGTGTGGCGCGTGTCGATGTAGGTGCCCTGGTAGGCACCGGGCAGGAACGCCGCCTGCCAGTTCTGCGTCTCCTGGATCGGGTAGCCGCCCGGACACATGGCGATGAAGCCGGGCAGGTTCTGGTTGTCGCTGCCCAGGCCGTAGGTCACCCACGACCCCATGCTCGGCCGGATTTGCCGGGCGTCGCCGCAATTCATGAGCATCAGCGACGGCTCGTGGTTGGGCACGTCGGCGTTCATCGAGCGGATGACCGCGATGTCATCGACGCACTTGGCGACGTTGGGGAAAATCTCGCTGACCTCGATGCCGCTCTGGCCGTATTTCTGAAACTTGAACGGCGACGGGTAGGCCGCGCCGGTCTTGCGCTCGGTCGGCAGGTTCGGGACGGGTAGTTCCTTGCCGGCGTACTTGGCCAGGAGCGGCTTGGGATCGAACGTATCGACGTGCGACGGCCCGCCGTTCATGAACAGGTGGATGACGCGCTTGGCTTTGCCGGCAAAGTGCGGCCCGCGCGGCGCGAGCGGATTGAGGGCGGTCGCGGTCGCGGCGGTGAGGAGGTTGTCGGACGCCATCAGTCCGGCCAGCCCCAGCGAGGCAAAGCCCATGCCCGACCGACACAGCATTTCCCGGCGGTTGACGAGCAGGTGGTCGAGGCCGGAGCTTTTGGGGTTCATCAGGAATCCTCCGCGGCAGTGCCGTCGTATCTTTCGTAAGGGTGCAGGTCGAAGTCGTCTGCCAGGTGCGTATTCGTCGGCCGGGTCGGGACAACCCTGCGGGCCACAAACCACAGACCCACGATTAACGTCACCGCAACCAGGCCAGGAAGTACCATAACGATCCCTGCTTTCCGAAGACCGACACGGGAGGAGTGCAACTGCATCCTCCAGCTTAGGTTATTCGGCCGGGCGGTGTCGTGCGGTCGTCCGGCTGGGGTTGCCGAGGCTGGAACCGGGCGTTTACGACATCTGCAAACTCGTCGTGCCGGCGGCGCAGGTCGTTCTCATCGACCGCGTTGCCCCACTTGTCGTATTCCAGACCGCAATTATGGCAGGTCGAGCCGCCCCACAGCGCTTGGCGCAAGTTTTTGGGCACGCGGATCGGTGCGGTTGGTTCGCCGCAGCACGGGCAATTGCCGAGCTTGAGGTTGATGCCCCAGTTGCCTTTGCGCCGCACCGTGCCGCGGATGACCAGGCCCAGGCCGACCAGGAGTACGAGGACAAACAACCCCGCGATGGGCAGGAGAATCAACATCGCGGTGGTGTCGTCGTTCATGTTGACCGAAGCGAACATTGGTCACCTCGCTCCTCAGGCAAACAGTTCCGCCACAGGGCACGTGAACCCCGGCAAAACGTCCTCGCCGGTCAGGGTGGCATCGTCCCACACCACGCGGCCTTCGCCGGGCTTGCGGTAGATTGTTACCGTTTGTTGTTCGGGATCAACGACCCACACCAGGCGGACGCCCCGCGTGAGATATTCGCGGATCTTTGTAATCATTGCCGGAGTAGCGTCGCCCGGAGATAGCACTTCGACGCACAAATCTGGGGCCACATCCGGATAACCCTGGGGAGTTATTTCCAGCGGAATGCGTTCCTTGCTCCAGAAAGCGACCTCCGGCCCGCGCACGCTGTCGGGATCGCATTCCGTTTGAAAACCAGTCTCGACGGTCACCCGCCCAACGCCGTTGGCGAGAACAAAATTATGTAATGTTGCTGCAATGGTCGCTTGAATCAAACCATGCTGAAAACCGGGTATTGGCGTGGTAACAACCTTTCCGCGCACCAACTCTTGCTTTGACCCGTCAGCAGGTTCCGGCAGTGCGGCGAATGCCTTTGCTGTCATCAATGGCGTAACAACGCTTGACATGGCATCCCTCCTCAATCCACAAACGCAAACTCGTTCGCCAGCAGCAGTACCTGGGCGTACTGCTCCCACGCCGTTAGTTTAACGGTTTTGCCGTCCGCCTTCGTCTCGACCGTCGCCGCGTTCGCCAGAAACTTCAGTCCCATTGCGATCTCGTCCGCATCAGCGGCGCGGCCGAACGCCAGCCGGTGCATACGGTCAATCTTCTCCTCGGCCTTCGGCAACGGCGCCACGTCGGGCCGCGCCGCGAAGTGCTTCGCCTGCTCGATGACGAACGGGCTGTTCATCAAAAACAGAGCCTGCTGCGGCACCGTCGTCGTGAAGCGCTGGGCCGTGGTGGCGTCGGGGCTGGCGAAGTCGAACGTGCGGAACAGGCCCGGCAAGTTCTGGCGATCGATGAAGCCGTACACCGTCCGCCGGGTCGGGAAGGGTGTCTTCGTCAGTTCCACCGCCGGGCCGAACGCCGTATTGTCGATCCGGCCCGCCACCGCCAGCAGTCCGTCGCGCAACGCCTCGAAATCCAGCCGCTGCCGGTTCGTATGACCCAGCAGGCGGTTCTCCGGGTCGGCCGTTTCTGTCTGCGCGTCGCCGTCGCTCGCCTGGCGGTAGGTGTTTGACAATACGATCAGGCGGTGCAGCTTTTTGACCGACCAGCCCTCGTCCATGAACGTCGTCGCGAGGTAGTCGAGCAACTCCGGATGCGTCGGCGCGTCACCGCGCAGGCCGAAATCGCTCGGCGTCCGCACTAAACCTTTGCCGAAGTGGCTCAGCCAGACGCGGTTCACCAGGACGCGGGCCGTCAGCGGGTTGTCGCGGTTGGCAATCGCGCGTGCCAGTTCGAGCCGGCCGCTGCCCTGTTTGAACGGTTCGCGCTTGTCGCCGGCCAACACCTGCAAGAACTGGCGCGGCACCGCCTCGCCGCGATTGTTGGGGTTGCCGCGGACGAAGACGTGCGGGTTGTGCGGCGTGGGCAGGTCTTGCAGCACCATCGCCCGCGGCGGCGAACCCGCCCCCGTCACGTTCCATTCGTCCACTTTCCGCTGCAACGCCTTCAACTCGTCGCGGAACTTGCGGTTGTTCGCCATCAACTCCGCCTTGTGGTCGTCCTGGTATTTCGCGACCACCGCCTGGCGCTTCTGCAACTCCACGGCAAACGTTTCGTAAGCCGGCGTCGGTTCCGGCTGGCCGAGCAACGGCAAGTCCTTCGGTTCGGCGCAGCTGGCGAACACGCCGTAGAGCGAGTAGTAGTCCTTCTGCGGTATCGGGTCGAACTTGTGGTCGTGACAGCGGGCGCAGGCGACGGTCATCCCTTGCAGGCCGCGCATCGTCACGTCGATGCGGTCGTCGATGATGTCCTGCTGATTGTTCAAGAACCGCCGGCCCAGCGTCAGGTAGCCGAGCGCCGCGAGCGGGCGCTTGTCGTCGCCCAACGGCAGCAGGTCCGCGGCAAGTTGCTGCATCACGAACTGGTCGTAAGGCAGGTCGTCGTTGAAGGCGCGGATGACGTAATCGCGGTAGGTATAGCTGTAAGGATAGCGCCGCTCCTCGACGAAGACGTAACCCTTCGTGTCGGCGTACCGGGCCACGTCGAGCCAGTGCCGGCCCCAGCGCTCGCCGTAATGCGGACTGGCCAACAAGCGGTCGATGCGTTTTTCGTAAGCGTTCGGTGAGCGGTCGGCCTCGAACGCCGCGACCTCCTCCGGCGTCGGCGGCAAGCCGATCAGATCGACCGAGACCCGGCGGATCAGCGTACGCCGATCGGCGGGCGGCGCGGGCGACAGGTGCTTTTCTTCCAGCCGGGCCAGCACGAAGGCATCGACGGGTGTCTTGACCCATGCGGCATTTTGGACAGCGGGCAGATCGAACTTCCGAACCGGCTGAAACGACCAGTGCTTGGCCCGCACCTCGGCGACGGTTAGCGCCTTCGTATCCACCGCCGGGCCGTCGGGCCAGGGAATGCCCATCTTGACCCACGCCGTCAGAACGACGATGGCCTCGTCGGGCAGCTTCTTGCCGTCGGGCGGCATCTTGGTCGTGCTCTGGTAGCGAACCGCCTCGATGAGCGAACTCTTGTCGGGGTCGCCGCTGACGAGGACGGGGCCGATTTCGCTGCCCTTGAGCGCCCGGGCGCGCGAGTCGAGGCGCAAGCCCAATTCCTGCTTCTTGGGGCCGTGGCACGACACGCAGTTTTCGACGAGGATGGGCCGGACTTTTTTCTCGAAGAATTCGAGCGCTTCCGGGCTGGCCGGCTCCGCCGCAGCGGCGAAGCCGGCGCAAGCGAATAGTCCAAGAACGGCGACGAGCTTGGCGGCTTTCATGGGGGGTCAATCTCGGCGGGTGCGCAGGCGGGAGGGCTACTCCTCTATTATGTCGCGCAACCACCGAGAGGGAAACCGCGGAATAGACGGAAAACATGGAATAAGGCAAAGTGGGGTTGCGCTCAGCCGCAAGCGGCAAATGCGGCGTCAGAAGTCCAACTCGGCCCGGAAGAACGCGCCGTGGCTGCTCAGCTCGCCGCGCGAGTCGCCGAGTTGGCCGACCGACCACCACTGCTCGAATTGGTAGCCGGCGCTGAAGCGCCAGTGCTCGAACTGCGGCGGCACATAGCTCAGACCCGCCCGCAGGTTAATCATCGGCACCGACTGCGTTTTCCGCTCGTCCGCGTTGCCCTCCAGCGGGCCGCCGTCGGCGATTTGCGTGTAAGTGAACTTCTGACGCACCGGGCCGATCATCACGGCACCGTCGATCCGGCCGAAGACCGCGAAGGCCGGCAGCGGGTCGATTTGCCGTTGTACTTCCAGGCCCGCGTGGGGGCCGGCACCGTTGAAATAGTTGCTGCCGCGGATGTTCATGAAGTCGTTCGTCTGTTGGTTGTCGAAGAACACCGAGGCGTAGCGCACGCCGAGCCACCACTTCATGTCCCAGCGCGGGATCGGCGCGTACCGCGCGGTCGAATAGTCGAAATCCACCACGTTCACGTTGAGGCGGGTCTTGACCGACGAGTTCAACGGCGCGTCGTTGAGCCTACTGGTGCCGCTCGACGTGATGAACCGATAGCCCAACGTGAATTCGCCGAGGCTCTCCGACAGCCGGTAGCCGATCTCAAGCTCCGGCGAGACCGTGGTGCTCAGGCTAACGCCCGGCGGCGCGACGGTCACATCGGTGCCGTCGTTGAGCGTGACGTTGTGCATCAGCCGGTTCTTGAGCGAAGGGTGCAACACCTGCAATTCCGCATTGAGGATGAATTCCGGGTCCGCCGACGGCCCGGCGTACGGCCCCCAGCCGTTGGGGCCGGGGTCGTGCGGCTGGTACAACGGCAGCCGGGGCGCCGGCGGCGGCGTCAGGGGCGGCGGCGCGTACTCGATGGGACCGGGCGGCGTGGGTGGATAGGGCGGAATCGCGCGCGTGGGCACCGGCTGCATAGTTGTCGGCGGATAGGTGGGCAGTCCAGGCGTGGGCACCGGTTGCGGCCGGCCCAACGTCGGCGGTGCCACCGGGTCGGTCGGCGCGGGCAACGTCGGCACCGGCGATGGCGGCAACAGCGTCCCCTGGGCGAACGCGGACGAAACGCAGGCCAGGGCGGCGCTTATCCCGATAACCGCGGTAGTCAGCGGCTTGCGAACCGTTGCGACCATGACCCACCCTCCCGGCGTCTGCTGAATAAGACAATCCCAAGCGAGCCGCCCGCATAACCGACGGCCGGGGAGGGGTCAAGGTGAATCCGGTTGCCGCTTGCGGCGTTGCGGCGCGGGAAGGCGTCAGTCGCCGACGATCCGCCGACGGTCGATGCGATCCAGCACGTCCAGCAAACGGCGCTTGCGGCGGTGCGTTTCGCGCAACTCCGCGAGGTACGTCTCCCATTCCGCCGCCCGGTCGAGCTGCTGCAACAGGGCCTGAATCTTGCGCAGGTACGGCAGTGCCGCGTCGTACGCCGACGGGCTTGTGCGGTCGATGTAGCCGGCAACGATTTGCCGGTAGATCGTCAGTGCCCGCTCGGGGTGAGTGTCGGCCACGGCGTCCGCGACCTCGGCGTCGCGCGTAGGGTAGCCCCAGTTGGAATAGGCGTGGGGACGGGCCGGCTTGTCCATCTTGTCGAACCAGCGCAGCACGTCGTCGGGCCGCTTCTCCGCCATCGCGAGGTCGAGCAGCACGTCGAAGTGGGGGCGTGGGCCGTCGGCCGGGGAGTCCGATTTTCGCCGTTCCGGTTGCAATGCCGGGTCGAGGGCTGGCAGTGGCCAGGGTGGTCCCGCGTGTGCCGGGGCCGCGGTCGTCCGTTTGGCGGCGGGGCGGCGCGGGCGCGTCCGGGACACGCCGGCGGTCGGAGTGGCGGCGACGGGGCGGACGCCGGTTTCCAGGAAGTGCAGCGCGGCAGCTCGGACTTGGGGACCGCACCCGGCCTTGTCGGCAGCCTGTTGTAATTCTTCCAGACCGCGAACGCCCGGATGTTCAAAGAACTCTTCGGCGCGAATCGCGGCGACGACCGGCCAGTCCTGCTGTTGCGCCGCGACCGCCCGCAGCTGCTGCGTAAGCTCCTTCGCGATGCCGGGCCATTGCTTGCCGACCTTTTCAATGCCTTCCAGCGCCCAACGCCGGGCCTCCTCGGGTCGGTCCGCCGCGAGCAACTCGCGCACCAGCCGGACGTAGCTCCCGGTGATCGGGGCTTCGCGCTCGTACAACGGCAGGATTTCGGCCTCCCGCCCCGCCCGGCCGAGGCAATCGGCGAGCTGAAAGGTCAGGCTGTCACGCCGGTAATTCCGGCTGAAGTCCTTCAGGTCGGGCGGTGGTAGTTGATTCAACTGCCGTCCGAAGTCGTCCGCAGCCCGCGACCAGACTTCCGGCGGCCAGGCGTGTTCCAGCACCACACGGGCACCGTCGCAAATGTCGAACTCGCCTGCTGAGGTCAAATCGATCGTGTACAGCAGCTTGTCAACGTCGGCGCGGCTCGAAGCGAGGACCGCCCGAAAGACGACGTTCATGCACTGGCTGATAGCCTCGGCGGTCTCGCCCTCGTCGTCGGTGGTGCCGATCTGCTCCTGTCCGCCTTCGTAGAGCTTCTTACCCAGGTCCAGCAGGGCGTCGGCCTGGCCGCGCGCGAGCAAGGTTTCCAGGAGCGTTTGCAAGCCGCTATAGTCGGGCAGGTTGCCCTCCTCCGACCAGCGGTTGTAATAGACCTGTTCGCCGGTCAGCCGCTTGACCTCCTTGCGCGCCCGCTTGACAAGGTCCGCGTCGGTGTCGTGGGCGAGGCGGTTGCGCTCGGTAAGATCGCGGCGGACGCGCGGGTAGGTGTCGGCCAGTTCCAGGACGAGCGCCGTCAACTCGGCCGGCGGCATCTTTTCGACATAGGGCCGCAGCTTTTCCGCCTTGCTCATCCGGGCCGGCTGCGCCACGCGGGGCGACGGTTGGGCGTCGTCCCCCTCGTCGTCGCCTTCCTCGGACGACGGGCTGGCGGCGTCCTCGGTGGCGTCCTCGACCAGGCCCCAGCGGCGGTCGTCCGCGCCGGCCTCCGGCACCGCGCGTCCTTCTTTGAGGGCGGCCAGGTAGTCGAGGACCACGGCCACGGCATGCTTGCAAGCGTCGAAACCCACCGGGCAACTACAACGCGATTTGAGCGCCGCTTTGCCGGACGCCGAGGTCAACTCCACGGTGGTGGCGTAGCGGTGGGTGCCCTGGACCCACGCGAGGAGGACGCCGTCCGCCGACCGGCCGAGCTTCTGGACGTGGCCGGAGCGCTGATAGTTGCGGCCCCGTTCCAGCGAGCGCGACCCGGACCACGCCTCCAGGTCGTCCCACGCAAGGTCGGCCCACGGGTCCGAGGTGGAGGACATTAGTGACACCGACTTGTCAGCTTTGCGGGGCATCGGGAATCCTCGTGGGTGCCGCTTCGACGAAAGCCACGGCGGCAAGGGTTATCCTAACCGCTGCCAGCGCACGTCGCACCTTTTTCCTGCAATTTCTCTGGGTAAAAGGTCCACCGTCTGATACGATACTTTTGTACACAACTCAAGGATATTCTTACGCATGTTCGGCACGATTTACGGCGTGGATTTCAGCGGCGCGAAGCTCGCCGGGCGCAACATTCGGCTGGTGACGAAGGCCTGGTGCATCCGCGAAGTCTGGAAAGACAGGGGCCGCGCAGAGTAGACCCACCCGCGCCTTTTTCGGCCCGAGCGCCAGGTCGGTTGGTCAATCGCTCTAGCGGGATAGAATGAACGATTGGTCAGAAGTCGCCCGGCTTCGTCGAAACCGGACTAGTGCTTTGTCAACCGTTAGCTGATGGGTAGGACGGACTTCCTAGTCCGTCTTTGAGCCCGGACGGGCTAGGAAGCCCGTCCTACTTCATCCATCACGCTACGAGTGACAGAGCACTAGCCAAACAGGTGAGAAAGGGGGTGGGCGGTGACTGGTCAGGAAAAGATTCAGCGCGGCTACAGGGTCAGCGTCCGAAAGGCCGACACGCCGGATTCCTTCCACGTTTCCTACGCCCCGCGGGGGCTACAACAGGCCAGGGGCGCGGGCGCTGCCCCGAAGCGAGTGCCGCCGGATTTCAAGGCGCTGGTCCAGGATGAGCCGTGCGCTGTGAGTTGGATCAACCCGCCGAAAGACCCGGAAGCGAGCCGGGAAACTTTCGAGCAAGACGCCGCCGACCGGGTTATGTTGCTCCGGAAGTGGCTCGGCCTTCTCAATCCGCTTCTGGAAGCCGTCCAGGGTTG
>JBBRLG010000294.1:0-9160 GCA_038231495.1 Gemmatales bacterium | reverse complement strand
TCCTTTGTGGCGCCGGGCGCCCCCTTATCCGCTATTTTGGGGTTTTTTTTATTGTTTTTTAATTAACGTTCGACCCTTTGTTCCCCCTATTGGGCCTCGCCGCGTTTTCTCCTTAAGTTAATGCCATTCAGCTGCGTCCCCTTTTCTTCGTCTGCCGAACACTTTCTTGTACGGTCAGGAGTCTCTGGTGCCAAGTTGCTGTTCGAGTTCTGCGGCTTTTGTCTGCAATTCAGCCAGCGGTAAGGCCAGCAGTTCCTCCCCCGGCGTCAACGGCAATTTCAGCAATTGTTGGCAAAGGTGAATGCGGCCCACAGCCTGTCCTTCCTGGCGTCCTTCCTGGCGTCCTTCCTGGCGTCCTTCCTGGCGTCCTTCCTGGCGTCCTTCCTGGCGTCCTTCCTGGCGTCCTTCCTGGCGTCCTTCCTTCATTGCTTCCTCGCGGGCCGCCTTGAGAAAACTGAACTGGTCGCGTTGGGCTTTCAACCGGGACTCGTAGCGCTCCCGTTCCAGATCGCTTTGCGTTAGCATTTGCAAGACCTCCATCGCCCGCCGCACCGTTGTAGTGCGCAGCGCCGCAGGCAACTTGTCCGTGTCCAGGTCGGCGCCGTGGACCAGGAAATAACACCACACGTCCAGGGAATCTTCCAACTCCTCGGCCGTCCGTCGAAATTTCGGCAGTTCGAGCACATGAATCGCCTGCTGCGGACTGAAGATCAACTCCGGGTGCCGCGCGCTGCGCAACTGGAAATCCAGGTGATAGTCCGTCGTCTGGGCGAACAACACGCTGTTGACGAAGTTGATGGAAATCGTGGGCTGGAGTGCCGCGTAATCGACCCCCTCGCGCAACTGGTGGCTGTGCAACACCGCCCAGTAGTACAACACGCGCTGGGGGTAAAGCCACGAGGCCGCCATCTGCATCTCTACATTGTACAGCCGGCCCTGCTGGTCGCGAGCCTTGATGTCCAGGATAGACAGCTTGTCGTCCACCGCCTCCTTGTCGTTGAAGGGGTTGAGGATTTCCACGCTCACCAGGCGCTGGTCGGGCGGCGGTTTCAGCACGGCGTCCAGCAAGTTCAGGAGTACCGGCGTGTTGGCTTCGCTGCCGAACACTTTCTTGAAGGCGTAGTCCACCTTGGGGTCCAGCCCGGGAATCATCGTCCGCTCTCCCGGCGAATGCCAATCCGAAAACCGACGGCGCGGAAACAGTTATCGGTCACGAATGCTGTGCGTTCGCCGAAGGCGGGTGTACGGTCAGATCCTCGGAAGCTTCAATCCGGATGTAAATTCCCGCCAACTGATCGACACCGGGTCGATCCGTGCCGTTGGTCGGCGGTAGTGGCGGGCGGAAGGCGCGGACAGCGAGGTCTTCCTCGGCTTCGATCCGAACGGCTATGCCGGTCAACATCTCCGGGGTGGCACTTTCCGAACAAGACTCATCGCGAGCAGGGGGAACCATGCTCTCCTCCCTCTCGCGAACCCCATTCGCCGATCAGTCAAGGAAAATGAACTCTTCCACATTATACAGGGGTCCACCTGCCTGGCGGCGGATGACAAGACACTTTATTTCCGCCGCGCAAATGGTGCCGAGTACGGCTCTGTCGATGGATGCTTACCGATGTACGCCACGCCAATCACATATGGCGAGGGTCACCCCTTCCTTGCGGTAACCCTTTTTCCGGCTCTGACGTAAACCATTTTCCGATTAGGACTTCCGCATCCATGACAGGCCACAATCGAACCTCGCCAATCTCGACCCACGCCAACCTGGCCAACACCCTTACCCTTAAAACTCTCCTTCCACGACACCGGGTAAGATCAAGCTGTAGCGGGGACCGTTTTTGGTCTGATAGACACGGACCTCAACTTGGAGCTTGACAACTTCGCCGATAGCGAACGGCTCCTCAGTCGGGTTGTAAGCAGTCACGACAATGCCACTAATGTCGTAATTGGGGCGGAAAAAGGGGACGGGCGGAAAAAGGGGACTCAGCTGAATGGCATTTACTTAAGGCGCGGCCAGGGGTTTTTGGGACAAGTGTCCACTTGTTTCGGCGCTTTTCGGCGCCGAAAAGCGCCGAAACAAGTGGACTAGTGTGTAGAAATCCCGCGGCACGCGCCTTAAGTAAATGCCATTCGGGACGCAGCTCTTTTTCACGACGGTTCCTTCTTCGGCCGGCCTCTGGCGCGCAAGGTGGACTCCAAACCAAGCCGTTTTGCCGTCCGCAGCTGCCACGAAGCCGAGCGGTAGGGACGGGCGCGTGACACACTGACACGCAGCGCCTCCACTTCCGCCGTCGTCTGCGCTTCGTTGACTAACGCGGCCCAGTTGACCGGCTGCGGCACCGGCCACGGCTGCAGGTCCAACGGCGGCACCGCTTGCGGATCGGCCCGCCGCCACAGACTGCCCCACTGCCAGTCTTCCGCCCGCCGCACCAGGTTGGCGCGCAGGGCGTTGCGCTCTGGCGGCGGCGCGGCCGTCGGTTAGAAGGGTGCATCGGAGACCTCCTTGTCGGGGGTAGGCTGGAACACCCGTATTCTCAGACGAAGGAGGTCTCCGTGTCGATGCCGTTTCAGAACTTCGGGTTACGGCTCCAGGAAGTGCCATTCGTTCCTGACACCTTTGTTTCCGCAACCCCTCCTCGGGGTGCCGAAGAACGTCCCGTTGCGGAACACGGTGGAGGGCGGCGGGTATGGGATACCTTCGGGCGCGCGGTTTCGCCCGATCACCGGCAGAGGGCGGTACTCTGAACTACTTCCGGACCGGGTTGAGTTGATCCAGCACCTTCCGGAGTTCCGCTTGTGCTTTCCTCCGGTCGGCTTCCAGTTCCTCGATGAACTTGTCGTACTCGGCTACCTGAAATCGGGCCTGTGTCCGTCCGCCCTCCGTGGCGGCTTCCCGCGTCTCTTTCGCCGCGTCCTCCCGGCCGCGCTTCGCGCGTGCGCTCAGGGTATCGAGCGAGGTAATCTGAGCGGTCAAGGTCTGTTCTCGAGACAGGAGTTTGTCTCGTTCCGTGGGCTTATCGCCACCGGGGACGGGGTCGGGGACCAGCGGCTTCGGCTTCGGCTCCGGCTCCGGCTTCGGCTCCGGAATCGCCCGTCCCGCTGACAACCGCACAACGAGAGCCTCCTTCGCATGCGTCCCCGCGAGGACGAGGTGGCGACCGTCCGGGGCGAAAACAAGTTGCTCGGGTTCGAAAAGCCAGTTCTTATCCTGCCGCAACTTCCGCTCGAACCGCAACTCACCGTCCGCATCCCACACGTTCAGTCTCACCGCGATCATCCCAACCCCGACGAACGTGGTCCCGTCCGGAGAGAACGCGATGAGAGACGATCCGTTGGGGAGGGCGAGCCGGACCTTCGGCTTCTTGCCGCTCAGGTCCCAGAGTTGGGCCACATTGTTGTCATCCCCGAAGTTCGTCTCCGGCCGGACGAAGCCGCCGCAGGCGAGGGTCTTACCGTCCGGGGAAAACGCGAGCGAAGCGATCCACCCCTTGACGCCCGCAGGCTGGCCGACAGCCACTTCCAGCTCGCCCTCGGGCCGCAATTCTGGCTTCCCCTCGGACAGATCCCAGAGGCTCACGGTCGTGGAATCGCCGCCGGTCGCCAGGGTCTTGCCGTCGGGGGCCAGAGCCACGGTTCGCGCCGGGGTCGCGATCGTGTGTCGCCGTTTCGGTTCGTCCCCTCCGACATCCCACAGCTCGACGTGTGATCCCTGAGCCATGACAAGCGTTTTGCCGTCCGCGGAGAAGATCAACTCCCGGGTGGCTCGAGGTCGCTCCAGCGTGGTAGTAGCCGTCGCCCCCTTCTCGCCCATCCGCCAGAACCGGACGGTGTTCTCGCCCCCGACCCCGTCGCTCGACACGAGTGTCTTCCCGTCCGGGGAGAACGCCACCCCTCCCAAGAACGCCACATTGCCGGTGTGCCCCTCGAGCCTGGCCACTTGGCGGGCCGTGGCGGCGTCCCAGAGGTAGACGAATGCGCCCGCACGTGCGGCCACCCACTTTCCGTCGGGACTGATGGCCACGCGACACACCGACCCTTCCGCCCGGAGGACGGCCACCAGACCCTTGATGTGGTCGTGTTGCTTGCCGGGGCGGGCGGCCACCGGGAGTGCGTCCGGGTCGAGCCGGTCGAACGGGGATTTCTCGCCCGCCGCCTTGCGCGGCTCCTGCCCGGGACCACTCGCCGCGACCCCGATCAGGATCAGGGCGGCCAGTAGCGGGACGCGAGTCATCAGCCCCCGGGTGAGACCGGCGGGGGCGTGCGTGGCGGTTCGGATGTGCATGATTCTACTCCTCGTGTGTGTGATCGGAATTAGCCCGCGCCGAAGACGTGAGCCTGCTCGGCGGCGGTCGTAGTCATGGTGGTTGCCCCGCGGCGGTGGAAGGGTATACCGCCGCCGGGGACGGTCTTACGCCGCACTGCCGCCCGGTCAGGGAAGTCGGAGGATGAAGATCGCCTTTTCGAACACGACCAGAACGTGCCGCCCGTCGCCGACCATGGCTGCCATGCGCTGGTTCCGTCCTCCTAGCCAGGATTTCTCAGCAGCGGGGAACGTCCGCTCCCGCAGTTTCTCACCGGACGCCTCCCAGAAGGCGATCCGCCCGGAGAAGCTCCACGTCACAAGGGTCTTCCCGTCCGGGGTGATCAACACCGTGTCGGAAGCAGTTTCCAACGCGGTCAATTCCTTCACCGTCTTCTTCCCACTCACGTCCCACCGCCGGGCCGCTAGAGCGGAGAGCGTGCCCGTAGGACTGTCTTGCGATCCTCCGGCCAGCAGCGTCTTGCCGTCGGGCGACAGGGCTACGCTGGTGACGGACGGCGGACCCCAGTACGGATACCCTCCTGAGTCTTTGACCCCGGGATTCGGGTTGTTCGGGTCCCGTTCCTGCCAGACGATCTTGTGGACCAGTCGCGGTTCTTCTTTCGAGAGATCCCACACGCGTACCTGGGCGTCGTTCCCGCCGGTGGCCAGGGTTTTCCCGTCGGCCGAGAAGGCGAGCGCCCAGGTCCGGAGCGAGAAATCATCCTTCAGGACCACCCGCTCCCGCGGCTTTAGGCCGGCGAGGTCCCACAGTCGCACGTCGCCGTTGCGCAGGCCGCCGGCCAGGGTCTTGCCATCCGGGGCGTAGGCCAGCGAGGAATACGGGACGTCCTTGCGGGCCTCCAGGACGGCCGCTATCTTGGTGTCCTTGCCCGCCACCGACCACAGCCGGATGACACCGTCTTGGCTGGCCGTGGCGAGCGTCTTGGAGTCTGGGGAGAAGGCTATCAGGCCGGTGTGGTCCTTGTGGGGCAGTGCGGCGACCTCGGTGCCCGCAGCCACGTCCCAGAGGCGGACGACGTGGCCGTCACCGTCCGGCCCGCCAGCCGCCAACCATTTCCCGTCCGGGCTGGCGGCCGCGCCGACGAGTGTGCCCCGCGCGGGGGTGAAGATGGCCACCACCTCTTTCGGAAGGTCCGGCCACTTCTCGACATCGATCTTGGCCGGGTTCAACCGGTCGAGGGGTGAGTCGTTGTCGGCCCCGGCCCCGCAGGGGGTAGAAATCACCCACGCGCCATGGACGCCGACATTCCACGTCTGCTCTTGTGCCCTTGCCAGCGGAATTAGCGAAAGACAACCGGCGAAAAAGACCACACTGCGAATAACGAAGCGACGGGACGAATTCATGTAATACCTCCAGTTTGCGTGACCCGGGAAAGCGGCTCGCAGTTGCACGGGTCGGGTAAGGAGGTGCTGTCACCAGCACCCCCTCCCCTCAGAACTGTACGTGAAAGTTTCCCTTCCTACAGCTCAAGCCTTCACGAACGCTCTTCGCAGGACGCGGCTTGAGTCCCGTGCGTGAACCGACTGTGAAACGGGCGATGACCGTTCGGCTGCCATAGCTCCAGGTTCTCCAGTAGATCCGTGCCGCCGTGGACACGCCCTTCGCGGTGATGGATCACCCACCCCGTTTATGGCTCGCGCCGGTCAGGGTATTACGACTGCGCCGGTAGCGGTAGGGCTCGCGCCGGTCAGGCTATTACGCCCCAGTAGAACACCGAAGAAAACTCGTGTCAAGTAACCGCTTCTTTAGCGGCGATGCGGCGATGCGGCGCGGGCCAGCGCCGTTGTTCTCACCCCTTTCGCAGGGCGAAGCGCAACGGTGTGGCAATGGCGCGCGGGTCTTCCGCCCGCGCGATCACCCGGCTGCTACGCTCAACCTTTCGTCCAGCACTAACGTGCCATCCGGCCCGACCGTTCCCATTACTTCCCGATTTGTAGTCGCCATAGGGCAGTGCCTCCCTTTTCCATTCCATTATCCTATGCGATAATGGAGCGCCAGTCACTCGGCCCCGCATGGGATGGCGCTGGCGACGGACCACGCGGACGGGCCTTTGACCTTTCCTCCGAGACCCCGCACATGGCAACGACGGCTCCCCTTCCGCCCGACCCCGTTCGCGACGAACGACTCGCCGAACTGCTCGCCGGCCTGACCGCGGACGTGCAGCAGGGCCGGCAGCCGGACGTGGATCGCGTCGCCGCCGACCACCCCGACCTGGCCGACGAGCTGCGTGAACTGTGGGCCGCCGTCCTGTTTGCCAACGAGTTTACCCGCCCCAGCAAAACGCAACCGACCCTCCGCGTCAACGGCCCCGTGCGCGTCGAAGCGCCCACCCCGTCGTCGCCACTGCCGCGCAGCTTCGGCGACTTCGACCTGCTGGAAGAACTGGGCCGTGGCGGCATGGGCGTCGTTTACAAGGCGTGGCAGCGCGATTTGAAACGCACGGTCGCGCTCAAGATGATCCTCCGCGGCGAGTGGGCCACGCCGGCCGACCTGGCACGCTTCCAGGCCGAGGCGCAGTCGGCGGCGCACCTGAGCCACCCGAACATCGTGCCGGTCTACGGCGCCGGCGAGGTGGACGGTCAGCCGTATTTCAGCATGCGCTGCATCGAGGGCCAGACCCTGGCCGTGCTCATGTCCGACGGCCCGCTGCGGCCGCGCGACGCCGCCCGCTACCTCGCCGCCGTGGCGCGGGCCGTCCACTACGCCCACGAGCGCGGTGTCCTGCACCGCGATTTGAAGCCGTCCAACGTGCTGATCGACGCGGCCGGCCAGCCGCACGTCACCGACTTCGGGCTGGCCAAGCGCGTCGCCACCGGCGCGGGCCTGCCGCCGGAAACGGGCCTGACGAACGCCGGCGACATCCTGGGTACGCCGACCTACATGGCCCCCGAACAGGTCAGCAACCGCCGCGGCAAACCCAGCGCCCGCAGCGACGTGTACAGCCTCGGCGTCATCCTCTACGAAATGCTCACCGGCCGGCCGCCGTTCCAGGGCGCGACGCCGATGGACACGCTTTTTCTCGTCCTCGACCAGGATCCGGTACGTCCGCGGCTCCTCAACCCCAAGGTCGATCCCGACCTGGAATTGATCTGCTTGAAGTGTATCCAGAAGGATCCCGGCCTGCGTTACGGCAGCGCGGCCGAGCTGGCCGCCGACCTGGAAGCGTACCTCAAGGACGAAGACCTGTCGGTGCGGGCGTTCAACCTGCGGACGGTGGCGAACCTGTTCAGCCGGGCGTTCCGCGACACGCACCACGCGCCGGTGCTGGAAAACTGGGGTCTGTTGTGGATGGTCCACAGCGTGCAAACGCTGCTCCTGTGTCTCCTGACCGCGGGCATGTCGTGGGCGGGCGTGGAAGACCCGTTGTGGTATTTGGTGTTGTGGGGCGTCGGCCTGTGCGCCTGGGGCGCGATCTTTTGGCGGCTGCGGAAGCGCGGCGGCCCGGTGCTGTTCGTCGAGCGCCAGGTGGCCCACGTCTGGGCGGCCGCCGTGGCCGCGACGATCTGCGTTTTCCTGGTCGAACTGCTGCTGCACCAGCGCTACCCGGACATGAAGGTGCTGACGCTGTCGCCGATCCTCGCGATCATCGCGGGCATGGTGTTCGTGGTGAAGGCGGGCATGTTGTCGGGCGAGTTCTACATCTCGGCGGCGGCGCTGTTTCTGACCGTGGTGCCAATGACGCTTTTCCCCGCGTACGGGCCGATCATCTTCGGCGTCGTGACGGCGGTCGTGTTCTTCGTGCCGGGGTTGAAGTATCATTTGCAGCGATTGCGGACGTTGAAGGAGCGGGCCAAAGTGGTAGCGGAGTGATCCGAGAATTTGATACAAAGCGAGAGGAGGCTCGAAGGGGGAGACTTGAATCCAGAATTCGTGACGCGTCTTCGTGCGTTGGCCGTCAAGGGAGCCAAACCTTCTGCGATGCTGCGCGAGTTAAGCCAGGCGCTCGGTCCGACGGACGGACATAAGTTGGTCCTCATCAAATATGCGCGAAAGGCATTCGACTTATCCTTGCAACAGGCCAGTCCGATTGCCGGCTGGGCGGCGGACGGAACGGGCGAACTTTCGGACTCCCGGCTGGACGAGATTCTCGCACCCGAAGTCAGCGCCCTTCAAAACGTAAACGGTCAGGCCGAACACCCTCCAGATGTCCGTGCGTCTCGCTGAATAGTGACCAAACCCCTAGGATGCCTGTTATGCCGCTAAACGATCATTTTCAACCCCCTTTGAGCGTTCGCCGCCCGTGGGAAGGCATTCACAGCGCCTGGGCGACGACGATCGCATACCACTTGAACAGCGGCTTGTTGCCCAAGGACTATTTTGCGATGCCGCTCTTGACGGTCGGCGGGCGGGTCGAAGTCGATGTGGGGACTTTCCAGGAAAGTGCGACAGGCGCGACAGGCGCGACGCCGCAGTCACCTGACGTTGTCACCTGGTCTCCGCCGCAACCCACCTTGACTATGCCATTGGAGGCCACCGACGCCGATTCGTTTGAAGTACAAGTGGTACGGGACTTCGGCGGCCCGCAGTTACGCGCCGCCATTGAGATCGTCAGCCCCGGCAACAAGGACCGCCCCGCCGCGCGACGTGCCTTTGCTACCAAGTGCGCCACCTACCTGCAACGAGGTGTGTCGCTAATTGTAATCGACATCGTGACGAGCCGACGGGCCAACCTCCATGCGGACATCATGCAAGCACTCAAAGGCTATCCGGAAACGAATCGCCTGTAAATCACGCGGATTGTTTGAGCTTTGAAGGATACTTGAACGCCGCTTGTCTGTTATTTGGGTCGGGCCTCAGGCGCCGGAGCATTCGCTGGATAGCGCTGACCTGGATCCACG
>JBBRLG010000293.1:0-9196 GCA_038231495.1 Gemmatales bacterium | reverse complement strand
GCTCGTCATTGAAATTCCGCCGTTGCGCGAGCGGCGCGCCGATTTGCCATTCCTGGTCGAGCGCATCCTGGAGCGTGTGCCGCCGAAGGACACAGCCCGGCGTTGGAAGCTGACGCCGGCGGCGTGGCACGTTGTGCAGCGTTACGGCTGGCCCGGCAACCTCCGCGAGTTGGCCGACGTGCTGGAAGAGGCGGCCCGGCAAGCGAAGGCCAGCACGATCGATGCTGCGGATTTGCCGCTATCGGTCCGGTTGCCGATGGAAGCCGTCGCCACGGACCCGGATCGAGGGTTGCCCCTGGACGCGATCCTGGAACAGGTGGAGCGGCGCGTGCTGGAACTGGCGGTGCGGCGGACCGGCGGCAACAAGAGCAAGGCGGCCGATCTACTCGGCATCCAGCGGCCGCGGTTGTTTCGCCGGCTGAAAGCGCTTGGGTTTTTCGTGCCGGCAGAGGAGATCGAACTGGACGAATTGGAGTGACGCCTTAGCGATACTCTTCGCGGACGGGGCAGAAGATGTCGATGGCGCGTGCCGGCTCGTCGAGGGTCACGACGCGGTGCCGGACGTTGCCGGGGATGCACCACACGTCGCCGGCTTGCAGCGTCTTTTGTTCGTCGCCGATGGTGAAGATCACGCTGCCTTGCAGCAACATGCCGACTTGTTCGTGCGGGTGCGCGTGTTCCTCGACGACGGAGTGCGGTTCCAGGTCCACGACGGAGACGCTCATTTTCTCGCCGGCGCACGTTTGAATCGTGACCCCCGGGAAGATGCGATGCCGGCCCCGTTCGTCGGGAGTGGGGAAGAAATGGCTCATGCGGAATCTCGGAACAGACCCGCCGCTCGCGGCTTTGCGCAAAGCCGCAAGCGGCAGTCGGGTTAGCGCCGCATACCCACGCCGAGCATGAAGTGGACCTCGGCGGTCTGCTTCACGATGATCGACATGGTGAGCGGGTCGAAGACGATCGTGCCGCCGGCTTCGGGGTTGTTCGCCTGCCAGCTTTTCGGGTCGACCATCTGGACGACATTGGTCATGATGAGGGCAATCGTCTGCGCCATCGCGGCCTGCTTGTAGACCAGTGGCAGCCGTTGGTCCACCACGCCCGCGAGGTCGCCGACGTAGTAGGCACGGATCGAATACGTCTGCTTGGCGCGTTCCGGCGTCGTCACCTGAATGTGCTCGTCCTTGACGATGTAAGTCAGGTTCAAGTCTCCAAGCACTTTCTTCAACACCGTCCGCAGCGTCACGTTGTCGGCTTTCAAGGTGACGCCGGTCTCGTAGGAGATGCCCACTTCGTCCATGACGGCCTTGGGAATGAGGAGCGACTGGCCGGTCTTGTCCTGGATGTATTGCAGGAATTCCTGGAGCTTCGTCTTGTCGAAGTCGAGGTCGCGCAACGGCGTGTTCAGCGCCTTCATCAGCTTGACTTCCGTCTCGGTCATCTTGACTTCGGAGCGTTTCTTCGTCCGTTCGACCCAATCCGAGGGGAAATCGACGTCGTTAACGGTGGGGATGCTGGATTTGACGACGGCAGCGCCCACCTTCTCGAACGCCTCGGATTTTTGGTTGCTTATGCGCTGGTGGTCGGCGATACCGTCCTTGCGCGAGTTGAGGATTTTGGCGATGTCCTTGACCCGATCCGCCTCCTGGGCGCGGCGCTCGTCCTCGCGGGCCTTGGTGGAGGGCCGTTCGACCGGCACGGTCGTGGTCGGCGCGGGCCGCTCGTTACTGCTCTTGATCCGGGCGTCGATCGTGGCGAGCAGGGATTTACGGCGTTCGGGGGACAGGTTGGTGTCGTCGGCCACCTGCTCGCGGACCAGCTTGAGCAGCTTCGCGGCTTCGGGGCCGTCCGCCTTGGCGATCAGGGAGGCGTTGTCCAGCGATTCCTTGATTTCCTTTTCAAACTTCTGGGCTTCCACGACCTTGCGCTGGGCCACGTCGTTAAGCAGGGGGTCTTTCGGATCCTGGGCGCGCGCGGCACCGGCGAGCAGGAGGCCCGCCGTGAGCGAGCACACCAGGAACGGCAGACGACGAATGACTTGCGATGACATGGCAGCAGTCCTCGTGGGTGGAGAAAGGCGCACCGCCCTTTTCCCTATCTGATAACGTACCCTAGCGCCGGGAGTTTCGCCAGAGAAAACCGGGGGCAAACGAGCCGTAACCGGGCCTACACACCAAGCGGACGGCGCAACAGGCAGAACTTGCGCGTAAAACAAGCGGTTTCTGAACCGCGACCGAATCGTCGGAGCCGCGACCGTAAGGGAGCGGTGGGATTCACCGCTCCCTTACGGTCGCGGCTCGGAGTCGAATTCATCCAACGGCAGTTCCACCACCACCGCGGTCTGCGCGCTGCGGGCCACCGCTTCGGTGAACTCCATGTAGGCAACGCCGCTGGCAAAATTGGTGAAACGCACCGGCTCTCCCTCCCGGATCGACGCGGCGAAATCCGCCTCGACGCGCCAACCGCCGGCTTTGTCGGCGGGAATCGGAATCTCCTCCATCTCGTCGAGGCGTGCCGTCGTCCGCCCCTTGCCGCGGTTGACGCCGTAAATGCGGTCGGCCAACAGGTCATAGCACAACAGGCCGTCGCTGCCGTAAATCGAAATCGTCGCACTCTGGCCGAACGTGGTCACGCCGCTGAAACGGTAATTAATGCGCGCCCCGGTTTGCATGGCCGCCATGACCTGTATATGGTCCGGCGTCTCGACCGGCCGGCGGACGCCGCTCTCGGGGTCGATGCGCGTCGGGATGAAGGCGTACACCTCCGCCAGCACGCGCACCGGCGGCGGCAGCCAGCGCTGCAACGTCTCTTGCAACATGCCCAGGGCCAGCATGTTGAAGCCCGACAGTCCCGCGTCTTGCCGCCACGACAGCGGGGCCGCCGGGTCGGCCAGCGCCCCGTTGCGGCTGCAAACCTCGACCTCGCGCACCGTGCCGACGTAGCCCTGCTGGAGCCGTTCGACCATCACCGCATCGCCCCGCAGGCCAAACGGACTCGGCACCACTTGCGTCACCAGGTGCGGGTGCCGTTTCGCGGCGGCCAGCATCTGGTGAGCCTCCCCCGCGTTGAGGCTCATGCGCGCCTCGGTCAGGACGTGCTTGCCGGCTTCCAGCGCGGCCAACGTTATGGGGCAGTGCAGGTACGGCCAGGTGCCGATCACCACGGCATCGACATCCGGGTCGTTGACGACTGCCTCCCAGGTCTCGGTGGTGCGCGGGATGCCGAACTCCTTGGCGACCGCCGCGGTCGAGGCGGCTCGGCGGTTGCAAACGACCGCGATCGCGACGCCGGCCACGGCCCGCAAGCCGGGAATGTGGCGGCTACGGGTGTTCGCCCCGGCCCCGATCAGCCCGACGCGGAGAGGTGCGGTGGTCATAACGATTTCCTTTCAACGACAAAGCGGGTCCAACCTATCTATTTTAACGGCCCGGAAACGAGTCTACCACGGGGTATTGCCGCTTGCGGCTTTGCAAACCGAGGATGCGGGAAAGCCCAACCGCACCGCGTTCACACCGGTGAATCCGCAACGTTCTCGGCGGGCAGGCCGCGGTAGCGCCGGCCGGGCAGGAACGTCTCTTGCTTCATGCACAGCGACAGGTCGCCCAAACTCGCGCCGGCACCGATGTGCGAATCGTAAAGCACATACGCTTCGCTGCCGATCGACGCGCCTGCCTCCACATGAACGGTCCCCAGCTTCATGACGCGGTCCTCGAAGAGGTGCGTCTGTAGTACGCCTTCGACGCTCGCGTAATCGCCCACCGTGGTCAGGTCGCCTTCCAGCACCAGGCCGCCGAGGATGCACACCTGCCGGCCGATGCGGGCGCCCAGCGCCCGATAGAGCAGCGGCAGCCACGGCGTACCGCCCAGGAGGGGGGCGTAGTACGCGCTCACGAGGATTTCCACGTCGTAGACGGTCTCCATGCGCCACATCCAGAAACTCCACAGGTAACGTTGGCCGGCCCGGTAACGGCCGATCAGCAACCACTTGAGCACCACCGGCAAGGCCAGGGTTGCGAGCGTCGCGCCCAGGACGAGCAACGGCAACAGCGCCAGGAAGCCCACGGGGCCGAGCGCCGCATGGCCGAGCAGTCCGAGTTTGAACGTGACCCAGAAAACGATCTCCAACAGGGCACCCGGCAGTACCATCTTGACAACGTTGCAGAGCGCCCGCGCGGCGACGAGGCGAGTCGGCGGGGCAAACGTCTGGGCGGCGGGTCCGGACCAGCGTTCGCGGTTGGGCAACCGCATGGGCGGGGAGCCGAGCCAATCGCTGCCCGCGGCCGGCTCGTCCGGCGGCAGGGAAAGCACGCCCACGAGAGAGTTGGCGCCGAGTACCGGCGTCGTGATGGGCAATTGCGCCCCGTTGCCGATGAAACTGCGGTCGCCGACGTGGACGCGGCCGAGCGTCATGCGGCCACGGTGGACGACAGGGGCGCCGAGGACGCAACTGTCGGCAAGCATCGCGCCCTCGCCCAGGGAGACGAGGTCCGGCTGGAAACCCAGCGCGTCGGCGATCTCCGCGTGCCGGCCGACCCGCATGCCGAGCCAGCGGCAAAAGATCGGCATGAGGAGCGTTTCCGTGACCGGCCGGTAGCCGTGCGGGTGGACGAGCAGGGCCATCAACCGCCCACAGAACCAACGGCGGACGTATTCGTGGCTGTTGAGCGGGACGGTGCCGGGACGCGCCCGGCCGGTCAAGAGCCACTTGGCCGCCAGGATGGTGCCGAGTCCGCCGATGAAGCGGATGGCCGCGAACCCGAACGACGCCGGCACCAGCACGGCCAGGTCGAAGGACGCCGCGCTGTCCGGGCGGACGCCGAGCAGCAGCAGCAAGGCGATCTCTAGCGCGAAGGGCACGAACTCGACGAGCGCCAGGGCGTAGCCATACAGGAACTGGAGTAGGCCGAAGCGGAGGGAGTCGCCGACCGAGCGCCAGGCGTCTTGCGGACGGGCCTCGCGTTCGTGCCGGCGGAGGAGGTGCGACAAGGCCGTCGTTTCCGGCTCGAGGCAGACGGCGGGTGAGCCACGCCACTCGGTGTCCGGTGGAGCCACGGTGCCCTCGACGAGGCACGAGAGCGGGTGAAGTTTCGCCCCGTCGCCGAGGCTCGCGCCGCCGCTGACGATCGCCTGGGCACCGACAAAGGCGTCTTTGCCCACGCAGACGCGGCGCAGGTGCAGCACGCCGTCTTCCAGGCCGTGCGTGCCGAGGTTGGCGAATTCGGAGATCGAAGCGCCGTCGCCGATGGTGACGAGGTCCGGGTCGTGCAGCGGAGTCGCGAGGTAAACCCGTTTACCAATGCGAGCGCCCAGGAGCCGGTAAAAGAAAGGTGCCAGCGGCGTGCCCACGAAGCCGGCCGCGGTGTTGTGGAGCGGCGCGAGCATCAGGTTCGAGACCCACCAGCGGAAGTAACCCCAACCCCAGACGGGGTGATCGCCCTCGCACAGGCGGCCGATCAACAACCGTTTCACGAGGACGCCCTGCGCCAACGTGGCCGCGAACCCGACCGGTGCCAGGAGGACGCCGCCACCTGCCATGACCCAAAACCAGTACGGCGTCGCGGCCGAGAGGACAGTGTACAGGAAATACAGGCCGTACAGCATCGCGTAGGCGACAATGCCGCCGCCGCACAGCAGGGCAAGAATCACCGCGGTCTGGGCGGTGGCGACGACCAGGTACTGTCGCCGCGACGCCCTCTGCTGCGGTCGCCGGACGGCAGGTGCCTCAACGGGTACCCCGGCGCGGCCACGCAGGCGGGTTGCGAGGGCCGCCGCGGTGAGACACTCGTAAAGGTCGCGGATGGTGAGCGTCGCAAGTTCCGGCATGCCGCGGAAGGCCGTGACGGAGCGGGCGGCAAGCAGCGAGTTGCCGCCGAGGTCAAAGAACGATTCGTCGCGGTCCACGGCGTCATAGCCGAGCACGTCGCGCCACACGGCGAGGATGCCGCGTTCGACCGCGTCGTGGCCGTCGTTGCGGGATGACGCGGCGTGGCCGGTGTCGATTGGGCGACAATCCGCGATGGCGGGCAGGCGCTTGCGGTCGGTTTTGCCGCTCGGCAAACGCGGCACCGCGGTCGGTGCCAGTGACGCGAAGTGGGCCGGCACCATGTAGGGCGGCAGGGTCCGGCGGAGCGCGGCGACGAGCGCGGCCACGTCGAGCGGCGCGGGGCGGCGCTGCACGACGTAGGCGACCAGCTGCGGCGATCCCGCGGCTTCCCCCTGGACCGTGACGACGGCACCCTGGAAGGCGTCGGCGTCGGGCAGCAGGTCGAGCGCGCGGCTGATGTGGCTTTCGACTTCTTCCAACTCGACGCGATAGCCGCGAATTTTCACCTGGGCGTCGATGCGGCCCCGGAAGAGGAGGTCGCCGTGCGCGTCGCGGCACACCAGGTCGCCGGTGCGGTAGAAGCGGCGGCCCTGGTACGTGAAGAATTTCTGGGCATTGAGATCGGGGCGGTTCAGGTAGCCGTGGACCGACACGCCGGGGCCGCCGACACACAGCTCGCCCTCGATGCCGTCGGCGACCGGCCGCACCGCCTCGTCCACGACGACTGCCTCATAGCCGGGGAGGGGCTTGCCGATCGTGACCGGCGTCCCCGGCACGCACCACGCGTAGGTAGCGACGACCGTGGCTTCAGTCGGTCCGTAGGTGTTGAGCAGACGCCGCCCTGGCGCAGCCCATTTCTCGATCGCGTCGGCGCGGGCCGCCTCGCCGCCCAGGATGAGCAGGCGCAGTTGCGGCTGGTCGGCGGCGTCGAGCACACCCAGCAACGTCGGCACCGTGGAGAAGACGGTGATGCCCAACTCCCGCAGTTTCGCCGGCAGCTCGTCCACCGCGCGCATCGTCTGTTGCGTGCCGACGACCAGGGTAGCCCCGGTCGCGAACGCCATCCACATCTCTTCCACCGAAGCGTCGAACGCGGTCGAGAACCCCTGAAGCACGCGGTCGGTCGCGCGGACGCCGTAGACCTTGAGTAGCCCGCTTACGAAGGCGACGGCGTTCTGGTGGGAGATGCACACGCCCTTGGGCCGGCCGGTCGTACCTGACGTGTAGATCAGGTAGCACAGGTCCGCGGCCGCGAGTTGCGGCAGGGGCATGTCGGCATACTCCTCGTCGATCCCCTCGAGCGCCAGGCAGGGCCGTCCGGTGGCCGCGAACCGTGCCGCGCGGTCGGGCGTCGTGATTACCAGCTTGGCCCCGCTGTCCTCGACCGTGAAGCACGCGCGCTCTTCGGGCGTTTCGACATCGATGGGAACGTAGGCCGCGCCGGCGCGCAGGACGCCGAGCATGGCGACGTAAGGCTCGACGCCGCGCGGCAAGTGCAAGGCAACCCGGTCGTTGGGCACGACGCCGAGGCCAACCAGGTGGCGTGCGAGCCGGGCGGAGCGGGCGTCGAGCTGGGCGTACGTCAGCCGTTCGCCGGCCTCGACGAACTCAATTGCCATGGCGTCGGGCGTGCGGTCGCAGGTCCGCTCGAAGAACTGGTGCAAGCGGCGCGGCGGGCCGTCCGGTAGGTCTAGTCGCGTCTTGCGGGCGTCGGCACGGTCGAGGACCGTCGGCCTGCGGGACTCGTTCGTTTTGACCGCGGGTGCGAGGGGGAGGTCGATGATGTGCGGCATGAGAAGTTATTTCCTTGTCTTCGGGAATGCCGTTATCTGGTTAACGGCCAATGGTTCGCCAGGTGGTTGCCTTACACCTTGTCATCACCGTCCCCCGCCGCCGCCCCTCGTGGATTTCCGGCATAAATAGAACAAAACCACTCGCAAAAGTGGCTACCACTGCCAAAGCCCCGGCGCGGAGAGGCCGGACACGGAAACGAAAAAAGGCCGCCGGGGTAGTCCCGGCGGCCCTCTCGATGCTTCCTACTCGGCGTCTTCCAGCTCCACCACTTCCATGCTGATGCCGAGCTTGCCGTTTTTCGGCGTGACGTCCGCCTCCATGACCTCACCCGTTTCGTCGGAGATGAAAACCACCTCCACCGGGCCGGTCACGTTTTTGAGGGCCGTCCGCATTTGTGCGAGGCTCTGCACCCGCACGCCGTTGACGCTCAGGATGGTGTCGTCGATGTCCAACCCCGCCGTCGCCGCCGGCCCCGCGTCTTCCAGGTCGGTGATGAGCAGGCCGAAATCGCCCTCGATCGCAACTTCATCGTCGTTGGCAACGATGCTGACCGTCTGGACATTCGACGGATACCGGCTGAAAAAGAAGTACGAATCCCCGTCCCACTCCCGGTCGTGGTCGTGGCGGTGGTCGCGGTCGCGGTCGTGGCGGTGGTCGCGGTCGCGGTCGTGGCGGTGGTCGCGGTCGCGGTCGTGGTCGCGGTCACGGTCGTGGTCGTGGTCCCGATCGCGGTCGTGGTCGCGGTCACGGTCGCGGTCGTGGTCCCGATCGCGGTCGTGGTCGCGGTCGCGATCGTGGTCCCGATCGCGGTCGTGGCGGTGATGCTTGCGATGATGCTTCTTGTTTTGCTTCTTGTTTTTCTTGTTCTTGCCGGACTTCTTGCCGGCCTTCTTCTTGCCACCCTTTTTCTTGCCGCCCATTTTGCTGACCGAGGTTTTGCCGCCCGGGCCGCTGAAGGACGAGCCTTTTGCCGATTGACCGGAGGTCGTGGTGCCGGTTTTGGTTGAGGTCATCGGCTTACCGAAGACCAAACCCGCCGTGAAGGCCAGGACCAGGATGCCAACGCCGCCGAGGGATACGATGCGCTTCATGATTTGACTCCTATTGGGTTTCTGACTGTCCGGCCCGGCGTCGCGCTCACCGTGAGCGTTTCGCCGTGGCCTACACCCTTCTCATCACCAGCCTCCTTTCCGACCCCTCACGGATTTTCAATAAACGGCCCTGGCGGCGCTGGCCAACGCCGCCCGCTACACGGAATTGTGCCGGGTACGGCTCTGTCGATGGATGCTTTCCGATGTACGCCACGCCAACAACCTATGGCGAGGGTGCCCCCACCCTTACGTAAACCCTTTTTCCGCGGCTGACGGAACCCATTTGCCGATCAGTTCTTACGCATCCACGACAGGCCACAATCGACCCACGCCAATCTCGACCCACGCCAACCTTGAGAAAAACAAAGAGAGAAAAACAAAGAGGACGCAGGCTGTGTGCATTTCGGCTGGTAGGCTATAATGGAAGGATGACGAGAGTGACTGGCCCAGGCAACCTGGCGATGCCCCCAAACGAAGAATGCCCGAACTG
>JBBRLG010000292.1:0-9206 GCA_038231495.1 Gemmatales bacterium | reverse complement strand
ACGCTCCCGGCTCGCCAAATCACGCCGGGTGCCCAGCTTTCGAGTACGAAAGCATGGCCCCCGGCGCTTTAACATATTGCCGCTCCCGAAGAAGATCAGCTACGCGATACCCTTCGTCAGTAACCGAAAACAGGGTACCTTTGTGCCCTCTGTCCTCAAGAAGTCCTAAATTCCTCAATTCCTTTAGGGCGCCTTCCCAGCGAGCCTGGTTTCTTGAATCCTGGCTCTCAACTAAATTCCTTTCATTCGTCTGAATCGTTAAACCACCGGAGGAAAGAACCCGGAGCACTCCTCCCGCTTTGTCCTGCGCGGCCTCCACCAGGAGTTGACTTGCCGGTTCCGATAGGTCGGGCAGAGTTGGGGCGACAATGGTTAGATCGTCACCGTTTTGGCCGTTTCCGTTTTTTTTTGGCGCGAAAGAACGAAGCACGGTATGGCCAAGTTGCCGGCTCAGCTTTTCGCGGAAATCCTCAGTCGATTCATATTCGGCATAGAGGCCCCTTTTTCCCATTTCTTTCTTGAACTCCATGACCGCCTTGTATTGCTTTGGGTCGACGCTTTCCAACAAAACCGGGATCTTGGAAAAGTAAATCATGGCCGGCTTTTTCGCCTTGATATGTTCCTCTATCTCCTCAACCGTGCCGCTGGCAGCCTTTCCCGTCGGCGTTCCAAGTTTAGTCCAAAAAACGGCAAGGAGCAGGTCGCAGTCAGCCAATACCTGTTTGTTGAAGATTGCTTGGGCACGGTCGCCCATTGAGGGGGCCGAATGGGACTCCCACCCTACCGGCATCAGAACAAGGTTCTTATCTTCAGAATGGGTAAAGTTCCATTCTTGAATTACATTCCGGATCACCTGGCGCTCGGCCGCAACGTCGCTAGGTGAAGCGATCATTACTTTGACAACCTTGGCTCGGTAGGCCATGGCCTTACTCCTATGAGAAAAGCAGAACCGACGGCATTCATCCTCAACGAAACAATGAAAATCGACGTTATTGTCCCATCGCGCCGTAGCCGGGTGTCGCGGTCGCTGCGGCCTCAGCTAAGGTAGGCTGAGTTGCGCGGAGTGCGGCAATACCGATTTTACCAGATGAGTTCCGGGGTTGTCAGTCATTTGGCCGCCCATTTCAAGTTCAGCGCCGGGTGCCACTGGCGGCTTGTCCGCCAGTGAATGGACGAGAACGCGCCCGTTCCCTTGCCGCCCCACCCCTGGCGGACAAGCCGCCAGTGGCACCCGGCGACCTTTTTTCCTCGCGGCCCTTTCACCCCTCGTCAGTTTTTCGGCACCTATCAACCTTGCATTCCGGTTCGGATGTTGGGATCATTTAACGAGCGAGGAAGGAGGGATATCCATGAACGCAATCAAAGCGACCTGGAAGAACGGACAGATCGTCCCCGACCAGCAAGCGGAGTGGCCGGAAGGCTGCCGGCTCCTGATCGAACCGCTGCCGGTGGACGAAACTGTTGGGCTCCGCGCGGAGGACTGGCCGGAGGTGCCAGAGGCCGTTGCCGAGTGGCTCGGTTGGTACGACTCTCTGGAGCCGCTGGAGTTCACGCCGGAGGAAGTGGCCGACATTGCCGCCTGGCGCCAGAAGACAAAGGATTACACGATCGCCAACAGGGACAAGGACGTTGAGGGGTTGTTCCCATGAAGGTGCGTTACCTGCTCGATACCGGCATCATGGGGCACTTCATCAACCACCGCTGCGGTGTGGACGGTCGTGTTCGCGATGCTCACCAGCGGGGCGCTCGCATCGGGACCTGTATGCCGGTAGTGGGCGAACTGTTCTTCGGCGTGGAATGGAGCACAACACGGGACGCGAACTTGAAGCGACTCAAGCGGGCGTTGAGAGGGTGTTTAAAAAGGCACCTTGCCGCAGCTGGAGGTGGTCTTTAGTTCAGCGGGATGAACCGAAAACCCGACCCGACCGACCTGACCGACCTGCACGGGGACAACGTCGAACACCTGTTCCCCCCGCCCAAGGCCGGCGGCCGGCCGCGCAAATACGGCAACCGGGAAATCGTCGCTGCCATCTTCTACGCCCTGCGTGCCGACTATGCCAGTCCTTTATTCTGCCGTGAAGCGATTCGACCCCGCCTCTGGTGAGGCGTGGCAGCAATTCATCGAATGGTCCTGCCTGACGCAGCTTCGGGAGGTCGTCTCGCTGGACGGCATTCTCTGCCCGACCGTCTTTCAGGAGTTGACCGCCGCGGACTGGCAGCACAATGTCCAGGAAGACTTCCAGACGCGCTTGTTCCCCGATCTCGACTACGTTGTGCGCAGGGTAGCCGGGAATGACCGGGTGAGCGTCCTGGCGCTGATGCAGAATCCGACCGACACCGCGGTTTGCTCGTTTAGCGACCCCCGGTTTGCGTTCCGTGGATTCGACCTTATTAAGTTGCAGACGGGCATCAGCGCCCTGGTGAACTGCGGCGGGTTCGACAAGGCGTTTGCCCCCGCGGACCTTTCGGACTGCGGCCTGCTGACCGACCAGGCGCGGGCATTGAGCGTTCAGAATCTTCTGCGGGCCGAGTATCCCGATGAGCCACATGCCGACTGCGATTTGTGGGCCATCTGGACGATGAAGATGGAACCAGGGATCACTGGAGAACGACCATGACCGTACCCACAGCTCCCCTTTCGAGGCCGCTTGCGCCGGGCAAGCTGACGGCAGGACAGCGGTGTTTGCCGATTCGATGAGAGGTCGGGACTTCCAGGCGGGAGGCAGGGAGACAAGCCTCTGGCCTTTTTCCTTGCCTTTTGTGGACCTGTGGGTACTGGCGGGGAATGACAGGAAGCCCAGGGAAACGAAGCCGCTACGGCGGAAAAGTTGTGGAGAAATTGTGGAGGAATTGTGGAGATCGGCTCGCCGCAACGAAAAAGGGTTTACGCCTGATCGACGTAAACCCTTTCGCTGCAAAATGCCGGAGACAGGACTTGAACCTGCACTGCTAGTTAAAGCAACCAGGCCCTCAACCTGGCGCGTCTGCCAATTCCGCCACTCCGGCTGCGTGGGACTTCTTTAACTTAGAAGATACCCGCACCCGGAAGCAAGCCCCTTTCCCACGCTTTGCCGTTTTTCGGGCCGCGATCCCCCTTATTTCTTGCGGAGCGTGACCCGCAAGTTGTTAAGCTCGTTGATCTCCACCAGCGTTTTTACCTTGCCCCGGTACTTCTCCGGCACCTGATCGACCTCCGCGTATTTCGCCGCGCCGTCGGCGTCGCGCACCGTGATCTGGCCCGGCGTCGATTTGCCGTCGGCCACCTTGCCCGTCACGTCGATCAACAGGCACCCCTCCTGGAATCGACTCGTAAACTTGTCGCCGGTGCGGACGCTCATCGTTTGGACCGCGCCCTTGCCGGGGACCGACTGGATGCGGCCGGCGACCAGCGGCGCGGTTGCCGCCGCCACCTGGCGGGCCAGCGGGTGCGGATCCTCCAGCGCTACCGCCTGGACCGGGCCAGCGTCGTCCACCGGACGCGCGTCCGAGCGCGCCTTCGCGCCGGGCACCACCATGCCCTTGAGTGTTTCACGCTTGCCCTTGCGCAATACCAGCACGTCAAACGGCGCATCGACCTTGAAATCGTCCAGCACCTTCAGGAACAGGCCGACGTCGTTGGGCACGTCCTTGCCGTTGACCTCCAACACGACGTCGTGCGCCCGCAGGCCCGACTTCGCAGCGGGGGTGCCTTCGGTTACTTTGCACACGAGCAAGCCCTGGCCCGCCTTCAGGTCGAGTTGGTCGGCCAGGGCCGGACCGATCTTTTCCACCGAAGCGCCCAGCGGCGTCGGCAGGCAGCTGGACTCGACCCGGCCCGGCACCATCACCGCCGGCTGACGCGGGCGATAGATGCCGTAGGGGTTTTCAAAGTTGTCCCGGCGCACGTCGTTGAGCAGCCGGCGGAAGTCGCGGGCGTAGTCCAGCAACAACTCGTTCACCATCTGGTCGTCGTTCAGGTCGCGGCGGCGATTGTCCTCGCGGTCCGGCCTCGGGTCGTCCTTCTTTGGGTCGGGTTTCTTGTCGTCGGCCTGGGCACTGCCGCTGGGCAGACCGACGCCGGCCACCAGGACCGCCAACGCCAGCAGGCCGCCCGCCACCGGCAACGACCAGAGCCGCGGGCACGAACCGTCTACCATTCTTCGCGTTTGCAACAACATGGTTATTCTCCGAAAGAGGTCCGATGAGTGTCCGGAAACCCCCGTCGCGCCGACGGGGAGGGGCGGGGCCGCAGCCCAGCCGAGCAGGAACTGGGCGTAGTCCTCACGCCGGCCGGAATCGGCGACCGCCGCCGCGTCGGCCAGATACTCCTGACACAACCGCACCTGCCGCCGCAGCCACCAGAACCACGGCAGCGGGAAGTACACCGCCTGACCCACGCCGAACAAGAGCGCCGCCCAGGCGTCCCGGTGCCGCAGGTGGGCCAGCTCGTGGGCCAAAACCCACCGCAGCGCCGGCGACGCGGCGTCCGCGCACAGCTCCGCCGGTAGTACCACGGTGGGCCGCAACAGGCCGCAACTAAACGGCACGCGCACCCGCCGCGCGGTTAACAACCGCGGCAACGCACTGTTCTTGGTCAGCGTCAGGCACAGGGAGGCGACGCCGTCCGGCACCGGCTCCGCTTGCGCTAGCAGACGGGCCAGCAAGCATTGGCCGACCAGCCAGCGCCCAAGCAGGAATGCCGCGACACCGGCGTAGGCAACGCCGACGGCCCACAAACAGGTGTCGAGGATCGGGAACGGGGCGACGACGGGCGATGGTGCCGGCGTCGGTTCGGTCGGTTGCGGCTCGATTGGCGGCAATGGATCCGCGCTGGCGAAGCCAGCAGCTTGCGGGAGATCGGTCCATTCCAACAAAAAAAGACCATCATTGTCCGAAATAACTTCCGGTGCGGTTGCGGCGAGGTCCGCGACGGGTTGCGCCGCCGGGACGGGCGCGGCGAACAGACCTTCGGGCAGACGGAAAACGAGCCACGCCGGCATCAGGCTTAAGACCGCCAGCAGCAAGGCGGCCGTGATGGCCCATTCGCCCAGGCGCAAACGCCGGGCCGGTTGCCCAATGCGGGCAAACAACGCCCAGGCCAATAACAGCAGTAAGCCCCCGCCCACCAGCGTATGCAGCAACCAGTACATGCCGGTCACCTCCTCTTCGCCGCATCGATCATGGCCTGCAACTGCTCCAACTCCGCCTGCGACACGCGCTCCGTCCGGAAGAGACTTTGCACCAGCTCCGCCACGGCCCCGTCGAACACGCCGTCGAGAAACCGGCCCGTACTCTCGTCGCGCGTGTACTCCGCCGTGTAAATGAACGTCCGACCCGCCATCGCGTGCAATGCCAGCCCCTTCTTTTCCATGATCCGCAGCATCGTCTGGACCGTGTTGAACGCCAAGTCCGGCTCCAGTTCTTGCATTTGCAAGTGAACCGTCCGCACACTGCTGGGGCCGTGCTGCCACAGCACTTTCAGGATTTCCAGTTCGCGGGGCGTCGGCGTCGGAACGTCTTGCACGGCTTGGCACTCCCTTACGGCGGACACGCTACCTAAGTCTTTAGGTATTGAAGCGCACTTCAGGCCAATTGTCAAGGCCCGTGCGCCTAATTTACCCATTTTACCTAATTTGCCGATTGTGTCAAAGCGCGCTCAGCCGCAAGCGGCACAACGAGTTACAGGGAATCCCCTTGTCGTAGCCCGCGCAGGGCCGCTACGATGGGGATGACTCCAACACCTTTTTCGACCGCGCAAAGGAGGCCGCCGTGTCGTCCGTTTGCCGTATTATTGCCGTGTTTGCCGGGGCCATCCTGGCTTGTCCGCAGACATACGCCGCCGACCCGCCGCCCGGCAAGGAACAGATTGCGCGCTGGATCGAACAGCTGGGCGACAAGGATTTCGAGCGGCGGCAAGAGGCGTCCAGGCGCTTGTGGGCGGCCGGCGAACCGGCGGAAAAGGCGTTGGAGGCCGCAGTCAAAAGCGACGACGCCGAAGTCCGGCGCAGGGCCGGCGACATCCTTGCCAAGTTCAAATGGGGCATCTACCCCGACACGCCGAAACACGTCGCCGATTTAATTGGCCGCTACCAGGCAGCCGAGAAGCCCGCGAAAATGGAACTGATGCGCGCCCTGTTCGACGACGGCGTGGCGGGTTGCCGTGCCCTGGTCAAGATCGCCACCGCGGACGACGACCCGAACCTGCGCGCCCACGCTTTGCGCGTCTTCGGCAGCAACGTGCCGCGCTACCTGCCGGTCGCGTTGGCCGATAACAAGTTCGACCTTATCGAACGCCTGCTCGACCTGGGCGTAGAGGGCGACGACCTCAACAAACGGGGCCTGTCGCATTATTGCGCCTACTGGCTGCTCCGCGGCAAGATCGACGAGCGCATCAAGGAGTGGAGCGACAAGCCGAACCGCACCAAGCAGCAGTCCGAAGTGCTGGCGTATTTGTACCGGGCGAAGGGCGACCTGCGCGCGGCGCGGGGCGTCGCGGAGAAGGCGGACTTGCCAGGCCTGGTGGACCGGCTCCTTTACGAAAAGGGCGACTGGAAGGAGTTGGCGACGCGCGACCTGGTCGAGTTGCCGACCGGTCCGGAACGGTTCAGCTACCGGGCCGCGTACCGACGGTTGGCCGGCGACACGGCGGGGTTCGAGGAGGGGCTGGCCGCGTTTCGCAAGGCGGTTGAGGACACGCCGCTGCCGGAGCGGCATCTCCAGTCGTCGTACTTCCTGGCCAAATTGCTGTTCGCCAACGACCGCCCGGAGGAAGCGCTGCAAGTGCTCGAGCGCTCCGAGCATTACGCCATGCTGTTCGAGCTTTGGTGCGCGCAGCTCAAGTACCGCGAGGCGTTCGCGCTGGTGGACAAGGCCCGCAAGGAGGAACACAAGGAACTGCCGCTGCTGGAAATCCTCGAAGCCCGCCAGCGCTACCACCTCGGCGAGAAGGACAAGGCGCTGGCGCTGTTCGCCCGTCGGGCCGCCGAGATCAAGCCGGGCAACGACCTCAGTTGGTATGCGGACCTGGTGGACGCCGAGTACCGCGTCGGCCTGAAGGACGAGGCGTTTGCGCACGCGGCGGCGGTGTTGACGATCTCGGCAGACGCGGCCTGGCGCTGGCGGCTGCTGGCCAAGCTGTTCCCCGGCCGGGACCGGGACGCGGAGGTCTGGTGGACAATCCTCGGTCAGCGCAAGCCGAGCCTGACTGCACTGGCGACGATGAAGGAGTTACGCGATCTGTTCGACGGCAAATACACCGAGAAGGAAGTGGCCGCGCTCATCGAGGAAGCCCAGGGCACGACCAAGAACTTGCACCCGGCGTTGGTGGAACGCCACTGGCTGGCGCTGGCGAACACGGCCCACGCGGCCAAGCTGGACAAGCTCGAACGTTCGTGCCTGGAGAAAGGTGGGACGGAAACGCTGCAACGGCTGGGCGATCTGTTGGCGGAGAAGAAAGACTGGGCACACGCCGCGGCGGCGTATCGGCAAGCGTGGGACCGGGCGACGACGCAGCCGCTGCCCTTGCTGCTCGCGGGCAAGGCGTTGGTCCAGGCCGGCGACGAGAAGGAGGGCAAGAAGCTGGTGGAGCAGTCCCACTGGCTGCCGTTGGGCGACGAAGGTATCCGGAACGAGTTCGAGATCGCACTGCGGCAGCGCGGTTACATCGACGACGCCCGGCGTGAGAACGAGTTGATCCAACGGTTGGGCGAGGTCGGCTCGTTTTACGGTGCCGAGGCCGAGCTGCGCACGACGATCGAGGCGCTTCGGCAAAAGGATTACCTCAAGGCCGCGGCCGGGTCGGAGCACACGTTGTTGCGTAGCCTGAAGACGAACGTGCATTTCATCCAGAACCTGGCGTACCTGCGACTGCCGACGCAGTCGCACTGCTTCCGGGCGCGGGGCCTGTTGGACGCCGGCCGGTTCGACGAGGCACAAAAGGAGATCGCGTATTGTCAGAAGGCGCTGCCCGGCAACGTGGACCTGGCCGACCTCCTGGTGCCGGAGCTGGCGCGGCGCGGCCACAAGAAAGAGGCGGACGACCTGTTCGCGCGGACGGCGGCGGTGTACGAGAAAGTGATCGCCGATTTTCCGAAGGGCGCGGACGCGCACAACTCGCTTGCCTGGCTGTCGGTCTGTTGCAACCGCGACCTGGAGCGGGCGCTGGCACACGCGCAAAAGGCGGTAGAATTGTCGCCAGCAACCGCGGGCCACCACGACACCCTGGCGGAGATTTACTTCCAGCAAGGTCAGAACGCGCAGGCAGTCGCGGAACAAAAGAAGGCGGTCGAACTCGATCCGAAAAAGGTCTATTTCCGCAAGCAGTTGAAGCGCATCGAGGCCGGCGACCCGAAGGCGGAACGGCCGTCGGAACTGGACGACGACGACGATTGAGCCGCTTGCGGCTGAGCGCGAACCCGCGCTCAGCCGCAAGCGGCAATACGCATTTAAGTCCCCGACTGGCTCTCAAACTTGTTAATTTTCTCGACCCGGCGGGCGTGGCGGCCGCCCTCGAAGTCGGTCGTCAGCCAGATGCGTACCATGCGGTCGATCAACTCCTCGCCGAGCAGGTCCGCGGACAGGCACAGCACGTTGGCATCGTTGTGCCGACGGCTCATCTCGGCGGTAATGCTGTCATGGCAAGGGGCGGCGCGGACGTTAGGAACCTTGTTCGCCGCGATGCACATGCCGATGCCGGTGCCGCATATGAGGATGCCGCGGTCCACGCGGCCTTCCTTCACGGCGGTCCCGACCAGGAACGCGAGGTCGGGGTAATCGACGCTCTCCTGGCCGTCCGTGCCGACGTCGAGGACTTCATGGCCCAACTGCCCGAGGACGGACACGATCCGCCGCTTCACTTCGCAGCCGCGGTGGTCGTTGCCGATGGCTATCTTCATGGTTCAACCTGCTGCCACATTCCAGAATGATGAAGGATGAATCGTAACCGTTCACTCCCCCCCTTACGAAGGGGGGGTAGGGGGGGTGTAAAGAGCGCCATGACCGGGTACTGTAATCGTTCTTTCCCCCCGCCCCCCCCCACCCCCCCTTTCGCACGTTGTTTTGCAACCGTGCCCCCCCCCCCCTACACAGGGGGGGGAGGGGGGGGTGAAAAGAGCGCCATGGCCGAGTACTTTAATCGTTCTTACCCCCCTACCCCCCCTTCGCAAGGGGGGGAGCAGTTGCTGCCGGTGAACGGTTACCATCATTCATCATTTCAGCTATAAGCGGTT
>JBBRLG010000291.1:0-9222 GCA_038231495.1 Gemmatales bacterium | reverse complement strand
GAGTACGCGACCCGGCTGGGTTATTGAACCGCTTCGCGGTACGGAAGCGGGATGATTTTGTACCGCGAAGCGGTTGCACAACCCAGCCGGGGGTCGCGTACTCGCGCACCCCCGGAACGTAACGCGCCACGCGACGGCCAACCCTGAAAGGGTTGCACACCAGGCAATCCAATTCCTGTGGCGGAGCCGACCCGAAGCGGCCGTTCCATCGAAGAACAGTCCACGCCCCGCCGGAACCGTGCGAGTCGGAAGAAAACGCGGCCCTGATTTATGCTAAAGCACGAACCTGAATCCTCTTGCGCCTGTTCCTTCAGGACCGGGAAGACAGGAAAGTTTATCCAGTGAGAGAAAATAGCGTAACCGGCTTGAGGGTGGTTGTCCACCTCAAGTTATTAAAAAATCCTCCTCGCCAACCCCCGGCGATTGGGCTGTACTCGTAGTAGCGAAGGGAAGGCTTCACGGTCCGTAGCGCCGGGACAATTCGCCCACCCGCGACAGCGCGTCTTCCCAGCGGGGGAACCGTTGGGCAAAACGGGCAGCAACGTCGCGGGCGATGTCGGCAAGGGTACGTTGGCCGTCCATGAGCGACAGGATGAGGTGGTCGATGTGCCCGTCTTGGCCAAGGGTCGCCGTGTGGCTTGCGTCTCCCTTGCGCAACGCCGCGGGCGACAGCGGTATGCCAAAAAACGTCGATTGCCGGAATGTGGTTGTCGCCGCGGTCGCACCGCCGGCAACCACCGTCGTGTCCCAGTTCCACACATATTCGTCACCGACGAGGCGCGCCCGCAGCCGGACCGTGACGCGGTCTCCGGTTTGGAGGTTCACCGGCATCGGCCACGGGAAGAACGCCTGGCTGTAAAGGAGCTTCGGCTGGCTTGGCCCGTTGGAAAAGCCGACCGTCCCCGTCAACACGGTGTCGAACCAGGCGTTGAACCCGTGGGCGGTCCCCGGCCGCGTCACGGCAGTGGTCGTTTGCGCGTCCAGGTTCACGTCGTCGGTGGTCGCGTAATCGAGGACGGCGACCTGCTGCGGCTCCGTGACGAACTGCCCCGGTCCGGCGTGGGCCTTCACCCAGTTATTGAATAGCAGCCGTTTGACCGGCTCGACGTTCAGGTCAAGGCCGTTATTATCCCAGCCGTCCGTGAAGTGGGCGTAGAGTTCCGGCGCTTGCACCACGCCCAGCCAGAGCGTATCGCGCTGCGGGATCAGCGTGCCGCCGCGGGCCAGCAGGCGGGTCCGTGCGTCGATCAGGGACGGGATATTGTGGCCGAACCAGGGCAAGATGCCGCGCAGGTCCGCAACCACGATGTCGGCCGGTTCCGGCAGGGTCACGCGCGTCGAGAGGTCTTGCAAAAAGACGATGCGGTCGGCGAAGCCGTTGGCGATGGCGAGTGCCCGCGCGACCTCGATGGCATCCGCCGGCTCAATGGCGTACACCCGGCCCGCGCCGAGCCGGCACGCCAGGAAGCTCATGACGCCCGTGCCGGCCCCCACGTCCGCCACCACGCAACCCGGCCGCACGACCGCCCGCAGCGCCGCCTCGTAGGCGGCCATGCGGATTTGGTCTTTCATCATTTCGCCGTACGCGGCGAGGTTGTACACGATGGAACTTCCCAGGAGCCAAGGGTCACGAACGCCCGTAGCCGCAAGCAGCACGTCACACAACAGCGGCAGCCGGCTGGCGTCGGCGTGCGGGACGACGCGCCGCACCGGAACCTGGGCAACCAATCGGCCCATCGTCTCGAACTCGGCGGCGCGGCGGCCGCGGTCCAGCAGGTAATTCGTGTAGGTGTGGGCAACCAGGGCCATCAACGCCTCGGCAGGCTTTACGGCCTCGACAAAGGGTGCGTCTGCGTCTGGGCTGCGCTCACCGAGTAAGTAAACCGCGGCCAGAGGCAAGGCTCGATCGGGAAACGGGCCGGCGGCGTCGCGCAAGTCGAGACCGCGCTTGTCCCAGTTGGGCGTCAACGGTGGCAGGGCTTCGGGGTCGCCGTACAGGATGTTGACCGAGGCCGGCCATAACCGCAGCTGCGGGTAGGCGGGGGGCACGAGAAAAAGGTTCGGACTTTCTTCCAGGGCCACAATGTCATCGCACAGCACCGGGAAGCCGCGACGGGCGAACGCCGCCGCGGTTGTGGACTTGCCCGCGCCCGCGGGGCCGAGAAGCGCCAGGGCGGCACCGCCGACGGCCACGGCGCTGGCGTGCAGACACACCCGCCCGCGCAGCCGCAGCACGAAACCCATGACGGGGCCGAGTAGGTAGGTGGCGGTGTCGGCCAAAGTAAGCGCGGCGGGCCAAACCGCCCAGACTTCCGAACCGGTACGGTCGATGGCGAAGCGCGTACCGTCCGCGTACCAAAAGTGATAATAGCCGCTGCCGGCCGACGCCCGGACGGTAAGCAACGGTCGCCCGGTGGGGTCGCTGTCGGGGCTGACGTACCAGGCCGGTTCAACCGCTGCCGCGCACTCCGCCCCCGTCAGGGAAGCCGGCAGGCTGCCGAGCCGAATGCGGACATCAGCAGGGGAGGCTGCCGAATCGACCAAACCGGGGATTGCCTGGTCCGCGTGCAGGTTCAGTCCAAAAGCCCGGGAACGCACGGACGACACCCCGAGTCGTTACAGGTGAGAGGCAACGGCGGCCGGGCGGGTGCCGTCTCAGCCCGTCTTGGTGCGGAAGAACATCGCGCCGTCGCCCATGGGGCCGGTGCTGGTGGTGTTGCCCGTCAGTTCACGGACGGTGCCGTACACCCGTAGCTTGGGCGCCTGGTAGGGGCGCTTGGGGGTTGCAGTCGTGGGCAAGTTCATGGTGCGTCTCCCGTTCAAGGACAGGGTCGAAGGGGGTCAAGTGGTCTAACCAGTACAACAAACTGATCGGCCTCGTCAACAACGGGTCAGGGTTCTGCGAGTCGGCCGACTGCCGAATCCGTTCGCAATTAACATACGGCGCAATCCGCCGCACGTCATCCAGGTGGTCCGGCCATTTCAGGGAGCCGCGCCGGCGCAGGGCGTCCAGCGGGTCCCCGTTCAACGGCCGCTTCGGGCGCAGACGAATGGCATCCGGCAACCGGTCCCGCAGTGCCGCCAGCAGGACCCATTTGTCCGCGCACCACGGCAGGGGGGGGATTGACAAGACAAAGTTTACCAGACGCAAGTCGAAAAATGGATAACGAATTTCTAAAGAAACCGAAGTTGTGCCCGGATTGCCCGCCTCGAACAGCCACGGCCAGTACGGCCCGGACAGCAGTCGGTGCGCCTCCGCGTGCGTCGGGTGGGCCGCCGGCATCTCGGCAGTGACCTCGTTCCAGCGGTCGCGCAAGTGCAAGCGCTCGACGAAAGCGGGGTTTAACCAGTCCGGGAACGGCTGCGGCGTCGGACCCAACCCGACCCGGCGTTTGAGCCACGCCCGCAGGCCCAGCGGCGGCAGTCGGCGGCGGGCGCGGGTGTGCTGCACTACCGCGCCGAGCCAGCTGACCACCCGGCCGCGCCGGAGTAAGCCCATCATGTAAGCCGGGGAGGAATACAAGACGGCGTCGCCGCCGTCGCCGGAGAGCGTGACCCGGCTGTGCCCCGCGGCCCGGCCCAGGCCATCCGCCGTGATCGCGGTAAACGGATCGTCGGTCGGTTCGGGCAAGCAGCGCTCGCCCGTGGCGGTGTCCTGAAACGGCACATAGTCGTCCGCGGGCAGGTAGGAAACCCCCACGCCCAGCGCCGCGGCCGCCAGCCCCGCGTAGTGCCGCTCCTCGTCGGGAATTAACCGGTCCCAGACGACCGTGAAGGCGCGCAGCTCGTCGGCCCGCGTTCGTCCGGCCAATACGTCCTTGGCCAGGGCGGCCAACGCTGTCGAGTCGAGGCCGCCGCTCATGTTGACGGCGACGGTGCCGGCCGGTAAGCGGTCCGCGACAGCGGTGCGCAGCAGGTCGCGGAAATGATCGACGTAATCCCGCTCGTCCCGGTATGCCACCGTGCCGTCAGTCGGCAAGCTCCAGTAGCGGCGCGTCCGCAGCCGACCTTGCGACCAAACCAGTGTGTGCGCCGGCGGCAGTCGCTGAACGTCGGCAAACGTCGTCGTCGTCGGGTCGTTGTTGAAACCGAACAGGAGTAGGTCGCCGAGGGCGTGCTCGTTCAACCGCGCCGAAACATCCGGGTGTCGGCGGAGACAGTTGAGCGTGTTTCCAAATGCGAAGCCGTCGTCGGTCCGCGCGAAAAAGAACGGCTTGATCCCGAAGTGGTCGCGGGCGGCAAACAGCTGCCGGCGCGGCCCGTCCCAGACGGCGAAGGCGAAATCGCCGAGCAAGTGGACGACGCACTCCTCGCCCCACACTCGATAAGCGTGCAGAAGGAGTTCCGCGTCGGTCGCCCCGTCAGCGCAGGCCGCCCTGCGGTCGCGGAGTTTCCGCAGGAGTTCCGCCCGGCCGTCGATGCGGGCGTCGGCGACGACGTAGGTTTGGCCGTCCAGCGTGAAAGGCGGCGTGCGGCCGGCGGATTCACGCACCGTGTCGAAGAGAGCGCGCCCGAAGCCGACGACGCCATCGCACCACACGGCACGGCCGTCCGGCCCCCGGAACGACAGGTCGTCGGTCAGCCGTTGCAACAGCCCACGGTCAACGCTCGCGCCGGTGGTAAGGAGGCCGACAATGCCGCTCATGCCGAACTGCTCTCAAGGGACACGATGGCCCGGTCGAAGGACAAATAGGGTGAAAGCTCGTCGCCCCGATCGTTCAAAACCAGGTCCCGGTATTCCACCCAGGCATGAGCTTGCAACTGATCGCCGCGCTTCCGCACTCCTATGCGCAACTCGCTCTCGAAACCGCGCCGCCGTAACAACCACCACAGGACCAGCGCTTGGGCCAGGCAACTCTCGCGCCCCGCGACAAACCGCGCCGCCGTCCTCACCAGCCATGCGGTTCGCAACCCTTTCGCCGTGGCGTCCGCGTCCGACCGGACCGTTGCGGACCGGGGTGCCCAGCGTTCCAGCGTCGCTTGCCAGCGACGAAAGCCGAGGCCACGGAACGCGAGCGCGGTGGTCGGCAACAGCAAACTGGCCAGCACGAATTCGCGGCGGTCCCCGGCGGTCAGGCGGAGGAACGTTCGCCCGCTAGTCGGCAGCGACTTCCACCAGGCCATGAGCCACCAGGTTTTCGACCAGGGCGTTCAAATCGGTGCGCAGCTGGTCGGCGTCCACGTCATATTCCGTAAGCAGCTGCTCGTAGGTCGCCTGGATGGAGGTCGAGGTCGTGAGCGACCGCCACATGCAGGTGCCCATGTCATCGAGTCCGAAATACTGCTCGCTCTTGAGGTTGAGCAACACCGATTCGCCGGCGACATCCTGGATCATCACATCGGCCGGCACGGAAACGCGCTTGGCGAACGATATAGTCATGCCGCAACCTTCTGCGCTTGAATCGTCCTAATTGCTGCAAGTCTCGTATTTAACACGTAACCGTTCACTCCCCCCCTTACGAAGGGGGGGCAGGGGGGGGTGGAGTTGAAACCAGGACGCAGTACGTCAACCGAGCTTAACCCCCCCTACCCCCCTTCGTAAGGGGGGGAGAAATTGGCGGTGAACGGTTACCTTCACACAAAACCCCAGGCTGGTCAGGTGATTATCGAGGGGCAAAATCGGTCCGTCAAGTCAAAAGTCGGGAGGTAACGATGAAAAGGGTCGTGCCGCGCCCGCTTAATTGGACCGCATCGACAGTGTATCCAAGTGGTTCGGGCTGCGCTCGGCAGCACCTTCCAACCTCCGGGCACGTTCGCGCACGCTGTCGGCCTCGTTTTTGCGCGCTTGATGCTCCAGGTACGCGGCCTCGTTCCACAAACACTGTTGCAGCAGTTCGTGGTCGCGCGTGGCCTCAAACTGCTGTTGGGCGGCGTGCAAGTAGGCCAACCCTGCCAGATCCTCGCCCGCCGTCAGACACGCCAGGCCCAGGTCAGCCAGTGCCTCGGCGCGACCCGGCCAAACGGGGTTCGCGTCCTTGCCCAGCGCCTTGCGCAACAGCGCGAGTGATTGTGGATTTTGCCCCTCCTTGAATAGCAAAGCCCCCAGCAGGGCCAGTGCGGGCTGCGCCACGTCCGCGGTCGGATGATCGGCGAGGTGGTTCAGGATGGCCAGGGCCGAAGCGCGCTGGTCCAGCTGGGCCAGCGCCCGCGCCTCACCCAGTTGCAGCCGGTCGCGGCAAACGGGGTCCGTGGCGAAAGTCTCGGCGTGTTTGAAGGCCAGCAGCGCGGCCTGGGGTTCATTGCGGTGCAAGCGCCACTGGCCGACCGCCGCCCACGGCAACGCTTCGCTCACCGGCCCCGGACCGGCTGATGCCGCGGCAATCAGGCGTAAGGTTTCGTCGCGGCCGTGGTCGAATTGCTGGCCGACGACCGCGGGCCAGTCGGACCGCACGGGACGCAGGTAGGCGATGCGCTCCCACTGGGCCGGGTCCGCGACCGGGCGCTCCGGCGTCAATAAGGACGCAGCCAGTTCGGTCGCGTCCTTCCACGTCGCGTCGGCCGGCCCGGCGTTCCCGCAGCGGCGCTGGGCCTCGCTAAGCGACAATAATAGGTGTACGCCCTGGTGCGGGTAGGCCGGGCACGCAAGCTTCAGCGCCTCGGCAAAGCACGCCGCGGCGTCCTGGGGTCGGTCGGCGAGCAACAACGCTTCGCCGGACAGCTGGAGCGCGTCCACTTCCAGAACCACGCACGGAGCGCCCTTGGCCAGGGCCGGCAAGCGCACTTCCGCGGCTTCCTTGAAGCGGCCGTTGTGCAAGTGGCCGACAACCTCCTGGCGGGCGGCGTCGTAAGCCTGGTAGCGGTCTGGGTGCGCGGCCCGCTCCTGGAGCAACGCGACCCATCCGGGCACGGCACCCGCCCCGCAGCATTGCTCCTCATACGTCTTGGCCAGCCCCTGCAAAAGCGGGTCGCCGGCCTGCGGGGCCGTGACGCCGCGCAGGACCTCCAGCGCCACGTCGGGATAGCGCTCCACCCAGCGCTGGGCCGTGACGAATTGGTGCGCTGCCACCAGTTCGCCCAGGCGGCGTAGGAAAACATCGCGCGGCAACCCCGCCTGTTGGGCGTCGCCTAGCCGCACGCCATCGCCCCCGACCTTGACCTGCTGCACGGCGGCGGCGGGGGGGGGACTGGGTAGGGATTGGTCCAAAGCCACGCACCCAGCCGGCGTAAAGACCAGTCCCGCGAGCAGCAGTCGGACCGGACGCAGAGCCCGCAACAGGCCGCGATTTCGTGCTTCGTTCCCACTCATGGCAAATAGTCCTTGGGTAGGATGGTGTGGCCGCGGAAGACATTCTGAAGCTGGGACTGCGGCGGGTTGGGACGCGGCACTTCGGGCGGCAGGTAGGTGCCCAGTGTCCCCAGGCCGCCTTCCGGGGCATTCGGGTGAATGCTCAGGGCGTCCAGCACAAACCGGCTGGCGGAGGCCGATTCGCACGGCGTGCTCAAGACGAAGGGCCGGACCATGACGACCAACTCCTTGCGGCTGCGCTGCGTCTGTTGCCGGCGGAAGAAGAAACCCAGGTAGGGAACATTGCCCAGGCCGGGCACCTCGGAGCGCGAGTCCGAGACGCTTTCCTGGATCAAGCCGCCCAGCGCGATGGCGAGGCCGTCCTGGGCGACGATCGTGCCGCTCACCGTTTGCCGCTGGACCGTGTCCACCGCGACCTGCGTGACCGACCCGTTGCCGTTGGGCACCGGAATGTTGCCGCCGTTGGGATTCACCGACGACGTTTCCTGCACGATGCGCAGCGTGACCGTGCGGTCGGCGTTGATGTTGGGCGTGATGAGGAGCGACGTGCCCAGGTCTTGCAACGTCGTGATCGGGCTGCCGATGATGCTCGTCGGCGGTGCGAGGCCGTTGCCGACGACCTGGGACGGCGTGAATCCGATCGTGATCGGCCGCGTCTCGCCGGTAAAAATGCGGCTCACCTCGTTATTGGCCGTCATCAGGAGGGGCGTCGCCAATTCGGTCACGCGGTTCTTCGATTCCAGTAATTGCAAGCGGGCGCGGAAGTTGGCGCTGACGATCTGGTACGTCAGGTTCTGTCCCGGGTCCAGCCCGCGCGGGCCAGGATTTACCGCCGCGAACCGCCGTTGCTCGAACGACAGTGCGTCGGCAAACGGCGGCAGGATGTTGCCCGTGGTGAAGCCGCCGGCGTTCAGCACGCCGTCGGTGAACTGGTAATCGAAGATCGAACTGAAGTCGTCGCGCAGGTCGATTTGCAGCACCTTGACTTCGAGCAAGACCACGGGCGTGGGCACGTCGAGTCGGCCGACTAACTCCCGAATTTGCTGTAGCGTGGCCGGGTCGCTGGTGCGCACGATGATTTGGTTGTGTTCCTTGATGACGGTGACATAGATGGTGGCCGGGCGGCGGCGTAGGAGTTCCAGCAGCATGGCGCGGTCGGGGCCTTCCTTGTTGCCCAGGGAGGTTTCCAATTCCTGAATCTCTTCCGGGGTCAGCCCGTCCAGGCGCTGCTCCGGACGAGAGTCCGCGCGCCGCGGGTCGCGCAACGCCTGGCTGCCTACCTGATCGTTGCCGTTCAGCCGCCCGCCTACTCCCCCGGCCCCACTGGTCCCGGCCCCACCCAGGTTGCCTACCCCCCCCGCCCCCGCCCCGCCCGGACCCCCGACACCGGCACCCCCTTGGAAAGTCCCCAGGCCCAGGCCCCGACTGTTAATGAGGTCGAAGCGTTCGAGGCGTTGCTGCAAATCTTGAATCGCGCGCTCGTCGCTGGCACCGTAGCTGAGGAGGACGCGGCTGCCGAACAGGTCGCGAATCGCCGTCGCGGCGTTGACGGCGTTGGGGTAGAGCAGCGTGAAGACCTCGGTGTTGTCCTCGCGAAAACAAGTCAGGTCGCGCTGGTTTTCCTTCGTCGTGTAGATGCGGACGATGCCGCTTTCGGGGTCGCGCCGATAAATCAGCCCGTTGGCACGACTCAGCGCGTCCACCGCGACGAGGGGCGTGACGTTTTCCAGGTAGACCGACGTTTTGAGCTTACCCGCTTCCGCCGAAGCGACAATTTTCATGCCCGTCTGTTGTGACAGGAGTCGCATCGCATCGTGCAGGGTTATGTCCCGAAACTCAACGATTTCTAACGGTACGTCGGCCGTCGCCACCCGTTGGGGCTGCGGCAGTTCGACGGCGGGTTGGGATGGTTGGGCCTGGGCCGTAGCCGCGCGCGCTATGATGGCGAGAAGCAGCGCGGCCCTGGGGATATGCTT
>JBBRLG010000290.1:0-9228 GCA_038231495.1 Gemmatales bacterium | reverse complement strand
TGCGTTCCACGTCGGGCTTACGCCCCGACGCTCGCCAATGCGTTACGGTCGCGGCTCTGAAGACGCATTACGCTGGAGGCAGACATGCACGGCACTCGTGTCCCGAACCCGGAAACGCACCGGCCCGCCCGGCGGTGGCTGTGCCGATTGCTGCCGATCGTCTGCGCCGGCTTCGCCCTGGTGCTGCCCGCCTGCACCCAGGACGGCCATTTCACCGTCCTCGGCTACAGCACCGCGCCCAACTACGATTGCAACATCCACACCGTCCACGTGCCGATCTTCGAGAACCGTACGTTCCGCCGCGGGCTGGAATTCGATTTGACCCAGGCCGTCGTCCGCGAAATTCAGGCCAAGACGCCTTACCGCGTCGTTGGCATCGACCAGCCGGCGGACACGGAGCTGCGCGGCACCATTGTCGCCGGCACGAAGGGCATCCTCAACCTGAATCAACTGGCCGAGACGCGCGAGGCGGAAACCGCCATCACGGTCGAATTGACGTGGATCGACCTGCGCAGCGGCCAGGTGTTGTCGAAGCCGGGTCGGCGCTTCGGCACGCCGGGCGAGGTCGAGCCGGCCCTCGCGCCCGGCGTCACGAACAACGTGCCGGGCTTCACGCCGCCGGTCATCACCGGCGCAACCGCACCCATCGGCGCCGACGTAGCAACCGGTGACGGTACGCCGCCGTTGCCCACGCCGCTCGGCGCGCCACCGCCGAAGCCGCCGGTGATCCGGTTGCGCACGGTGAGCAGCTTCATTCCGGAACTGGGCGAGTCGATCGCGACCGGCTTCCAGAAGGCGATTGATAAAATGGCCATTCAGATCGTGTCCATGATGGAAAAGCCGTGGTAGGCCGATGAGCGCAAAGGCACAGGTGTGGCGGTGTCGGGACCGCGTTCTCGATTGCGGACGCGGTGCCCTCGTCATGGGCATCGTCAACGTCACGCCGGACAGCTTTTCCGACGGCGGCCAGTTCGCCTCCACCGACCGCGCCGTCGCCCACGGCCTGGAACTGGTCCGGCAGGGTGCCGACCTCCTCGACGTCGGCGGCGAATCCAGCCGCCCCGGCGCGCAACCCGTGCCCCTCGAAGAAGAGTTGAACCGCGTTGTGCCGGTCGTGCGCGAACTCGCACGGCTTACCCCCACTCCTATTTCCGTGGACACGACCAAGGCCGAAGTGGCCCGGCAAGCGCTCGCCGCCGGCGCGCACATTATCAACGACATAACGGCCCTGCTCGGCGACCCGCTGCTGCCAGAAGTGGTGCGCACTTATGAAGCCGGCGTCGTCCTGATGCACATGCAAGGGACGCCCGCGACGATGCAACTCGACCCGGCTTACCAGGACGTGGTGCGGGAGGTGAGCGACTTCCTCCAGGCGCGGTTGCAGGCGTTGCGGAACTTCGGTATAGCAGAGGACCGGGTCGTGCTGGACCCCGGCATCGGTTTCGGCAAACGCGGCGTCCACAACTGGGAACTAATGCGGCGACTGGACGAGTTCCAGCGACTGGGCCGCCCGGTATGTTTGGGCGTTTCGCGGAAAGGTTTTCTGGGCAAGCGCCTGGAACGGCCGTTGGAACGACGCCTGGCCGGCTCGCTGGCGGCGGCGTGTTTCGCCCTGGGCCGCGGGGCCGCGCAGGTTCTCCGCGTCCACGACGTGGCCGAGACGCGCGACGCGGTGGCAGTGTACCGGGCGCTGGCGGGTGACGCCGCTGGCGGCTAAGCGCAACGATGGGCAGGAGGCAAACTATTGTTGTTGGAACGGCTGGCCCTGTTGTACGAAGCGTTGGACACGCGCGACCTGGTGGAAATCGCCATCCTCGCCGTGGCCATCTTTCTGTTGCTGCGCTTTCTGGGTAAGACGCGCGGCGCCGGCATCGTGCGCGGCCTGGGCCTCGTCGTGGTCGGCCTGTTCCTCGTCGCACAGGTGCTCATCGCCAGCTTCGACCTGACCGTGCTGGGCCGCGTCCTCGACTACATCCTCACGACCGTGCTGTTGGGCTTGATGGTCATCTTCCAGCCGGAGCTGCGCCGCGGCCTCATGGTCCTGGGGCGTTACCGCGTCTTGCGTTTCTTCGTGAACGAACCGAACCACCCCGTGGCCGACAAGCTCGCCGACGCCGCCGAGGCCATGTCGCGCGACTGTGTGGGGGCACTCATCGTCATCGAGCGCGAGGCGACATTGGGGGCGTTCATCGAGACCGGCGAGCACGTCGATGCCGAGGTGTCGCCGGCGCTCTTGCGGGCCATTTTCAGCAAGCGCAGTCCGCTACACGACGGGGCAGTAATTCTGCACAACGGCCGGATTAGCGCCGCCGGCTGTCAGCTGCCGCTCGGCCCGCCGCCGGAGGGCAGCAGCATGCACATGGGCATGCGCCACCGCGCCGCCCTGGCCATGAGCGACGAGACCGACGCCGTGCTGCTGGTGGTGAGCGAGGAGACGGGCCGCATCTCGCTGGCCGTCGGCGGCCGGCTCGAACCGGTGCCGCGCGAGAACCTGTCGCGCAAGCTGGCCGGCCTGCTCAGCGGCCGCGACGCCCGGTCGCCGCGCAAACCGGACGCCACCTCCCGCGCCGCCTGAGCCGCTTGCGGCTTTGCAAATGCGCGCTCAGCCGCAAGCGGCAAAACAGAGGAATCCGACTCATGATGGATCGCATCATCTCCAGCCTCGTCGCCCTGAGTCTCGCGCTGCTCGTGTGGCTCTACGCCCGCAGTCGGGACCAGGAAATCCTCGACAGCGTGCCGATCCCGGTGCAGATCACCCTGCCCGCCAACCAGGCCGACAACTACAACGTCGAACTCGGCGGCACCAGCCAGGTCGTCGTCTCGTTCACCGGGCCGCCGGCCCGCGTCCGCGAACTGCGCGGCATGATCCAGCGCAACGAGCTGCACGTCGAAATCACGCTGCCCGTGCCCGAAGAACGCCTCAGCGAAAGCCGGTTTTCCGACACCGTCATCATCGAATCGACCGACGTGCATACGCCGCCCGGCGTGACGCCGATGGTCGTCGAAGGGCGCAACCGCATTCCGGTGACGCTGCACCGGCTCGCGGAAAAACGGCTGCCGGTCCGCTTCGAGTCGGCCCTGGACGAGGCGGTCGGCCTGCTGGAAATCGACCCGCCGAGCGTGTTGGTGCGCGGCCCACAAGAAGTGCTGGACAGGGTGCGTGCCATTCCGACCGTGCCGTCGATGCTGCCGACGCGGCCGACCGGCAGTTCCGCTGCCGCCGTCAGCAAGGTGGCGGTCGTGCAAGAACTCGACAACCGCCCGGTAAGGGTGTCGCCGGCCCGCGTGACGGTGCGCCTGCCGGCGCAGACGCGGAAGGTCTACGAATTGCAGGACGTGCCGGTGCAGTTTTTGTGCCCGCCGAACTTCACACTGCGGCCGAAATTCATCGACGAGCGCAGCGGCAAAATCAACCTGCGCGTGCAGGGGCCGGTGCAGGACGAGCCGCCGAAGGTGTACGCCTTCATCGAGCTGACGCGCGGCAGTTTCCTGTCGGGGCTGAATCACGAGCCGGTGCAGCTACAATTACCCAAGGACTTCCAGCTGGCCGAGGAGCCGCCGCGTGTCATTGCCTTCGAGCTGGTGCCCGCCGACTTCGTGCCGAAGACCATGGGCCGGGTAAACCCACCGTGAACGCGATGCCGAACCTGCCATCGACCATTTCCGACCTGTCCGCCTATTGTCTCGATCTTGCCCAGAAGGCCCGCGCCGCGGCCGGCGTCCTCGCCACGACGAGCGGCGCACAAAAAGACCGTTGGCTCCAGACTGCCGCAACCGCGTTGGAAGAGCGCGCTGCTGAGACTATCGCGGCCAACGAACGCGACGTTGCCGGCGCGGCCGCGGCAGGTTTGACGGCCACCCAAATCGACCGCTTGCGCTTGAACCCGGCACGGCTGCGCGCGCTGGCGACCGGTTTGCGCGAGGTGGCGGCGCTGCCAAATCCCATCGGCCAGGTGCGCGGCGGCGGCGTGCGGCCCAACGGCCTCGAAGTGCTGAAGATTGGCGTCCCCCTCGGCGTGATCTTCTTCATCTACGAATCGCGGCCCAATGTGACCGTGGACGCCGCGGGCCTGTGCGTCAAGAGCGGCAACGCGATCCTCCTGCGCGGCGGTCGCGAGGCGCAGCACTCCAACGCAGCCTTGCACCGCATCTTGCAAGACAGCCTGACCGCTTGCGACTTGCCCGCCGCCGCAGTGCAGGTCGTCGGCACCACCGACCGCGCCGCCGTCGGCCACTTGTTACAATTGGCGGACTACATCGACCTCGCGATCCCGCGCGGCGGCGAAGAGCTGATCCGCCGCGTCGCCGCCGAGGCGCGGATGCCGGTACTCAAACACTACAAAGGCAACTGTCACGTCTACGTCGAGAAGAGTGCCGATCCCGGCATGGCCGAGCGCATCGTCGTCAATTCCAAGTGCCAGCGGCCCGGCGTGTGCAACGCCGCCGAGAGCCTGCTGATCGACGCCGCCGTCGCCGAGACGCTGTTGCCGCGCCTGGCAACCGGTCTGCAAAACCAGGGCGTCGAGCTGCGCGGCTGTCCACACACCTGCCGGCTGGTCCCCGGTGCCAAACCGGCCACGGAAGCCGACTTTGCCGAAGAATTCCTCGATCTCGTCATGTCCGTCAAGGTCGTCGCCGATATTGAAGAGGCGGTCGCGCACGTCAACCGTTACGGCTCCCACCACACCGACGCCATTGTCACCGAGGACCGCGCCGCGGCCCGGCGCTTCGTCGCCGTCGTCGATTCCGCCGCCGTGTTGGTCAACGCCAGCACGCGGTTCAACGACGGCCAGGAACTTGGCCTCGGCGCGGAGATCGGTATCAGCACCGACAAATTCCACGCGCGCGGCCCCTGCGGACTGGTAGAATTAACCAGTTACAAGTACGTCGTGCAGGGCGCGGGGCAAATCCGCGAATAATTCTCTTCTCGTTCTCTCCTATGTGGAGTAGGTTTGGTGAGGGGGGAAGTACACGAGTAGCATCGGCCCCGAACTGCCGCTTGCGGCTTTGCGTTGATTGGCAAAGCCGCAAGCGGCAGTTCGCGGGCGACAGGGAAACGGACATGGCGCAAGCGGTAATCATCCTGGCCGTGTTGCTGCCGGTGCTGATGGCGGCGTGCTTCCTGCTCGGCAGGCACCTGCAACGGCGCCAACTCTATCAAGAAGAGTTGTCCGCCGTCAGCCAGCAACACATGGACCTGTTCCAGGGCGGCCAGCTGAACGAGATGGCGGTCGAATCGGCCAAGGCGCGCTTCCGCGACCTGCTGGAGCGTGGCGACGTGGCTGCCGTCGAGAACAGCTTGCGCGCCGGCATGCTCTACGTCGTCCAGGTCCGCGCGCTGGCGGAACTAGGAACCGAGGACGCCGGCCGCATCCTCGAACGCCAGCTCGACCGCCGGCTCACCGAAGACCAGATCGAACAATCGTGGTACTGGATCGACCTCGCCAACGGCCTGCGCAGCCTCAACCGGGCACAGAGTTTGCCGCACCTGTTGCGCTGTGCCGACAGCGCCGGCGACATCCCGCTCGGCCACTTCTTCGCGGCGGAAACGATCTGCTTCCTGGGCTTCAACGGCTTTCTGAGCCAGCCCGACACGACGATGGGCCGGGCGGCGTTGCGCGTCTTTCACCGCGCCCTCGAAGGCTTGCGCTACGGCGTGCAGCCGACGGTCGTGGCCGAGGCCCGCGTCGGCGAAATGATTGACACGCTCTGGGACAACCACAGCGGCGGTGCCGACCCGCTGACCGTGCGCGTCTACCTCGAAGCGTTACGGCTGCTCCGGCGGGCACCCCACGCCGAGACCATGCTGGCGTCGGAGGCGGCGGACCAGGAGGCGTTTAGCTGGCAGATGTCGCGCGTCGCCGCCCTGGAACCCGTCCTGATCGAGTACCTGGCCGACGCCCCGGCCCAGATGCGCCGGTTGCTGCGCAAGGCTCCGCCGGGCGAACAACGCGACCTGCTGCTGGCGCTGGCCGACCTGCGAGCCGAGGCGAGCGACGTGGTGCTGCCACTCCTGGCCCAGCCCCGTTTCGCACACACGGAACTGGCCGTTGAAGTGTTGACCTGGTCGTCCAGCGAGCGCATCGGGCCGCTGCTGCGCGAGTGGGTGTTGGAGCGCGTGCCGGTTTTGCGCCGCTCCCAGGCGCGGCGCCGCACCACCTCGCCGCGCCGGCCGTCGGTGCCGCCGGACGTGCCTTACCGTGGCATCCTGCGGGCGCTGCGCGGCCACCCGTCGTCGCAGACCGAGGCGCTGTTGTTGCTGGCCGCGCGCGACTGGGACCCGCTCTACCGCACGACCGCGCTGAGCAGCCTGGGCTATTGGGAGCCGATGCAGCGGCCCGACGTGTTGCTCACGCTCCAGGAAGGTCGCCGCGACCCCAACCCCGAAGTGCGCCAGGCCGCCCGTGCCGCGCTGGCCCGGCTCGGCGAACGCCAGGCGCTGCAATGGTTCCGGCAAACCCTGACGAGCGAAGACCCGCAGCGCGTCCACGACACGATTCAAACGATTGCCGCCGAGGGGTTGACGCTCTTGTGGCCGGACCTCGACCGCCTCGCCGACGCCGAGGATGCCGACGTGGCCCATCACGCCCGCGAAGCCCTCGAACGGCTGTGCGAGGAGATGGACCGCGGCAAGCGGTCGTGAGCCGTGGTCGCAATGTACCCGTCTTGCCGTTCGTACCGGGGGCGCGGCCTGCGCCCTTTCCTAGCCGGCTCTATTCCGCTGAAGTACCCTTTGTCGATTCGCCGAAGAATTGCTCACGGTGTAGAGTTTCTTGTCGCCGGCAAGCATCTCGAACCCGAGGCGAGTCATGGTGCGCAAACTCTGCAACTATGGAATTGTGGTCCTGCTGTGCGGCAGCGCGGCGGTGGGCTGCCACCGGTCCGCCGTGCAGCAGAAGCCGCCGCCCGACCCGCTGTGTGGCGTGTCGGTCAAGGTCGCGGGGAAGAAGCCCGTGGAGGGCCAGACGGAGTCCGACAACCACGCCACAGCGTCGCAGACCTATCCGCTGCCGCCCAACCTGCCGGAAACCGCCAACGTGTTGCCCGCCGTTCGGACCGTGCCGTTGCAGGCGTACAAGGATTGAGTATCCTTGCTGCTTCCTGCAAAGCCGCAAGCGGCAAAGACCTTACTTGTCGCCGGTCGGCACGGCGGCACGATCCAGGGTCACGTTCGTTTCCTGCTTCAACTCCGGGCCGTCGGCCTGTTTGAAACGGACCACGAGTTTCACCGCTTCCATTTCCGGCGTGTAGGCGTCCCAGGACAATTGGATCGGCACCACGAACCCTTCTTTTCCCGACCTGCCGAGCACCGCGACGGTGGCCGGCTCATAGCTCCATTCTGCGAGATGCTTCGGGTCGGAACCTTTCGACACTTTCGGGTCGTACAGTTCGATAATTAGCGTTCCCTGCGCCCGCCCTTGCTTGGCCGCGTTCGGGTCCGACAGGACGAAGCGGCCCGACAGGTAGAGGAAGCTGGCACCGCTGGTCGGGTCCTTGTAGCGCACGAAGCGGTCGTCCCAACCGCCGGCGAGTTGCGTGGCCGTGCTAATCGTGTCGTTGTCGTCCGCCTCGACGACGGCAGGCGCGGTCGCGGGCGGCGGATTGGGTGCCGTCGAAACGTGGTAGACGGCCGCAACCAAGCCGACCGCGACGACGAGTGCGGCCAACCCCGGCAGCCAGCGGCGGAGCTTTCGATTCACGGCGGTAGTCCTTTAGTATGTGTTCACTCCCCCCCTTACGAAGGGGGGGTTGGGGGGGTGGGGATGAGGTCATGATCGGAGACTTCGATCGTTCTTGACCCCCCCTACCCCCCCCTTCGTAAGGGGGGGAAATGGATGCCGATGAACGGCTACATGCTTTTTTGCGGTAAATTCAATCGACGGCCAGCGCGGGTGCGGAGACTTGGGACGCCATCCAGCCGAGGGCGCGTGCCCAGTTCGCGCCAGAGCCGGGCGTCAGGCTGCCGAGCAAACGCGACCCCGCCGCGCCCGTGGCAGACGGTAGGTTACCAGGAACGCCGTCGAGCGTCAGCCCCGCCAGCATGGCGAACGACACCGCCTTGCGGCCGCGGGCCGGCACGCCCAACGCATCGACGCGCTCCACCGCGACGACGCCGAACTGCTGTTCCAGCAGCCGCCAGAGGAAGCCGTTGCGGACGCCGCCGCCGCTGAGGAAGACGCGGCCGGTGCGCTGGTGCGACGGCCGAAAGCGCTCGACGCCCGCCGTGATGCCGCGCGCCACGAAATGCGTGCTAGTACATAACAAGTCGTGCAAACTGCCGTGGGCTTGCCGCGTTTGCTGGACGGCCTGCGCCGCGAACTCCTCGCCGAAGAGGTTGGGCGGCAGGCTTTTCGGCGGGCGGCGCTGGAAGAAGGGGTGGGCGAGCCAACCCTGCACGAGCGGCTCGCTGCACTTGCCCTGGACCGCGTGCCGGCCGCCGGCGTCGAACGACTCGCGGCCGTTGGTCAGGTGCCGCATGAGGGCGTCGAGCAGGTGGTTACACGGCCCCGCCTCGTAACCGAAGACGTCGTGCATCCGGCCGCCCGCCGGCAGGAAGACGACGCGGGCCGCCCCGCCGAGGTGGACCAGGACGCGGTTTTCGCGCGGGTGGCGGAACAGCAGGTAGTCGGTCAGCGCGGCCAACGGCACGCCCTGGCCGCCCGCGGCCACGTCGCGGTCGCGGAAGCTGCTGACGGTGGTGACGCCGGTGCGCTCGGCCACGACCGCCGCCATGCCCAGGCCGAGCGTCGAAGGGAAACGGCCCTCCGCGTCGTGCCAGATTTTGTGGCCGCCGCAGCCGATGCACTGGACGTTTTGCAAGCTCGTGCTCGCGCGGTCCGCGACCCCGCGCGCCGCCGCGGCAAACGTCTCGCCGAGCAGGCGGTGCAACAGGCTGACGTGCCGAATCTCGCAGGTGGCGGCCGACGAAACCCGGTGGATCAGGTCGCGCAGGTCGGCACCGTACGGCTGGTGCAGGAGCTGCACCAGTTCGACCCGCACGTCCAGGCCGGTGCCTTCGACTTCGAGCAGCGCGGCATCGACTTCGTCTGCGCTACAGCCGGAAGCCAGGCCGATGATGCGGCGCGTCTGCACGACGGTTCTCCTTCGACGGTTTGGGCGAGCCGGGAGCGTAAGCGACCGGAGTCTACCCGCGGAGCTACCCTCCGGTCGCAGGGTGCCATGCTTTGGTACTCCAAAGCATGCTTTCGAGTACGAAAGCATGGCACC
>JBBRLG010000289.1:0-9242 GCA_038231495.1 Gemmatales bacterium | reverse complement strand
GGGGGGTAAGAACGAAAGCAGTTGGTCACGGCGTAGTCTCCACCCCCCCAACCCCCCCATCGTAAGGGGGGGAGTGAACGGTTACAAAGAAAGAAAGCGGCGTCGAGTCGCCGCACTCCAAAGGGAAAAACACCCCCCTTGCTCCTGCACTGGCACCCGGCATTCTCGAAGAAATTGAGGCGTGTGTGGAGTCGATCGAGAACGTTGCCTGCACGGTCTGCGGTTGCGTGTGTGACGACTTGCGCGTCACGGTACGGCAGGGACGGGTCGTCAAAGCCGAGGGCGCGTGCCACCTCGCGGAACCCTGGTTTCTCGGCCAGGACGAACGCCAACCGCCGCCCGCGGCAATCGACGGCCAGCCCGCGCAACTGGAAACCGCCATCGCCCGCGCCGCGGCAATTTTGGGCGCTTCCCGTTCTCCCCTCGTCTACGGCCTGTCGCGCAGCAGCACCGAAGGCCAGCGCGCGGCGGTCTCCCTGGCCGACCGCCTGGGCGCGACCATCGACACCACGGCGTCCCTATGTCACGCGCCGTCGGTCGTGGCGCTTCAGCAAGTAGGCGAATCCACCTGTTCGCTGGGCGAGGTGAAAAACCGTGCCGACCTCGTAATCTTCTGGGGGTCCAACCCGGTCGAGAGCCACCCGCGCCACTTCGAGCGCTACTCCGTCTTGCCCGTCGGCGAGTTCCTGCCCGGCGGCCGCGGCGACCGCACCGTCGTCGTGGCCGACGTGCAGCGAACGGCCAGCGCCGACGCGGCCGACATCTACCTCCCCGTCGAAGTGGGCCACGATTTCGAGGCGCTTTGGACGCTGCGCGGTCTGGTCCGCGGCATCGCGCCGGCGGCGGGGGCCGCAACGGGCGTGCCGCTGTCGCTCCTGACCGACCTGGCCCGGCGCATGAAGTCGTGCCGGTGCGGCGTGGTGTTCTTCGGCCTGGGACTGAGCATGACCGGCCTGGGCCACCGCAGTGTCGAAGCCTTGCTTGGCCTGGTCACGGACTTGAACGCCTTCACGCGCTTCTACGCCCGGCGAATGCGGGTGCAGGGCGACGTGGCCGGCGCGGACAGCGTGCTGGCCTGGCAGACCGGCTACCCGTTCAGCGTGAATATGGGGCGTGGCTACCCGCGTTACAACCCCGGCGAGTTTTCCGCGGAAGGCATGCTGGAGCGCGGCGAGGCCGACGCCTGCTTGCTCGTCGGCAGCGAGGGGGTCGAACGCTTCTCCGCGGCGGCGCGTGCCCATTTGGCCGCCATCCCGACGATCGCGTTGGATTATCCCACGGTGGAGTCGGCAGTCGCGCCGGCGGTGCGGTTCACGACGGCGGTCTACGGCGTACACAGGCCCGGCACCGCCTACCGCATGGACGAAATCCCGATTCCGTTGACGGCTTTCCTGCCGAGCAAGTACGCGACGGACGGCGAGGTGCTTGCTCGGATTGAAACGAAAATCGTTTCCGAGCCGCGACCGTAAGGGAGCGGTGGCTTGATGCCGCACCAGTGCGGGATCAAGGGAGGCATTGTTCAGCGTGGGACGACTCTCCCGAGCCGTCCGGCTTGGACGGCTCGGGAGAGCCGTCCCACAAACAAGAGGTCATTGGTTCCCGCACTAGCGGGATCGGTACGGTGCCTTGGACGTGGCCAATCGTCCGGGGGAGTCGCTTTCACTGTATGGCAACTCGCCCGTCGCGCACCCCCGGCCCTAGGCTGGGGACTTTGTGAAAAAGGTAACGAATTTACGTTGACTTTCGCCAGGGGGTCCAGAGAATACCCCCGCACGACGAGCGGAAGTGTACGCCGAGGCTGGCATGGTCCCCGAAGGCAAAGACCTGGGCCGATACATGGCGCTGGGCCAGGTGGGCATGGAGATGGTCGTACCGATCGCGGTCGGCCTGGCGGCGGATTACTTCATCGGCTGGGGACCGTGGGGCGCAATCGTCGGCACCGTCCTCGGCTTTGCCGGAGGGTTGACCCACTTGATCCACCTGGCCAACAAACTGAACGCACAGGATTCCGACGGGGAGTCCTCCGGCCCGAAATCGGAAGCGCCTTGAGTAAACGGGTCCTGATCCTGGTCGGCGGCGTGGCGGCCTTGTGGTTCCTGCTCGCCCTGCCCGCCCGGCACCTCGGCGGCGGCGACGACGCGGTCCTCCAGTCGGGGTTGGCCGCCCTGCTGTGCCTGGTGCCGGCGACGGCTGTCATGGTCTGGGCGCACTGGGCCTTCCGGCAAAACGTGGAACAACAGACCTATGTGGTCCTCGGCGGCGGCGCCCTCCGCATGGGCTTCGTCCTCGGCATCGCGTTGGTTTTGACCCAGGTCGTCGGCCTGTTCAAGGACCCGACGGCCTTCTTCGTCTGGCTCGGGGTCTTCTACCTGTCCACGCTCGCGCTGGAAATCGGCTTGCTGGTGACGGCACGGCCCAAGCAGAGTACCTGAGCGCGGGTCGCGCGAGCCGGGGCGACGCGAAGAGAGAGACGGTTCATCATGGCGGAACACGGAAACGAACCCTCGGCCTTTCACCACGTCCAGGACGAGGCGGGCCAGTGGCACCTCTTTGACAACCTGTTCGGCGGCCTCGACGTTCCCCTCGGCGGCAAGCTGTGTACCCTCTTCGGCCACGACTTCTACCTGACCAAGTTCATGCTCCTGGAGTTGTTGGCCGCCGCGATCATCGCCGCCATCTTCATCCCAATTGCCCGCCGCGCCCGCACCGGCGACGTGCCCCGCGGCGCGTGGTGGAACTGCTTTGAGTCGCTCCTGACGTTCGTCCGCAACGACATCGCGAAGCCGACCCTTGGCGACAAGGAAGCCGACCGCTTTGTGCCATTCTTGTGGACCTTGTTCCTGTTCATCCTGGTCTTGAACCTCCTCGGCATGATCCCGTTCATGGGCTCGCCGACCGCGAGCATCTGGGTGACGGGCGGCCTGGCCGTCGTCAGTTTCGTCATGTTCCACGCCGCCGCGATTGCGAAGATGGGCCTGGGGACTTACCTCAAGTCGCTGTGGCCGCACATCGAAATCGTGCCGAACCCGTGGGGGACGCCGGCCGGCCACGGACACGACCACGCCCCCGATCACGGACACGACCACGCGCACGCCGAGGTTCCCGGCGAAGCGAAGCCGCAGCCGACGACCGGCCAAATCGCGACGTGGGCCGCCGGCTCGGTGTTCGGCTTCGGGCTGAGCCTGATGATTTGCGTGATCGAAGTGGCCGGCACGTTCATCAAGGCCGGCGTGCTGGCCGTGCGGTTGTTCGCCAACATGTTCGGCGGCCACATGGTCCTGGCCACGCTGCTGCTGTTCATCTACCTGGCCGGCAAGGCCGGGGCGTCCTATTACCTCTGGGGCGGCGTGACCTTCGCCAGCGTTTTGGGCGTCGTGGCCCTGAGCCTGCTCGAACTGTTCGTCACGTTTCTGCAAGCGTACGTGTTTACCTTTTTGACGTCGTTGTTCATGGGCATGGCGCTCAACCCGCAGCATTGATTTGCCGGCGCGGCCGCCTGCCATCCAAGGGTTCTTTTGATACCAGTAACCGAAGCAGGAGTCCTCTTCACATGAAAGTACTGAAACTGTTGGCCCTGGTGTTTATCGTCCTGTTGTTGGTCGCCAGCCCGGCGATGGCCTTGGACGCCCCGTCCTCCGCCGGGTTTTCGGGTGCGGCCATCGGCGCCGGCTTCGGCGCGGGCCTGGTGATGATCGGGGCCGGCTGGGGCTTCGGCCGCATCGGCGCGACGGCCCTGGAAAGCATGGCTCGTCAGCCGGAGGTCGCCGGCAAGGTGCAGACGGCCATGATCGTCATCGCGGCCCTTCTCGAAGGCGCGACGTTCTTCGCCTTGCTGGTCTGTCTGTTAATCAACAGCCGGACCGGCTGGTAAACGGGGACGATTCGGTGACAGGCCGTTGTCAGAGCCGCGACCGTAAGGGAGCGGGGGGCACCGCTCTCCTTACGGTCGCGGCTCTGACGTACTAATTACGGCGCGGGTTCTAACCGGAATACCTTCGGTTCTTTTGGGATGAGGTAGTCATGCGACGCGGCTTGTTGCTGCTGGGACTGGGTGCGATCCTGCTGGCGCTGAGCGCTGCGCCGGGGCGGACGGCACACGGGGCCGACGACCCACACGCGGGCGCGAAGCCGCACGACACGTCCAGCGAGACGGAGCGAGAAATCCAGGGGATGGCGAAAGAAGAATCGGACATCTTCAAGGGTTTCCTCGACCTGGCCATCTGGACGATCGTCGTCTTCGTCGTGCTGCTCCTCGTGCTGGGCAAGTTCGCCTGGAAGCCGATGATGGAGGGGCTGGCGAACCGCGAAAAGAACATCCACAATGAGTTGGAACAGGCGCAAAAAGCCAACGCCGACGCCCAGGCGATCAAGGCGGACTTTGAACGCCAGATCAGCCAGGCGAACCAGCAGGCGCGGAACCTGATCGAAGAAGCCCGGACGAACGCCAAGGCGATGACCGAAGACATGGTGAACCAGGCGAAGGCCGAAATCCAGGCCGAGCGCGACCGCCTCCGCCGCGAACTGGACACCGCACGCGATCAGGCCCAGATGGAGTTGTGGCAGCGGAGTACGCAACTGGCGTCGCTGGTGTCGTCGAAAGCCATCCGCCGGCAGCTGACCATCGAGGACCAGCACCGGCTGGTTGACGAGGCGTTGAACGATCTCGGCGTGGCCGCGAACGACCGGCAGCGCGTCCTGGCGAGTGTCCAATGAGCAACCCCAACGAACTGCGGGAAGCAGACCATTTCGAGGCGGACGTCGGCGCCAAGCACGTCGCGCGCATCTATGCCGAGGCGCTGCTCGACGCGGCTGGCCATGACGGGGCGGACGCCGTCCTGGGCGAGTTGCGCGACCTCGTCGAGAATGTGGTACGGCCCAACCCGCAGTTGGCCGAGTTCTTCACCAACAAGACGGTCAACAAGGACCGCAAGGCCGAGGTCTTGCACAAAGTCCTTCCCGGCCGCGTCAGCGACGTGCTCGCCGACTTCCTCATGGTGCTCAACGAACACCAACGTCTGGAATTGCTGCACCCGATCCTCCAGGCGTACGTGGACCTGAACAACCACCGCGCCCGGCGCATGGTCGTGCAGGTGCGCTCGGCGGTGCCCCTCTTGGACCATCAACGCGAGCGCCTGGTGAGCGAACTGCAACAGGTGTTCCGCCAGGAGCCGGTGCTGGAAACGCAGGTCGATCCCGAACTGCTGGGCGGGCTGGTGGTGCGCGTCGGCGACTGGCTGTACGACGCCAGCGTGCGCAGCCGGCTCGAATCCGTACGGAATCAACTCAACGAGAGAAGCAGTCATGTCACGCATTAACTCCAGTGAGATCGCCTCGATCCTCACCCACGAAATCGAGCAATACCGCGACAAGATCGACACGCGCGAGGTCGGCCGCGTCCTGGAAGTCGGCGACGGTATCGCCCGCGTCTACGGCCTGTCGGGCGTCATGGCCGGCGAAATGGTCGAGTTCACGCGCACCAAGGTGCGCGGCCTGGCGTTCAACCTCGAAGAGGACTCGGTCGGCATCATCATCCTCGGCAACTACCTCGACATCACCGAGGGCGACGAGGTGCAATCGACCGGTGCCCTGCTCCGCGTGCCGGTGGGCGACGCGCTCATTGGCCGGGTCGTCGATCCGCTCGGCAACCCGATGGACGGCAAGGGGCCGATCGTCACGAACCTGAGCCGGCCGGTCGAGAGCTACGCGCCCGGCGTGGCGGGCCGTCAGCCGGTGAACCAGCCGTTGCAGACCGGCATCAAGGCCATCGACGCCATGACGCCGGTCGGCCGCGGTCAGCGCGAACTGATCATCGGCGACCGCAAGACCGGCAAGACCGCCATCGCCGTGGACGCGATCCTCAACCAGAAGGAAGAGCAGGTCATCTGCGTCTACGTCGCCGTCGGCCAGAAGGAATCGACCGTGGCCGCCGTCGTCGAGACGCTGCGTGAGAAGGGCGCGATGGACTACACCATCGTCGTCGTCGCCTCGTCCGCCACCCCCGCCCCGTTGCAGTACATCGCGCCCTACGCCGGCACCGCGATGGCCGAATACTTCATGTACGAGCAGGGCAAAGACACCCTCTGCGTCTACGACGACTTGACGAAGCAGGCCGCCGCCTACCGCCAGCTGTCGCTGCTCATGCGGCGTCCGCCGGGCCGCGAGGCCTACCCCGGCGACATCTTCTACTGCCACTCGCGGTTGCTCGAACGTTCCGCCAAGCTGGCCGAGCGCTGGGTAATCGCACCCGAAAGCTCCGACCCGGCCAAGGTGACGGACGACTGGGGCGTCAACCGCGACGACGCCGGCAAAGGCGTCGTCTACATCGGGCCGCTGGACAAACACACGGCTGAGAAGGAGTTGAAGGACGGCAAGTACCCCGGCAACAAGGTGTTTAAGGTGGCGAACACCGGCGGCTCGCTGACGGCGTTGCCGATCATCGAGACGCTCGAAGGCGAGGTGTCGGCGTACATCCCGACGAACGTGATTTCGATTACCGACGGCCAGATTTACCTGCAACCCGACCTGTTCTTTGCCGGCATCCGCCCGGCGGTGGACGTGGGCATCAGCGTGTCGCGCGTCGGCGGCAACGCCCAGATTCCGGCCATGAAGCAGATCGCCGGCAGCTTGCGGCTCGACCTCGCGGCGTTCCGCTCGCTGGAGGCGTTCGCTCAGCTCGGCACGGAGCTGGACAAGGCGTCGCAGTCGCAGCTCGACCGCGGCTACCGCATGGTGGAAATCCTGAAGCAACGGCAGACGCGGCCGATGAACGTCACCGACCAGGTGCTGATCCTGTACGCCGGCTCGAAGGGTTTCCTGGACAAGGTGCCGATCAAGCAGGTGTCGTCGTGGGAGGAGCAGTATCTGCGCTTCATGCACGAACAGCGTCCCGCCGTGGTGCAGGCGATCAAGCAGGAGCGCAAGCTGCGCCTCAACGCCCAGAAGGACGTGGACGACGACCGGCTCAACGAGGCGATCAAGGCGTTCCAGGGGCAGTTCAAGGCGACGTAAGATCGTGCGATTCGCCGCTTGCGGCTGAGCGCAAAGCCGCAAGCGGCAGTCCCGTGGAGTACCAATGGCAAAGACCCGATCCCTCGTCAAGCGCCGGCAGGCGGTCCAGAACATCCGCAAGATCACGCGGACGATGGAGTTGATCGCGACGACGCGCTTCAAGAAGGCGATGGACCGCGCCAGCGAGGCCGAGGCTTACACGCGCAAAATCGCGGAGTTGGCCGCCGACCTCAGCGCCAGCGCGGGCAGTCTCAAGCACCCGCTGCTCGAAAAGCGCGAGACGGTCAAGAACAGCCTCTTGCTCGTGCTAACCTCTAACCGCGGCCTGTGCGGCGGCTACAACGCCAGCATCCTCCGCGAAGCGATCGCGCGCGTCCGGCAGATTCGCCAGGAGGGCGTCAACCTGACCCTGGAACTGTCGGGCCGTCGCTCCATCCTCTACTTCCGTTACCAGAACATTCCCGCCGCGCAGTCGTTCAACCAGTTCGAGGACAAGCCGAGCTTTGACGAGGTGGAAGTCATCGCCAACCGCTACATCGCGGACTACATCGCGGGCCGCATCGACCGCGTTGAAGTGGCGTACATGAAGTTCTTCAACGCCGCGCGGCAGCAGCCGGTGGTCGAGACGCTGTTGCCGCTCTCGACGGTCGCGCCGACGCCGCGCGGCCAAACCGCGGTGCCGACCGCAACGACCGGCCCGGCGGTGGAGTACGAGTTCATCCCGGACGCCCAGAGCATCTTGGAAGAAATCCTGCCGGTGTCGTTCAAGGTGCGGCTGTTCAAATGTTTCCTGGACGCCGCGGTGAGCGAACAGATCGCCCGCCGGGTGGCCATGAAGGCCGCGACCGAGAACGCCGAGGAGATGATCAAGACGCTGACGCGCCAGTACAACCGCGCCCGCCAGGCCCAGATTACCAAGGAGATTGCCGAGGTCATCGGCGGCGTGGAGGCACTGAAATAACAGGTATTGCCGCTTGCGGCTTTGCGTTGTTGCAATGCCGCGAGCGACAACAAAGAGGCGGATAATGATTCAGTCGCTACGTCCGCTGCCGCACCCGGCCGCCAACAAGCATCTGGTTCATCTCCAGATCAGCAGCGAACTAACGTCCCTGTTCCGGCGGATGAAACAGCGGAACGATGCCATGATTACGCCCCAAGGAGTGATCGCAGTCCTGAACCAAGTCGGGATCAAGTGCGTGTTAATGGGAACCTACGGCATCACCGGTTGGCGCAGCGAACCGCGCGCGACCCAGGATGTGGACGTGCTGGTAACCAAGAGGGACATTCCAAAAGCTGCGCGGGCATTGCGCGCGGCGTTTCCGGACTTGATTACATCAGACACCCCCGTGGTGTTGCGGTTCATTGATCCGGCGACGAATTTGCCGGTAATCGACCTGATGAAGCCGACCCAAGCGGTTTTCCGGGCCGTGTTCCGCTACACGATTGCCGTGGGTGACACGCATCGAATTCCTGATTTGGAGATGGCACTGATCTCGAAATTTGCTGCAATGGTTTCGCCACACCGCAATGAAGCGAAAAAAATGGTCGATGCCGGTGATTTCGTGGACATCGTCGTCCACAACCGCGAGGACATCGATCTGGAAAAGCTTAAACGGCTAGCGGACAAGGTTTATCCCAACGGCGGCAAGGAGATGAAACAACTCATCGAAGACATCGATGCCGGCCGCCGGATCCGCTTTTAGACGCCAAACACCCCTGCGATTCACGGAGTATTTATGGCCACTGCCACCAACGGGAAAACCGCCGCCCAGCACGAAGGCAAGATCATTCAGGTGATCGGCTCGACGTTCGACTGCGAATTCGGCGAGAACCACCTGCCCGAAATCTATAACGCCTGCCGGATCGAGTCCGACTATAAAGGCGTCGTACTCAAGCTCACCGGCGAAGTGCAGCAGCACCTCGGCGGCAACCGCGTTCGCTGCGTCGCCCTCGGCTCGACCGAAGGCCTCGTCCGCGGCATGAAAGTCACCGACACCGGCAAGCCCGTCACCGTGCCCGTCGGCAAGCAGACGCTCGGCCGCGTCTTCAACCTGCTCGGCGAGCCGATCGACGGCCGCGGCCCGATCAACGCCGAAGAGTACCGCCCGATCCACCGCGAGCCGCCGAAGTTCAACGAACTGACCACGAAGACCGAAGTTTTCGAGACCGGCATCAAGGTCATCGACCTGTTGACGCCGTTGGTCCGCGGCGGCAAGGCCGGCCTGTTCGGCGGG
>JBBRLG010000288.1:0-9298 GCA_038231495.1 Gemmatales bacterium | reverse complement strand
GGGCCAGGGAGAGACGCTGCGAATCGACCATGTAGCGGACGCGCTCGACGATTGACGTCGGCGTGTTTTCGTTGCGGGCGCGCAGGGTCACGTCGCCGCGCATGGCTTGAAGGATGTCGCGGTTGCGCTTTGCCAGCGCCCGCACCGCGTCTTGCCATTTCGCGTCGATGCCCGGGGTTTGGTCGAGGGCGCGCTGAATCTGGGCGAGGCGGGTTGTCAACTCCCCGGCGGCGTCCAGGGCGGCGGCGACGGCCCGGTCCAGGCGCGCGACCTTCTGCTGGAACTCGGACAGCTCTTTGCGGTCGGCGTCGGCCAGGCCGTCACCGCCTTCCACGACGACGTTGAATTCCTGGGGGTCGGCCAGCGGCGTAACGACGCCCTCGACGCGCTTGGCGAGGCTCACGCGATACTTCCCCGGCATGACGAGCGCGCCGGACGGTTCGTCGGCGAAAAGGTCGTCGTCCGCCTCGGCCGGCCGCGGCCGCGGCAAGGTGGGCGCGGGCAGACGCAGGTTCCAGGCGACGCGGTGAATGCCCGCGCCGACGGGGCCGGTGAGTGTGCGCAGGACACGGCCGCCGCTGTCGGTGACCGTCAGAAGAATCGTCGGCGCTTCCTCCTCGGCCTCGGCCCGCAGTTGCTCGGCGGTCGGGTAGGGCGGCACCTGCTTCTTCTTCTCCGCGTCCTTCTCGGCTTCCAGCCGTTTTTGCTTTTTCGTTTTGATCTCTTCCTTGAGGTAGTAGGTGAAGGTACTGCCGAACGCCGGGTTGGCGGCGGTGTAGAACGATTCGCCCAGGAACGCCTTGCCGCGCAGGCCGAATTGTTGAGTTGGCAGGTACAGCAAAGCGTCCTTTATCGGCAACAGGGTGGCGTCCTGTTTCAGCGACTCCGGTTTGAGATTGCGCAGGGGGGAATAGTCGTCCAGGATGTAAATGCCGCGGCCGAACGTGCCCACGACGAGGTCGTCCATTTGTTTCTGGACGGCCAAGTCGCGCACGGCGACCGTCGGCAGGCCGCCCTTGAGGCGCGTCCATTTCTTGCCGCCATCGATTGTGACGTACAGGCCGAACTCTGTTCCAACAAACAGGAGGTTGGGATCTTTGTGGTCCTCGGCGATGGCCAAAACCGAGCCTCGTATCGGCAAGTCGCCGCGGACATTCGTCCACGTCTTGCCGGCGTCCCCGCTCTTCAACAAGTAGGGAGCGAAGTCAGACATCTTGTGGTTGTCAAAGGCGGCGTAAACGGTGCCGGCGTCGTGCTGCGAGGCGAGGACGCGGCTCACATAGGTGCGCTCGGGAACGTCGGGGAATTTCTCGATACTCTTCCAGACGCCGCCGCTATCCTCGGACACCTGGATCAAGCCGTCGTCGGTGCCGGCGTAGAGCAGACCCTCTTTCTTCGGGGACTCGGCGAGGGCGGTGACGTTGCCGTAGTAGGAAGTCGAGACGTGCTTGGCGATCGCGTCGGCGGGCTGAATTTTGCCCATTACGGGGAGTTGATCGCGGTTGAGCTGCCGGCTCAAATCGCCGCTGACCGCCTTCCACGAGTCGCCGCGGTCGTCACTGCGAAAAACCTTGTTCGCCGCGAAATAGAGCCGGGTGTGCAGGTGCGGACTAATCAACAACGGCGAGTCCCAGTTCCAGCGCAACGCCGGCTCGCCCTTGCCCGGCTGCGGCTGAATGCCCATCCGCTGGCCGGTGCGCCGGTCGTAGCGCACCAGGCCGCCGTACTGCATCTCGGAATAAACGGTGTTAGCGTCTTTCGGATCGACCTTGCAAGCAAAGCCGTCGCCACCCTGGGTTACGAACCAATCGCCATTCGTAATGCCGTGCAAACTCTTGGTCCGCGCGGGGCCGCCGAGTGTGAAGTTGTCCTGCGTGCCGCCATAGACGTTATAGAACGGGGCGTTCTCGTCCACGGCCACGTCGTAGAACTGGGTGATCGGCAAGTTGGAAATGAACCGCCAATTGACACCGCGGTCATTACTCTCGTATATGCCGCCGTCACAACCGACGCGATAGAAATTAGGATTCTGCGGGTCAATCCAAATCGCATGGTTGTCGACGTGCTTCCACTTTTCGCCAAGGTTGCGCAGGGTCTTGCCGCCGTCGTCGGAGACGCGAATATAGACGTTCATAACATAGATGCGCTCGGCGTTCTTGGGATCGACGACGAGGTGCGCGTAGTATTGGGCCTGGGCGTCGAAGTCGTTGCGCTTCTCCCAGGTCGCGCCGAAATCGGTGGAGCAATAGATGCCACCCTTCTTGTCCGCGGCTTCGATTGCGGCATAAACAACATCCGCGTTCGACGGCGCGACGGCGAGGCCGATGCGGCCCATCTCCGCGCCCGGCAAGCCCGTCTTGAGCTTCGCCCAGGTCGCGCCGCCGTCGGTCGATTTGTACAGGGCACTCTCCGGACCGCCGTTGACCAGCGTCCAGACGTGGCGGCGGCGCTGGTACGCGGCGGCAATCAGCACGTCCGGGTTGCGCGGGTCCAGCACCACGTCGGTGACGCCGGTGTTCTCGCTAATCGTCAGCACGCTCTTCCAGGACTTGCCGCCGTCGATGGTTTTGAACAAGCCGCGGTCGCCGCCCGGCCCCCACAGCGGCCCCTGAGCGGCGACGTAAACCACGTCGGAGTTGCGCGGGTCGATGAGGATTTTGCCGACGTGCTCCGACTTGTCGAGGCCGACCTTTTTCCACGTCTTGCCGGCGTCATCGGAGCGATAGACGCCGTCGCCGTAACCGACGCTGCGCTGGCTGTTGTTTTCGCCCGTGCCGACCCAGACGACGTGCGGGTTCTTGGGATCGAGCGTGACGTAGCCGATGGAATACGAACCCTGTTCGTCGAAAATTGGCGTCCACGAAGTGCCGTCGTTGGTAGTTTTCCAGACGCCGCCCGACGCGGCGGCGACGTAGTAGTGGCCGCGGTCCTGGGGGTGGACGGCGAAGCCGACGACGCGCCCGGACGTGACGGCGGGGCCGATCGAACGCAGCTTCAACCCGGCGAAAGGTGAAGGAGGCGCGTCCGCCGGCTTTTCCGGTTGGCCCAACGACAAGGCGGCGAAGAGGAGGGGCAAGGCGGCGTGGGTGAGGAACAAGGGCAACCTCTCTTTTAATAAGGAGTAAAAGGATGGTTAAAAGGCTCTAAGAATGCCGTGCCAACCGTTGTAGCAGTTCCGCGGCGGCGGTGCGGGCGTCGAGTTCGCCCCGCTGCCAGCGGTCCAGCAAAAGGGCTAAATCGGCATCACCACCACGGCGGGCCGCGGCGAAACGCTCTGCAAGGAGCGCCTGCGCCAGCCCCACCAGGTCGCCGGCACCGGCGTTGTTGCCGCGACGCAACGGTAGGGCGGCAATCGCGGACCACAGTTCCGCCAGCCCCGCGCCGGTGCGCGCGCTAACACGCAAAACAGGAACCGGGGGTGCCATCGACAGAGCCTGCGTTGCCAGCACCTGCGCCTCGACGCGCTCCGCGCCCGGCAAGTCCGCCTTGTGAATCACGATGGCGTCGGCGACCTCCAGCAAACCGGCCTTCTCCCATTGCAGATCGTCGCCGGTCTCCGGTTGTAACAACAACACCAGCACGTCCACCAGCCCGCGCACCGCCGTGTCGCCCTGGCCGGCGCCGACCGTCTCGATCAGGATCACCTCGAAGCCGTATGCTTCCAGCAAGCGGATCAGGGCATCGAGGTGTTCCGCCACCGCGCCGCGACCGCCCGCCGTCGCCAGGCTGCGGATGAACACGCCGTCGTCGTCCGGCCGCGACGGCATGCGGAAGCGGTCGCCCAGGAGCGCGCCTCCGGTCAACGGACTTTGCGGGTCGCAGGCCAACACCCCGACCGTCAGGCCGCGTTCGCGAACCTGTTCGATCAGCTTGCCGGTCAGCGTACTTTTGCCGACGCCGCCGCTGCCCGTGAGCGCGACCACGCGCGCCGGCCTCGCCGGGCGGCCAAGTTTTTCCAGGATTTGGTCCGAGCGTTCGCCCCGCGCCACCAGGCTGACGAGGCGCGACAGGGCGTTGCGGTCGTGGTTGCGGAAGCGTTCCAGGAGAGGGTCAAGCATGGCCGCCTCGCCCCGCGGCCGCCGCACCACGGTCGCGCTCTTGCAGGAAGGCGACGATTTCCGGCAGCGAGGTGCCGGGGCCGAAGACGCGGGCCACGCCCATTTCGAGGAGCGTCGGAATGTCGGTTTCCGGAATGATGCCGCCGACCAGGATGCCGACGTGTTCGATGCCGGCGTCGCGCAGCAGTTGCAGGACGCGCGGCACCAGTGTCATGTGGGCACCGCTGAGGATGCTGAGGCCGAGCCAGCCGGCGTCCTCGTCGGCGACGGTGCGGACGACGGCTTCGGGGGTCTGCCACAGGCCGGCGTAGATGACCTGCATGCCCGCGTCGCGCAGGGCGCGGGCGACGATCTTGATGCCGCGGTCGTGGCCGTCGAGGCCGACCTTCGCGAGGACGACGCGGATGGGGGCAGGGATGTCGGTCATGCGGACGGCTCCCGTGGGCCGGCGGAAACGGAGAGGTTCCTTGCCAAGGCTCCATCATATCACGACTGCCGCTTGCGGCTTTGCGTTGCCGCAGCCCGCGCGGCATCACGGCGCGTTTTTCACATGCTTGTCGAGCCAGGCCGTCATTTCATAAAGCGTGTGCTCGACTGACTCGCGCGCCGCGTAGCCGTGCGCCTCGTGCGGCAGCGACACGAACCGCACCGTGCCGCCGTTGCCCTTGACCGCCTGGTACAGCCGTTCACTCTGGATCGGGAACGTGCCGTCGTTGTTGTCCGCCGCGCCGTGGATCAAGAGCAACGGCGACTTGATCTTGTCCGCGTACAGGAACGGCGACATCTTCAAGTACGTCTCCGGCGCCTCCCACAGCGTCCGCCGTTCCGACTGGAAGCCGAACGGCGTCAGCGTGCGGTTGTACGCTCCGCTGCGGGCGATGCCGGCGCGGAACAGGTCGCTGTGCGCCAGCAGGTTTGCCGTCATGAACGCCCCGTAACTGTGGCCGCCGATGCCCACGCGCTTGCGGTCGATCGCGCCCATTTCGTCCGCCTTGTCGATGGCGGCCTTGGCACTGGCAACGAGTTGGTCCACGAACGTGTCGTTCACCTTCTCCGGGTCGCCGACGATCGGCATCGTCACCTCGTCGAGGACGGCGTAGCCCTGCAACACGAGGAACAGGTGCGAGGTGCCGGCGAGGGTCGTGAAGCGGTAGGGCGAGCCGCCGACTTGGCCCGCGGTGTCCGCGTCGGTGAACTCGCGCGGGTACGCCCAGACGAACGCCGGCAGCCGCTGGCCCTCCTTATAATCCGGCGGCAGGTAGAGCGTGAATGACAGCGGTACGCCGTCGGCGCGCTTGTAGGTGACGAGCCGTTTCTTGATCCCGCGCAGCTGCGGCGCGGGATCCGTAAATTCGGTCAGCGCCTGCTTCTTGCCGGCTGCGGTGCGCGCGTAGAGGTTGGGCGGTGCCGTCGGCGTCTCGCGGCGCGTGAGGAAGCGCGCGCCGTCGTCGGCCAGGAGCGCGACCGGCGTTTCATAGCAGCCCTCGTCGCAGCGGAAGAGGCGTTCGGCCTTGCCCGTCTGCGGGTCGAAGCGGTCGAGGAACGGCCGATCGCCGCCTGGCGTCGCGCCCTGGCCGTGCAGGAACAACCTGCCGTCGTGCGTCCAAAGGGCCGGGTGGCCGCTCGGCAGCATGCGCGTCAACGGCGTGCCGGGGTGGTTGTACTTCTCGTTGACGGACCGGTCCCACAGCAGCTTCGGTTCGCCGTCGGGCTTGGCGGTGTCGAGGAGGAACGTGCGCTGGTGTTTCGTCTTGCGGTCCACGTCACTGAGCAGGGCGAGGCCACCCTGGTCCGCGAACGTCAGGCCGGCGAAACGGTGTTCCGTTTTCGCGAGCGGCACTGGTTTACCCTCACCAACTCGCTGGGTCATGATCTGGTCGCGGTGCGTCGCCTTCGCCTTGGGGTCGCCGCCGTCAAGGGCTTCGACCCAGACGAGCGTGGCCGGCTGGGTCGGATGCCAGTGGACCTGACGCGGCCCGGTGGGGACGCCCTCGATCGGCACCTTGTCGGCCAGCGGCAGTTCGGCAATCGTGGCCACGGCTTCGCCGTTGGGACGCACGACGGCGACCGTGTGCGGAAAAGCCGACGCGGGGTTGAGGCGCGAGAACGGTCGCTGCATGCGCGTGACGAGCAGGTACTTGCCGTCCGGCGACGGGCTGGGCGTGGACCACATGGCCGGCTTGCCGAGGAGGCTGAAAGTACCCTTCTCGACGTTGGCGCGGGCGAGGGAACAGGTGGCATAGAACTCGAAGAGCGTTTCGTCGTGGTCGGTCTGCAACAGGTCCTGGTAGGTGCGGGCCGGCGACTTCTTGCCGTCGCTCTCCTGCACGACGGGGCCGGCGGGGACGCGCGGCTCCTGCGGCGGTTTGCCGTCCTGGGCCACGACCTTGCAGACCAATTCGTTGCTGTCCGGCATCCAGTGAAACGGCACGCCGAGGACCGCGTTGAGTTTCAGGTTGGGAACCTGCTTCGCCTTGCCGGTGAGCGTGTCCGCTGTCCACAGCTCGATGGCGTCCGTGGTGGTGCGCGTGAAGGCGAAGCGCTTGCCGTCGGGCGACCACACCGGCTGACCGAGGCGCGCGCCTTCGGGCATTTCAACTTTCGTGCGCTTGCCGCCGTCCACTTCCATCAGCGTGAGGCCGACGACGCGCGGCGGCGCGTGCGGCCCGGCGGTTCGCGGGCTGAAGCGTACGCCGGCAAGTCGCAGCATCGGCTCGGACAGTTCGGCGATGGTCGGGTAGCGTGCGGCCTCGACGAGGAGCAGATAATCGCGCGTCGGACTTAGCGACGCCTGCGGCTGGGCCGGGGCGTCGAGGACGTCGGCGATGGCTTTCGGCGCTTTTTGATAGGTGGTTTGTCCGTGGATGGTCGCGGCGATTAGCAGCAGGATAATGAAGGCAGGTATGGCGCGGCGCAACATGGCAGCCTCCTCTGGCGGGTAGTCGGGGTCGCGAAGTGTCCGCATCCTAACCGCGCCGGCGGGGAGGGGCAAGCAAGAACCGAAGGGCGGGGTAGTATCCCCCTTGAAACCATTGAATTATACACAAGCGCCGATGGAATCCGTTTGCAGTAGCCCGGCGGGCGCTATAATCTCTGGGGAGGGAGGTCTCATGCCGATACCAAGTAGACCAGCTGCCTATCGGGGAAGGACGACACCCGAACGGCACGTCCGGTGCCAGCTTCTTTCTTAGCTTTTCCACCATCGAGCAAATCGAGCGGGACGGACCGGAGTGGAAGCATGCAGACGCCCGCTTCATCCGCGAAGCCGTCCAGGAGCCTGACGCCATCTTCCAGGGACTGGGGCGCGAAAACGAGGCGGAGAGCCTATGCTACTCCGTCCGGTTGACCGCGGACCCCGACGAGCCGGACGCAGCTTTTGATCCGCGTTACGGCAAAGTTTTTCTGGTGTTTGCGCGGGTCGGCGTGGGCGGTTATGTTGTCTCGGATTGGAGCTGGCGGGACGAAGACCCGGATGCCCCCGGCCACCCGTTGTCTTGGCAGGCAGATTTTACGGAGCGGACATGGAACAGACCTTGAACGACTACCTCAAAACCCACCCGCCGCAGGGCTTCCGGGCCGTACCGCACTACTTCCCGGTGGGCGATTACGTCACCTACTACTTCCGCGACGAGCGGTGCTACGAGGAGCGCGTCGATGACCTTCTGACGGTGTACCTCTCGATGACGACGAACGAAGTGGTTGGGTGCAAGATCAAGGGCGTCAAGCACATCCTGCGAACCGCCGGCGAATTCAGTGTCACGTTGCCCTGCGGTCCGCAGAAACTGGGATTCTTCTTTTTCGTCGGCGCGTCCATGTCCAGGGGAGAGCCGCAGCAAAAGCGGTACCTGGAGGTGGCACGGCACGCGAAGGACGCTGAATTGCAGCTGACTTGAGCAACCGAAAACAAAGGGGATACGGGGCCAGGCGGTTTGCCCGGCCCCGTTCCTTTTTTGAGACGGGCAAGGAAGCTCTGCGGCCTAAACCATGCCGTCGGAGCGGGGGTGCCCCGCCCGCGCTCCGATCAATCGGGTGTAGCAAATCTTTGGGGGAGCGAAACGCTTGCTGCCCTCTCCCCCGTGGTGACCGGAGAGCCATTCAGCGACGGTGGCAGCTTTTGCGCGTGCGCCAGCGTCCGCTGGCGCACGCGAACGACACCCGGAAAGGCCGACCCTCGCCAATGTTAAATTCGTGGCGAGGGTCGAGATTGGCCAGGGTCGATCCGGCGTCGGTGCTGATGCGTAAGCGCATACGGAAAAAGGGTTTACGGATGTCTTGCGCAGAGCGTTTGCGACAAAGCGGTTCGACCCTCGCCATATGTTGATTGGCTTGGCTAGGGTCGGACCAGCCGGGGCGTCGCGGTTAGACAACGATTGGCTCGCGCGGCGTGGCGGACGACGCCCCCGGCGACCACCACACGGTCCCGACACATTTGCCACACCCCCCGATCAATCGCACAGCGGTTTTGATTGACACCGCCGCCGTTTGCGGGGTATATTCTTCCTATTAGCGCGATGACCGTTCTTCTCCCGCTTTCACATCTCTCGCGGCGGGACGGAGACCGGGTTTTGTTCCTGTCGCCGCCCCGCCGTCGCCGGATGGAGCCGGTACGCTCGACAGGGTTCTCACAAACGCACGGACAAGGGACGGGTTGATACCCGTACGGGTGTTTCATGTCGGCGCCACTCCCTGACCTGCCTCCCGACGACGCACGGCACCCCGCCGACGCGGAACCCCATTCCTCCATCCTGCCGCTTACCGGCGGCGACCCCGCCGACAATTCGCCGACCGTTATTTCCAAGCACACCCCGCGACCGCTGACCAGCGACGAAGCTTTTAACGGCATCCGCGGCCGCAAACTCGCCCACTTTGAACTGCTCGATCGCATCGGCGTCGGCGGCATGGCCGCCGTGCTGCGTGCCCGCGACACCCAGCTCGACCGGATCGTGGCCTTGAAAATCCTGCCGCCGGACATGGCCCTCGACGAGGAGAACGTGCGTCGGTTTCACCAGGAGGCGCGCAGCGCCGCCAAGCTCGACCACGAGAATGTCGCCCGCGTCTTTTTCTGCGGTGAGGACCAGCGGTTGCACTTCATCGCCTTCGAGTTCGTCGAAGGCGAAAACCTGCGCACGGTCCTCGAACACCGCGGCCGACTGCCGGTCGGCGAGGCGCTGCACTACCTGCTCCAGATCGCCGCCGGGCTGGCCCACGCCGCCCAGCGTGGCGTCGTCCACCGCGACATC
>JBBRLG010000287.1:0-9308 GCA_038231495.1 Gemmatales bacterium | reverse complement strand
GGGCCCCCACCGCGCTAAGCCCCTCGTCGGGGGGGCGATACCGCGGGGGCCGCCCGGGCGGGGCGGCCCGGAGGGGGGCCGGCGGGGGGCGCCCCCCGGCCGCGGCCGCGGCGCTACGCCGCAAGCGGCAATCGTTTCGTAACCGTTCACCGGCATCATCTTCTCCCCCCCTTACGAAGGGGGGGTAGGGGGGGTTAAGAACGATTGAAGTACTCGGTCAGGGCGCTCTCTCCACCCCCCCTACCCCCCCTTCGTAAGGGGGGGAGTGAACGGTTACATCGTTTCTTCTCTACTTCTTAGCGCTCTTCATCACAAACATCAGCTGCTTGCCCTTGGTCTTGAACTCCGTCGGCACGTTGCCGTCGGGCAGCGCGTAAATCAGGCGGACCGTGTCGTCCTCCCTTTCGACCAGACCTTTCGCCACGACGCCGCGGTTCGGCACGGTTTCGGTCAGCGTGATCGCGTACGGCTTACGGCTCGTATCGACGACGTAGGCCGTGACGTACGTCTCCTTCTTGTCCTTGTCCGTCACGCTGATCTTGTCCGCGGTGATGTGAACCATCGTGCCCTTGATGCGTTCTTCCGGCTCGGCCTTGCCGTCTTTTTCGCCGGCGACGATCGTGTAATCGCCTTCCAGTTTCAGGGCACCGTCGCGGGCGTCCTTGTCCTTGGCCGGCTTGTCCTTGTCATCCGACCGGGCCTGCACGACCAGCAGCACCAGCGCCGCCAGCCCCAAAGTCATTGCCATCTTGCGCACGGTTCATACCTCCGTAACAACGGGAAAGGGTTTCTTGTCACGACGCCAGGGGAGTTGCAAATCCAATGCCCGACCGTAATCATCAGAGGCGTTGAATCACGCCGCGGGCGGCCGTTCAATGACAATCCGCCAGCAGCGGTTCGCCCAGTTCTTTCAGGTAGAAGAGCCGCCCGGCCAGCGTCGGCATGAAGCTGCTGGGAATCCACGTCGTTGGCTCGTGTTGGAGCGTCATCCGCAGGGACATGCCCTGCCATTGCATGCCGCGGCCCAGCGTGCCGTCCGCGCCGCCGATGATCTTGTCCGCCGCCAGGAACAATGCCGGTCCGATGGTGTTGGCGAACGCGGGCACGAGCGTCGTCCGGCTGCGAAAGCTCGTCAGCGCGTTCTGCTCGACCGTGAGCGGGTGCAATCGCGCCCCCAGGCGGTGGGACTGTAGACGCCACTCCGCCTCGGTCGCGAACTCCGCGGCGAAGTGCGGCTCCCAAAATGCGATGTGACAGACGCGGCCGATGCCGAACACCGTCACCAGTTTTGTGCCCTGTTTTAGCAGATCGCCAATCTGCTCCGCGTAGGTCGGCAATTCCGCCTTGACCGCGAAGTGCCGTTGCTTCGCCGGGACCGTGAGCTTTTCGAGGGGGCCGTAGAAAGCCTGTTCCATCGCGTGCTGAAACGCCCCCGGCGTCTGCGGCGGCAGCGTGTTGCCCTGGGCGTCGGACCATTCGTCCATGTTAAAGCCGTGGACGTGGTCGCACGGCACGCCCCATTCCTTGAGGAAGTAGACCGTCCAGCGGTACATGCCCATCGGCCCAACCGGCAAGATGAACGCGATCGAGCGACCGTCCTGCCGCGCGACCTGGATTTCGCGGGCGATCTCGTGGCCCATGTAGGTGTCGAAGTCCTCGAAGGACGCGCAGGCGACGGGTTCAAACTGCGGGTGCCACCAAGATTGCCGGGCCGTCGCCGCCTCCGTCGGCAGCGCGGCCAGGCGGTCGATCTTCGCCAGGTCCCAGCCCTGGGGCAGGAATCCTTCCATCAGCGAACCGGCAATCGTGCTCATCAAGTCCATGAGAAGCTCCTCGTTGGTTACTTGAGCGGCAGCGCCTTCAACTCCAGTTCGCTTAGCACGGTCATGTAAAACCCGTGCGGGTTGTTGCCGTTGTTGATCTTGAACAGGACGCGGTTACTGCCTTTCTGCAGTTTGACCTTCACCGCCGCGCGCTCCGGCTGGGCCGCGAGGTGGTCGCGGTTGGTATGCACCAGTTGGCCGTTGAGCCACAACTTGCAACCGTCGTCCGCACCCAACAGGAACGTCGCCTCCTGGTCCGCCGGCGATTCGATTTCGCGGTAAAGGTAGGACACGATATCCGTACTGGCCGGCGCGAAGAATGCGGCCAGATCGAAGTAACCTTGCCCGTCCGGCTTCACCGTGCGCCAGCCGACCTTGCCGGCCTTGCCGGGGTAGGTGGCCTTGAAGTCGATGTCCTTCGCCTTCTCCGGCGGAAACGCTTCGTCCAGGCCGGCGTCGTTGGTGCCGTTGTCGAAGGGACCGACGATCTCGAAGCCGTCGAACGCCAGGGCCGGCGTTTTCAGGGCGAACAGATATTCGACGATATCGACGAGTTGATCTTCCGTCATGTAGGCGAGCAGGTCTTCCGGCATGATCGACTTGGGACTCTTCGTGCGCGAGTCGATGTCTTTCACGTCGATCTTGGTGTCCTTGCCGTTGCCGTCGCGCACCGTGACCGCGACCGGCGTGTCCTCGACGACCAGGCCGCTGTATTGCAGACCCTTCTTCGTTTCGATGACCCAGACGAGGTACTGGTCGGCGATGGCCTTGCTCGGATACAGGATCGACTCGAACAGGTTTTCGCGGCTGGCCTTCTTGCCGATCATCGACAGGTCCGGCCCGATCTTGCCGCCGGTGCCGCGGACCGTGTGACATTTCATGCACTGCATGTCGTTCTTGACGCTCAGCGCCATTAGCTCCTTACCGTGGTTCACGTCGCCCTTGCGCTTCGCAAGAACGGCAATGTCGGGCAGCTTTTTCGGGTCGAGCCGGTTGGGCGCGAAGACAATGTTCGCCTTGTTGCGCAGGTCCTGGAACGAGCTGTTGCGCAACAGCCGGCCGGTGTCCGCCTTCAGCGCTTCCGGCAATCCTCCCTTGGTGCCAAGGCTTAACAGCCATTCGGTGCCCGGACGGGTGCCGGCCAGCGAGCCGAGGGCGTTCAGCCGCAATTCCTTGTCCGAGGCATCGTCCTTGACGATAGTTTGTAAAGTTTTCAGCGCGGCATCGGCGGCCGGCTTGTTTGCCGTTTGCGCAGCCAACTTGCCCAGCGCGTCGGTCACGTCCGTCCGCAGTGTCGCCGGCTCGATCTTGAGGAACTTGACCAGGGCCGCGACCGTTTCTGGCGTCGGCAACTGACCGAGCGTGTTGAGCGCGGCTTTGCGCGTCGGCCCCGCTTCCTTGGCGTTCGCCGCCGCCTCGACGACCGTGTTGAGCAAGTCCGCCTTCTGGGCGACGCCGACGAGCATCAGGCCCGTGGCCCGCGTTTCCGGCTGGCCGAGCAGCTTTTTGATGCTGTCGGTCAGTTCGGCACTCTGGCGCAGCCCGGCCCACTTGCCCGGCAGAAACAGTTTCAGGTTGTCGATGATCCTGTCGCGCACCTCGCCCGCGGCCTCGGTTTCCAGGGCTTTTAGGAGGACGTGGCCGCTGTTTTTGTCCTCCGAGGTGGCAACGATGTCCACGATGCGGGCGCGCTGGGCGGCGGGTAACTTCGTGTCGCCGAGCCGCTTTTCCAGGGTGGGAATGATGTCCGGCGGCCGCAGTTCCCACACGAGGTCGGCGACCTTGTCGTTCCATTCCGGGAACTCTTTCTCGAAGCCGGCGAGGATGACGTTGCGGCGCTCCTCGTCGTGGTGGCCGACCGCGATGCCGATGGCTTCGAGGTAGAAGCGGTCCTTGCCGTCGTATTGCTTCGCCAGGTCGAAAATCCAGGATCGGGCGAATTGGGGATCAGAGTTTCTAAGTGCCAAAAGGATTTCACGGCCGGCCGGGGCACCGGGGTTCTCGCTTATCTTCTTTAAGTCGCCAATGAGCTGTTTTGGCAGCTTGGAAATGTCAGGGTTACGGCGGAACATAGTTCTTATCATCAAGAGTAATGTTCTTAAGTTGTCGTCAGCATTCGCATTGTCATCGCGGTCAAATAGCCAAGCTAAGTTCTGCTTTTCCTTATAGGCTCCCTCCCAGTACCCCATTTCAGCTGCCAGCCAGAATGACCTGGCAATCAAGATCTGCTTTTGGAACTTAACATCCTCCTTTTCATCCTTGGGTCGATTGGGGTCCACAACTCCAAATAACACATCTTCTGGCTTTTGCCATTTATTCTTGATCTGTTGTGCTGCCATGTGCGCTACCGCCCGATTCGGCGAAGTGAGCGCGTCATGCGCTCCTTTTTCCCTTGTCAAATCATATTCCGGAACCGTGTAACCCTTGTGTCCCTTCGGCGTGATGCGAAAGATGCGGCCGCGGGTAATGTCGCCCATACCGTGGCCGCCGACGCCAGGGTCGTACCAGTCGGAGATGAACACGCTACCGTCCGGCGCGACGCACACGTCCGACGGCCGAAACCACGTATCCGTACTCGTCACCATGTCCTCGCGGTCGATTTCAAACCCCGCCCCTTGCGTCTTCAGGTGGTAACAACGCAGGTGTCGCGGACCGGCGTCGGTGTGCAGCAGTTGGCCCCAATATTTCTTCGGCAGCAGCGTCCCTTCGTAGAAGCACATGCCGGTCGGCGAGCCGAACCCGGTGCGCAGGACCTTGGGCACGACGCCGGGCTGTTCCTCGTGCCAGTGTGTCTGGCCGGGGCCGCGCGGGTGGTAGCCGTAGTTGCCGCCGGGCATGACGAAACAGATGCGCGTCTGCTCGGTGCCGTCGTCGTCGTTGTCGGACATCCAAATGTTGCCGAAACTGTCCATGCACGGCTCGTACTCGTTGCGTAAGTTGTGGGCAATCAGTTCGAGGTTCTTGCCGTCGAGGTCGCAGCGCCAGATGGTGCCGGCCCGGCAATCGAGGCCGTTGCTGACCCACTTGCGGCCCTTGCCGTCACTGCTTTGCAGCCCGTTGACGCCCTGGTCGCCGACGCTGAAATAGAGTTTGGAATCCGGGCCGATGAAGATGCCGTGAACGCCGTGGTCGTGGTCGAAGCCGCCGAAGCCGGTGAGCAGCTTCTTCGGCGGGCCGTCGGCCTTGCCCTTGCCCTCCTTGTCCTCGAAAACGAGGATGTCCGGCGACTGGCAGACGTACACCTTGTAACCGGGGCCGGTGGGGTCTTTCGCGACCGCGATGCCCATCGGCCCGTACAGTTCCGGCGACTGGTAGAACGTGGTGGCCTTGTCCGCCTTGCCGGTGCCCTCGGTGTCTTCGAGGATGACGATGCGGTCGCCCTCGGCGCGGTTGAGCGGCTTCTTGTGCAGCTTCGTGCGGTAGTTGACCGACTCGCACACCCACACGCGGCCCTTGGGGTCGATGTCCATGCAGGTCGGATTGACGAACAGCGGCTCGGACGCGAACAGCGCGATTTCCAGGCCGTCGGCGACCTTGAAGGTGGACACCGCCTTGTCCGGCGGCACCTGGCCACGGCCGACGGCGGGAAGGGCGAGCAAGAGCGCAAGGACGGCAAGGCGGTTCCACGGTTTCATGGCGTGGGTAAACTCCAGGCGGTTGAGAGGCGACGCAAGCGGGACGCACGTTGCTTGTCAATATAGCAGCGGGACGGGCGATGGCTTCCGTGTTTTCGCATTCCCTCGGCACGAACAATCCGCACACCGGGCTTGCGCCAAACCGACCCTCGCCAAGTTGACCCTTGCCACCCCCTCGCCAAACTTGGCAAGGGTATATCAGCGACGCTGCCCGCTTCTGACGGTCGCTGGGTGCCAAAATCCCACCCTTGCCAAGAATGTGCGCTTTGGCAAGGGTGGGTGAGTTGTCCGCTGTCGGTCGCTCAAAGGCAACGCAATCGGGCTGTCCGGCGTTAGGGGGTGGCGGCGCGAATCGGATCGCGCAAGCACGGGGATTGGGGTCACCCAAAGGGGTCAGGTTCATATATTGAAGGTCACCCAAAGGAGGGCGATAAATGAACCTGACCCCTTTGGGTCTATACATCTGGGATAAGCAACACCCCGTGTTATACTCGGCGCGGGGTAACTTGACACAAGCCCGAAGCGCCAGCGAGGGACGGTCCCTCGCTGGCGCTTCGGGCTTGTGTCATTCCAAGCCGCGGTGAGTATACCACCGCCCTGGAAGAAGTTATCCTTGCCCGGTGCGACGCGCCCGTTGAAACCCAAGGCCCGATTTAGTGGTGCCATTCGTCCGACGCCATGGTCTTGGCTATGTTGTTTGTGACCTCGATTTTGTGAAAAACGAACGACACGTCTTCCAACTCGTGCGTCTGGACCGGGTCGTTCGACTTCGCCCCAGTATGGTCTCTGTACGCGTGAACCGCAACGATATTTGCGGTGGTGAGCTTGACCGTCTGGAAAATGGTTTCCTTGCCGTCCGGAGACATCCGGATGAATTCAAACAACACCGACTTCAAGACCTCGTTGGTCCAAAGCGCTTGATAGATCTGGGGAGAGGCCGGCCCCCACTCCTTGGTGAATAGGATCGGGCTGTGTTGCCGCTTGCCGCTGGCCACGCCGGTCGCCGCGTCGTGCGGCGAAATCACTTTGTACTCAAACGCCAGCCCGACGAGATTATCCTTGCGGGCGGCGACCTTACTTTCCCCCTTGAATTTCCCTTGTTTGGTTCCTTCGATCGTCACGTAGAATTCGTACGCCATGGGAGAACCCTCCTGATCGGCGGTAGAGGGGCAGCCAAAAGTTAGGCTAGCCCGACCTCTGCCGTCGCAAAACTGCAAGCATATCCCTTCCGGTGGAACGCTGCAAAAACAATCGGGCGGTCGCGAGGGGAGAAATTCCTCGTCACTCCCCCGTGAATTGGAGTTCGCGCCAGTCCAACAGGGGCACGGCCTGTCCGTCGGCGACGTAGGTGCGCAGGCCGACGCCGAGGACCGGGCCCCTCTCGACCGCCTTCCAGTCGGTCAGGCGGCCGAGTTTGAGCGGTTCGTCCGCTTGCGCGTGCGTGCCCGGATAGAGCACGGGCAAATAGACCTCGCCGGTCTGCCCGTCGCGCAGTTGCAGGCGCGCCGGGAACCAGATCAGGTCGCGCGGCGCGCGCGGCGGGTTTAGCGCTACTGAGTCAATTGCCTCGAACGGCACCCACGAGTAAACGCCTTTCGCCATCACCTCCAATACCGAGGCGAACAGGTCGTCGCCGTCGCGCAGCGACTCGAACGGCGTCGCGTTGAGAAGTCCCGGCTGCGGCGGCACAGCGGCGTTGGCGCGGCCGAGCAACTCCGCCGCCTCCTGCTGTTGGTTGCCGCGCAGACAGTTGATCGCCTCCAACCGCCATTGCACGTGCTCCGGCGGCGGTCCCAGAAACTGCGGCCGCTTGCTCTCGGAAAAAAGCTTGCGGCGATCTTGTTCCGCGTCGAGCAGTTTGCGGTAGCCGATGACGACGGCGTCGCGCTCCGCTTCGCCGAAAGTCACGGCGTCGATCTGCCGGCGGGCGCGGTCGAGGTCGCCGGCGAAGACCAACAACTCGAACAAGAACAGGCGCTTGGCCTGGTCCGCCGCGTTGCGCTTGACCTCTTGCAGTTGCGCGTCGATGGCGGCTTGCAACTGGCCCGCCTTGAAGAGTTCACCGGCGTTCATGAATCGTCACCATCCGTAATAACAACGCCGAGCACCCCCTTCAATTCCGGTGGCATTTCCGGGTCATCAATGAAGTTTACGAAGGTGCTTGGAGCAGCAGTTTTGAATTGCCGGTTCAGAAAGGCGATCGTGAAGAACGAATGGGTAATCGTCGTCTCACGCCCTATCTTGCGATCGACCCTTCCATCGACGTGTATATTGGCACCGCGAATTTCCATCATCCTTTGATACTCGAGGATCCAGCGCTGCGTAGTTGGACCATAGAGGCCGTCGACTTTGATGCTCCCGGGCGCCGGCGGCCTATCCAGGGGCGGATCGTCAGCGACGAAAAAATTCTCCTCCCAGACTTTCTTGAACAGGTATTGGACGAGCATGATGTCATCGCGGCGGTAAGACCCACCAAGACCAGGGCCCACTCCCTGATCGACATTGAATGCGAATGGAAAATCCGCGACCCCAGTCAATTCGATGAAAGCCATAGTTCGACTCCTGTTAGGCGCGTGTCAACGCGCCTGGTTCCCCGAAGAGGCAAAAAAAGGCAACCGCCGGTCTCTTAGCAGAACGACTACCTTCGCCACTGGTGGCGGGCGGCCGGTTCTCCGCGACCTCTCGCCGCGCCCCCGGGCCCGGGCCCGGTTATAAAAAAGAGTGTTTCGACCTTTTTTGTTCGTTCATCCAGGGCAGAGCGACAAGCCCCGGTGCGTTTGGTTGGACCGGGCCGCGACCCTGCGAGGCCATCCGGCCCGTCCGGCCGCGGTCCGCGGCGCAGGTGCCGCGGTCCGCGACGGCCGGAACTTAAATCTTGGCGTTCGACTTGAGATCCCAGCCCGCCTTGACGGCACCGCCAAGGGTGCCGTCGCCTTTCTGCTCCTTGTACTCGAACTCGATCTTGGCGAAGTTCATGGCAATCTGATCGACCGGCACGACACTGCTGCTGGCGCTGCCGCCCGTCGAGTAGGAACTGACCAGCAAATCCGACAAGACGATCTTCATATATTCCTGCTGGTCCTTGCCTGCCTTGCGGCAGACGAGGGTCGCCTTTTTGATGTGTTCGCCGCTGGCACACGCCAGCATCAGCTTCGGCGTCGCCTTGTTAACGTGCATCGTGAAACGGAAGTCGTCCATGGCCACTTTGCCGGCGCCGCCGCCGGCGCCGCTGGCGTGCGTGCCGCTCTGCTTTTCACCCCAACTCCACGAGCTGAGCTCGATCTCGCCCTTGTGCTTGGCGTCCGAAGACTCGCCCTCGATGCCTTCGATCTTCAGGAAATAGTCAACTGCTGCCATCGGAAATCTCCTACATGGAACGGATTGGTTGTCCTTATTGGTGGCCCGGTTGGGGAGGCCGGCCGGGGACAGCCATGCCGGCCGTGCCCGCCTCGTTTTCGGCAAGTCCGGGGGCGAACGCCGCCCCGTTTTTGCTTGCCGACCCAACCGTCCCTTGTATGCCTCTGCCCAGATATGCGCTTCCCGCCCGCGAGGCGGACAGCGATTTTGCTTTTTCCGGGCACACCGCTTAGAAGCGGGTTCAAACCCAAGGCGAGCCAGGTGCGAAAGCCCCCGGTGGGGACTTGACCCAGGTTTACACACCGGGGGCTATCGCCCTCGGCTCGCCTTGGGTTTTGTATCCGCTTGCTAATTCTACTGTGTCAGTTGGCCAGGTGGCATAAGTATTTTACCCCGAAGGGGTTATATACCACAGCCCAGGGTTGCCGCGCAGCGGCTACCCTGGGGCGGAGAGCGCGGCCGCTATCCACAACCTACCCTGAAAGGGTTGCAG
>JBBRLG010000286.1:0-9312 GCA_038231495.1 Gemmatales bacterium | reverse complement strand
CTGGCTTGCAGGCCGGCTGCGTTGCCGCAGTCCAGCCGGCAAGCGGGCCGCTTGCGGCTACGGTGAGTCGCCATCCTCATTTTCGAGGTACAATAGAACGCAGGTTCGATTGTCCTCACGAGTCCCCTTCGTGAATTCCTTGACGGACTTCCTGCAACGTTTGCTCGGCCAGGGTAGCGTCGTGTTGCGCGACCGCCCCGTGTCTGAACCGGGCGAGCGCGCCGCGGCAAGCGCCTGGCTGAAGTCGGCCTACGCCGACTACCGGCTCGACGTGGCCGGCCCGCTGCTGCCGTTTGACACAACCGTCGCGCTCCAGGCGGCCGACTGTTGCCGGAACGCCTGCTGGTTTCTGGTCAATCACGTCGCGGAGAACGCCGAAGTCGAGGCCGGCGTGAAGATGCCCGACCCAAGCGGCGATCCGGCCCAACACCTGTCGGCGGACCTGGTGCTGCGTTTCCTGCCATCGATTTATCACCGGGCGCGGGCCGTCGCGGTGGACGATGCGTTGACGCGCTCGTTGGCAACGGTCTGTCGCCAGTGGCCGCTGTCCGGCGTCCTGGGCGGCGTGGACGACGGGCCGACGACCCCGCCGGCTTTCGGCGGCCATCCGGGGCTGCAACTCCTGTACGCGGAGCGCTTCGCCGACAATCCGCGCCCCGCCTGGCAGCCGCGGAACCGGGCCGAAGAGTTCGTCAACCTCGTCTTGTCGGAGAGGGGAGCAAATCGGTGACCCCGGATGCCGTCGCCCCGTTGCGCCGCGAAGTGGTCGAGCCGCTCAAGGCGCGGTTCGTGGACCGCGACGAAGTCGTGGACCTGATCGCCCTGGCCGCCGTCGCCGGCGAGCACCTGTTCCTGTACGGGCCGCCCGGCACGGCCAAGTCGGCGCTGATCCGCCAATTCGCGTTGGCGCTGAAGGCCCGCTACTTTGAATACATGCTCACGCGCTTCTCGGAGCCGAACGAAATCTTCGGCCCAATCGACATCGTGCGCCTGCGCGCGGGCGTCGTCGCCACCGTGACGACCGGCATGTTGCCCGAAGCGGAGTTCGTCTTCCTCGACGAGTTGTTCAACGCCAACAGCGCCATCCTCAACAACCTGCTCACCGTCCTGAACGAGCGCGTCTACCGCCGTGGCGCCGAGACGCACGCGCTGCCGTTGCTGTCGCTCTTCTCGGCTTCCAACCACCTGCCCGAGGACGACGCGCTGAGGGCACTGTTCGACCGCTTCCTGTTGCGCTGCCATGTGGACAACCTGCGGCGCGAGTCCATGCCGCAACTGCTCACCGCCGGCTGGGAATTGGAGCGCTCCGCTTCGATCCCCGCCATCGTCTCGGCGGCGGACTTGCGCGAACTGTCGAAGCGCGTGTACGACGTGGACCTCAAGCCGGTGCGCGAGTTGTACGCCGAAGTCGTTTTCAAAGTGCGCGACCTGGGCGTCGCGCTGTCGGACCGGCGCGCGGTCAAGGTCATGAAGCTCCTCGCGGCGTCGGCGCTGCTGTGCGGTCGCGGGACCGCCGCCGCTTCCGACCTGTGGGTACTGCGCTACGTCTGGGACCGGGCGGAGCAGATCGGACCGTTGCACGCGCTCGTGCAAGGCGTCCTCGAACAGCACCCAGACGAGGCGAACGCGCACCCGCTGGCCGCGGTCGGCAACCACGTCGATGGCGAAGACCTTGCCCGGCAGCTCGACGGGGCGGAGCACGAACTCGACGGCGGCGAGCGCGGCCTGGTGGCCCTGGCCCGGTTGCGCGAGCGCGTGACCAACCTCGCCGACCGCGCGGCGTGGCTCGCCGACGACGCGGCCCGGCAGCACCTGTTGCAGCGGACGGGCAAGTTATTGGAACGGTTGGGCCGCGCATGACCCTACCCCTCGGCAACGTTTGTTGTGCGAGCATCCCGCACGAAGCCCTGCCCCTGCTGGCCGCGCTGCGCACGTCGCCCGCGGTGCGTGCCCGCCGCGTCGGCGAGCGCATCTGGTTGCGCTGGCCGCCCGGCGACGGCACCGTTCTCCGCCGCGTCTTGCCGATCCGGGGGGCGGAAGTGTTCGAGCGGCGCGACGGCAATTGGTACGTTCCCGGACGACACTTGCCGGTCTTCAACGTCCCCGACGACGCGGACGCGCAGACGCTGTTGCACCTGCTGTCGCCCGCGCCTTTCAAGGCGGAGGATCAACCACACTCGAAGGGCGACCCGGTGGCCTTGCGCCTGGTGCGCGACGACGCGCCGCGGCGCACCGCCGCGCTGGAATGCGCCGCGGCGGAGTTGCTGCGGTGGGCGGACGGGGCGACGACGCACGCCCTGGCCGCGGTCGAAATCGCGACCCTCGACGGGCGCGTGCTGATGTTGGGTATCCGCCTGCCGCCGCTGCCCGGTGCGGTCCGCTTTTGGGGCCGCAGCGTCTTTCTACCGCTCGGCTTTCGTGCCGAGCCGCAACTGCCGGAAAGCGCACTCCGCGAGGCGTTCGCATTGTCGCGCGACGAGATCGTTTTTATCCGCGAAGCCGGGGTGGAGGTCGTGGACCGGGGCGTCTTCCGGGCGGCGACGCGGGCCGGCGTCCGCCGCGCCGGGGGGGTGGGTGCCCCATGAACGAAGTGCCTACGCCGGGTGCCCCTCTGGGCGCTCACGCGACCCCGCTCGCCGGTGTTTTTTTCTATGCGAAACTGCGTCCACAACAAAAGTAACCCAAGGAGTACACCAATGAGTGTTAAGGAAACTCTCGCAAAGGTCCTGGAAGGATTGCCGGAGGAGCGGTTGCGCGAGGTCCTGGATTTCGTGGAGTTCTTAAACGCGCGGGAGGAACGCGAGGCCTGGCGGCAATTCGGCCAGACTCAATTTGCCCGAGCCTACGGGCCGAATGAACCGGAGTATACCAGCGCAGATTTGAAACCGGAGTCCAACTCGTGAATCCCGGAGATGTGATCCTGATTCCCTTACCCGAGTTCGGCAGTGGAACGCCCAAGCTACGGCCGGCCCTGCTTCTGGCAGACCTGCCCGGCCCTTATCAAAACCTCCTGCTCTGTGGAATCAGCACACAGCTTCAGCACCTCCTGGCTAATTGGGACGAACTCGTCCAGCCGGGCGATACGGATTTCCCGGTCAGCGGCCTGCGCCGCGCGTCAGTGATCCGCTTGAGCTATTTGTATGCGGCGGACCTCGGCGAGATCGCTGGCGTCATCGGGAGGATTGACCACTCCCGATTTCAGCGCCTCCGCCAGCGACTGGCGGATCACGTGCGGCCCTGAACAATGCCCCGTTATCACAGACTCCGCGTGCCGGTGTGCCGCCGCTATAGGGGAACTATCATGTTTGTGAGTGGAATCCATGGTAGGCATTCAGCCCCGTTTACGGGGCTGGATCCTTGTCGCGGATTCCACCCCAATGGTGACGCCTGGGCCGGCCATCCCGTTTGCGGGAATTATACCGGGCGCGGGGGAAAGTGGCACAAGCGCCCGTAACCACAAGCGGCCCGCTTGTGGGTGAACGTCTTCCACAAGCGGGCCGCTTGTGGCTACGGGCGCTTGTGCCGCATCGAGCCGCGGGCAGTATATCAATGACGGAACGCGCAACGGCGGTGATAAAAGAGGCTCCCATGAATGAAGTCGCCGACTACCTGCGCATCTCGGAAGATTACTGCAAAACGCTCGGCGGCCTGCGCTGGTCGCCCGACGGCGAGGCAGTCGAATTCGCGGACGGCACCACCTTCGCCTTCTCCGGCGAAATCGTCGGCTTCCTGGAAGGCTTCGCGGCGCGCCGCCCCCTGGTCGATTTCAACCACGTCCTGCACCTGCTTTACCTGTTGCGCCAGGACCGCGCGTCACTCGGCCGCCGCGGCCCGCTCCAGGAGGCGTTTCACCTCGGCGGCAAGGTCCACCGCAACGCCGGCGCGTTCGGCGCGGCCCTGTGCGCCGACGTGCCGTCGGTGCCAAACCCGCCGCCGACACTCGCCATCTGGCAACAAGTCGTGCTGCGCTGGTACCGCATCATGGAAGTCCTGGCCGTGCGCGGTAAGACGACCGCCGTGCCGCCGCTGGCGGTCGGCGACTTCGAGGACCAGGTGCTCCAGGCGGCGTCGGCGTACACCGCGCCAGACTTGCTGCACTGGTTCAAGTACGGCAACGGCCCCGTCAAAGAGGCGGCCAAGACCATCGCGCAAGAGGTGGCGTCCACAAAGCCGCGGTCGCTCGCGGGCGTCCTCGCCGACCTCGCCCGGCACGACCGCCTGGCCGGCGCGGTGCCGTTCGTGTCGCAGCTGGTCAGTGCCCTGAGCTTGCCGCCGCGCCGCCTCGCGCACAACGAGTTGCCCCTCGGCGGCTACAGCGACGTGACCACCACCGGCAACCCGGAGCAAATCCTGCCGAGCCAGTTCGCCCTGGACGACCTCGAATTCCTACGGCGGTACGCCGAGCGCGAATTGCTCTATTTTCGCCGCGAAGAACCGCACGCCCAGACGCGCGAGGAACTGGTCGTCCTTCTGGACCAGGGCGTACGCACCTGGGGCGTCGTCCGCCTCGTGCTCACCGCGGCCGTCTTCGCGCTCGGCAAGATGGCCGACCGCCGCAAACTGCCGTTCCTCGTCGCGTCCACCAGCACCGGCGGCGCCCCATGTGACCCGGTGACGAGCGCCGACGACGCCTTGGCCGCGGCCCTGGGCGCGAGCGATTTGTCCGCGAACCCCGGCCGCGCCCTGGAACGCATCCTGGAAGAACCGGCGGCGACAACGCGCGACGTGGTGTTGCTGACGCACCCGCGCAACCTGACGGAAGGCGACGTGGCGGCGGCGGCGAAGCGGGCCGGCGACCCGACGCGCCTGTTCGCCCTGGGCGTCACCGAGCGCGGCGACGTGGAGTTCAGCCAGATCAAGCACGGCGTGCCGGTGCCGCTGAGCCGCTTTCACGTCGATCTCGATGTCAGTAAACCGCCGCTGCCGGCACCGGCCGTCGATCCGCGCGTGCCGTGGCGCGGCGACGTGGAGCCGGTCGGTTTCCCGTTCCGCTTCGGCATCACGGCGGGGCACGGCCCGTTCCGTTTCGACTTCGACCTCGGCGGCAAGTGGTTGCTCGCCGCCAGCGCCAACGGCATGTTGCACGCGGTGCGCACCGACGGTTTTGGCTTCGAGGTGTTGCCGCGCGGCTTCTGTCGCGGCCAGGTTCTCACCGACGTTCGGCAGGTGAAGGGCGTTGCCGACGGTTTTGTCGTGGTGGGTTTGATCGGCGCGGACTGTGTGGGATTTCACTACCACTTCGGCGAGCGTAGATGTAGTCTATTCGTACTCGGCGACGGCAACTGGCTGCCCGACGGCACGCATTATTACCCCGACCTGCACACGGTCGTCGTGCTGGAACACTATTACGGTAAGCCGGTGGCGTCCGCCATCGACCTGGCGACGCACGAGACGCATTGCCCGCACCGCGCCAAGCCACTCCGTCATGTTCTGACGACCGCGGACATCCACCTCACCGCATCGGCCAGTGTGCCGTTGCGTCCGACGCCGATCCCTTCGCGCGCTGCCGAGGCGCTCGCCAGGGCGGCCAAGGGCGGCCTGCCCCGTACGACCGGCGTGGATGTATTACCGCCCAGCAACTATCCCTGTTCTACCGAGCACTGGGTGGGGCTGGACCCTATCACCGGTGATTTGTGGGGTACGCTGGATGAAGGTAAAGCGTTCAAATTCGCTCCGCATATAGAGGGAAAGCCGTTGCTGAAGGGGCAAAAACTCGTCAGCGCCTGGGGAGCCGAAGATACGCTCGCCGTCCTGTGGAAACCAATCGACGCGCTGCCCAACATACATCGACGGCGACGGCTCAGCGTGTTTATCGTCCCTCCGGGGAAGCTGGCAGGGGACTATTCTCAACCGCGGGAGCAGGTCGGCGTGGCCCTGTCTAGTGACGGGCGTTTGTTAGCGCTGCAGACCGGTGCTAATGAGGCCGAAGTGCGGGCGGTCGCGGACTGCGGCCGGGTGTGTGCGGTGGTGCCGCGCGGCGGCTGCCATAGTAACGTTGAAATACATCTGGGCGAATTTTGGTTGTCCATTGAGCTCGACCTGATGATTAACTTGTTCCGGTGGGATAATGGGGTACTCTCGAACGCGCAGGGGAGAGGAAGTCCGACAGCGTTCTTGGTCAAACAACTGCCCCCCGACATGATCGGACCGTCAGGCCCAGCCTTGCGCCCGGGACAACCGAGTTGGCTCGCTTACGACCGCAACCGCTTTACACGGTTCGCGGTCAACACCCTCGTGGCCGCGTGCGACCGGTTCGGCCAAATCGCACTGTTCGACCACGGCGGCGATCTCGTTTGCATGATTTTTACTTTCCGTCAGCAGGTCGCGGCCTGGCTGCCAGAGGGCACCGGCTTTGGGGCACCCGCCCTATTGGGCGGTAGCCCGACGCCGGGGGCGGCGGCGAAAATCGGCCGCGCGCTGCATGCCGCGTCGCGGCGGAGGAAACAGGAGGAGAGGACGGACCCATGAAGGTGCCATTTAAGCTCCACAAAAGGCAAGAAGCGGACGCGGTGCGCGGCCTGCTCCTGCTCGGCGAAGGCGTGGGGGAACTGCTCGCGCTCTGGGCCGACCTGGGCTGCGACCCGCCGCCGGCAACGTTTGCCGTCCCCGGCGGCTACCTGCTCAAGTTGCTTGAACCGTCGGCCCACGCCTACCGGCGGACGATCCGCCTGCGCCGACTGTCGCCGGACCTGTTCCTACCCGCCGACGCCGACCTGTTGCCGCCGCTGTTGGACGACGAGGCCCGTGCCCTGGTGCGCGACCGCGGTCTGGTTTTCCTGCCGGGCGGCCGCGTCCTGTCCTACGAGCCGGACCGGCCGTTGCAATTGGCGAACGTGCTGCGCGTGGCCGTCGTCCACCGCCGCGCCTGGGTCGCCCTGCCCGCCGGGCCGGAACGGGCGGAGCGGCTGCACGAAATTTTGCTCGACGTGCCGGAAGAGTCGGGCGATGAGGTGTTGGAGGCCGGCAGCGAGGGCATCGGCACCGAGGAACCCTTGCCCGACGACGCCAGCCTGCCGGCGAAGGTGAGCGGCATGGCGTCGATGGGGCTGGGCAAGGCGTTCCTGAAAGCGGGCGACGCGCTCGGCTGGGCCGGGCTGTCCAAACTGGGCGCGAAGCTGGTCCAGTCGGCCCTGGAACGGGCGCCGCGCCTCAGCGAAGCGCTACTTGGCGCGCAGGAGGCCGCGCTCCGCGCCCTGTTGCGCGAGTTCCGCGGCGGCGACCTCGAAAAGGCCCTGCGACGCGCGTTGCCGCTGGGTGGCGACGGCGACCGCGGCGGCACCGTCGCGGGCAATGCGAACCTGCCGACGCACAACGTCCGGTATTCCCTCGCCAACATCCTTGGGGCGGGCAACCGGGACGGCGGTGCGAGCGTTTGGTTCGCCGGCGGCGACGTGCAGGTTCAGCTCAGTGCCGAGTACCGCAAGGCCGCCGCGGCCGCCGCGGCCCGCGGCGATTACCGCCGGGCCGCGTTCATCTATGGGAAATTGCTGCGCGACTACCGCCTGGCCGCCGACGTGCTGGCACGCGGCGGCCTGCACCACGACGCCGCGATCCTTTACCTCGACAAGTTGGACGACAAGTTGGCTGCCGGCCGCGCGTTCGAGGCCGCCGGCGAGTTCGACCGGGCGTTGCAGCTCTACCGTCAGCGCGGGGAACACCTGCTCGCCGCCGAGGTTTTGCGCAAGACCGGCGAGGAGGAGGAGGCGCTTGCGGAATACACGCTCGCGGCCGACAAGCTGGTCGCCAAGCAGCACAACTACCTCGCCGCCGCGGAGCTGATGCTCGACCGCGCCGGCCGCCTCGACCTTGCCCTGGATTATTTGCGGCAGGGGTGGGCCCAACGGCCGGGCGGCACGGCGGTCGCCTGCCTGCTGCGCCTGGCCGCACTGCACGCCGAGGCCGAAACTCCGGACGCCTTCCTGGCCCTGCTCGCGGAGGCCGACGCCTATTTCGCACCGCCCGGCCACGAAGCCATCGCCGGCCAATTCTATAACGAGGTCGCACGCCTTGCCGGGCAGCCGCAACTGGTTCTGCTGCGGGACGACCTGCGCGACCGGGCGCTGGTCGGCCTGGCGAACAAGCTGCGGCAGCGCAGCGCGGTCGAGCAAAAGCCGGGCGCGCAGGCCGCGGCATTGTTCGCCCGCACCACGCTTTGGGCACCGGCCCAGGTCCACGACGCGGAGTTCGCCTTCAAAGCCGCTCTGCGTCCGAGCCGCAAACCGTCAGCACCGCGAGTTGTCAACGCACTGAATCCCATCCACCTTGGTAACGGTCAAATAACGGCCTTGTGTGCCGCACCGGAGACCGGCCAGGTTTTCATCGGTTTCGATAGCGGCCGGCTTGTCGGTTTCGACCCTCGCTCCACGAACGTCGTGGAGTTTCCCGCATCCTCGTGTCCTGTGACCGTCGTGAGTACCGATCCTTCCGGCCAGTTGGTTGTCGTCATTCATCAAAAGTCGGAAGTCCGAAGCCGATGTACGAGCTATGTGCGAAACAGCATTGGCCTTTATGAAAAAGGACACGAACGAAGTCCGGCAGCGGAGCAGATGACACAGATTGTTGCCGCGGATGAGTTTTATTTTGCCCTGTATTCCGAGAACGAATTTGACATCGTGATGAGTCAACAGATGGTCCCGGTGGCGCGACTGGGACGCAGCTTTGACCATTGTCCTAGCTTGGTATGGGACAGCATTCTTCTCATTGACCCCACGAAAAAGGAATTTGGCGGTGTGGAGGCGGTGTGTTTTTACGGCCCAGGGGCGGTATTTTTCGTCAACACCGCCGACCGAACTTCACCGGGTAGTCCCTTGAGTTGGAATGTCCAACCACCCGCCGACGCGCTGGTCCGGCAAGCGTCCTTGACCTGGTTTCAAGAGGACGGTGCCCACTGTGAGGTCGCGCGCATCAGCGCGTCCGGCGGCGGCGTTTACTGGTCGCACTTGCACCGCGACCAGGGGAGATGGCGGCTTCATGCGTCGGGCGTTGCAGCGGGGCACAGCGGCTACGACGCGGTGACGATCTTGCGCCCCGGTCGGCTCGCCGCCGTGCGGGAGGGGCGTGTCGTGTGGCTGCGCCCGGTGGGCAACTGGCTGATGCCGTGGTCCACCCAAGACCTGGCGCTGCCGGCGTCGTCGGCCTGCTTCTTCAGCCCGCACACCAACGAGTTGACCGTCATCACGCGGGACAACCACGCGATTTGTCTGCCGGTGCCGAACGGTTGATTGGTTGCTTGTCGCTGAGCGACTAAAAAGTTAACCACAGAGGCACAGAGGAAAGGCAAATGTAAAAGCGTCTTTTTGGAGTGCGGCGCTT
>JBBRLG010000285.1:0-9324 GCA_038231495.1 Gemmatales bacterium | reverse complement strand
GAACCTTTTTGTTGACTTTGCCTATCCGCAAAGTTACAAAGGGAACAGACTTTCTGCTTCGCCGCGACAATGCGTGGAGTCCGCCCAGGACGTTCCGAATGTCAGCTTTGCTCCTGTTGGTTGCGGCCACTGGCTTGATTGTCTTCTTCCCGAAGTCCCAAGGGCGTTAGGGAAATGGTAGCGTCATCCACTTCCGTGCCGATCTCCGAGAAAGCCGCCACTGGCGATCGCCCACCTCGTCGTTGGTCGCAGTGGCTGTTCCGTCTCATCTCGATTCCCCTGGTTTGCGTCGGTGGCTATTTCCTCGCCATACTGGCAAGTTCTGTGCGGACGCCGGTTCAATCCCGCCTCGACGGGCCGATCGTCAACGGTTTGCACATCGATCCGCACGCGCTGGAACTCGGCGAGATCTGGGAAACCCCCGAGCACCTGGCGCGGGTAACTATTAAAAATGTCAGTGCGGAACTGCGCACGCTTATCCGTTTTGAACCATCCTGCGATTGTCTCGGCGTCGAGCCGCAAGGCCTGACCATCCCGCCCGGTCAAGCGGCGGACGTGACCCTCCATCTCGACCTGACGCATCGGCAACCGTATCAACTGGGCCTGGCGCGCTGGCCGGTGTCGGTGCGGCTCCAACCGGTTTTCGAGGGCGATTTCGCGCCAACCCTCGGTTGGGATGTGAAAGCGGTTGTGCGCAGCCGCGTCAGCCTCGTCGGCTGGCAACTCGCCTTCGGAGATCGCTGTACACACACCGGACCGCCGGTCGAGCGCAAGGTCCGGGCCAGGACGCATCAACCGCTGCGTCGGCTTGAGGCCGTGCCCGTGCCCGCCATCGCCACGGTTCGCGTCGAACCGGTCGCCGGCGCGGAGGGCGAGTATTTCATCGTCGTGTCGCCGCGTTCGGACTTACCCGTCGGTCCCTTCCATTTTCAGGTCAACGTGGCAGCCGTGACCGAAGATGGCGTCGTCCATCGCACTGCCTCGCTGGACGTCTCGGGCGAAATGCAACCCGCCACGCGCGTCGTTCCCGGCGTGATCCTGCTCGGCGAACGCCCGCTGGGAGAGTCGGCGCAGGGAGAGGTCACGGTGTTGTTGCCGTCGAAGGACTGGACGGTGGACCACATTGAAGCGGGCAGCGCCGACACCACCGTGACGCGCGTGGGCAACGGTCTGGACGGCGGGGTTCAGTTCCGCGTGGACCAACGGATCGCCGAACTCGGCGATCAGGTGTGCCGCATCCGGTTTATCCTTCGCAAACCCGATGGCCAAACCGAATCGGTGCATGTGGAAGTCCGCTATTACGGGCAAAAGGGTTAGACGGGAGGCAGCCATGTCCAGCCGCTGTTATGTCATCGCAACGGTACTCGTGGTTGTGCTAGCGCACGCGGGATTCGCCCAGCCCCCAGAGAAAGAAACGCCGTTGTCGCAAATACTGGGCGACTGGCAAGCGCGGCAGGGCTTGGTCAAGACGGCCCGCTATGTGGTCACGGGCACGACAGAATACAAAGACTTGCCCTTACCACCCGGCGACCCGGTACGGCCCCTGCGCTACGTGTTGCTCTTCGACTTTGAACATAACCGTTTTCGACAAGAGTCGGCGGACGACTACCCAAGTGGGGAGAACCGAAAGCAGTATACCACCCTAATCCATACGGCGGCGTACGACGGCAAGTCCTTACAATCGCTCTACCATCGCGCGGCCAATCACGTTCAAGAAGACAGCCCGGACCTGGGAATTGACAAGGGTGACTTGGGCCGTGGGTCCGGGTTCAACGCCAATTTGTGGCCGGTGTTCTTCGCTCACGGGCTGGTGGCAACCGTCCATGCCAACTTACGGCCAGACAAGCTGTCGATGGCTTACGACCCGGACGACTTTGAGACGCGCGGTCGGCAAACCTTTAACGGCCGGAATTGCACGGTCGTTCGAACCGAACAGCGGTCGGGCGCGATGGCCCCGTTCTATGATGAAATCTGGATTGACCAGAATCAGAAGGGTGCCATCTACCGCTACGTCAACTTCAGTGGGACGAACCCCTGGATCCGTCTCGATGTGCAGTGGAAGCAAACGGACCTTGGATGGTGGCCCACGAATTGGACCCATACTTGGAGTGACCAAGGGCATGTGCAGCGCATCCACCGGCTCCGGATTGACTCGTCTGAACCGAACGTCGCGGTCGCTGACAGCGACTTCACGTTCCGGGTAGAGCCGGGCATGAGGGTTCGGGTCTCCGAAAACCCAGCAGCTGGTTCAGGCTTGAATCCGAGTGTCGCTGCAACCAAGACCTACCTGATTTCGCCGTCCGGCGCGTGGCAGGAAACATCAGCCAAAGGCTTTACCACGCTGGACGGCAAAGTTCTGCCGCCCGAGCGTGGCCAGGCTTGGCTCTGGTGGGTCGCCGCCGCTGCGGCAGGGGTTGGAACGTTAGCTTTCGCGTATTACTTTGTCCGCCGTTATCGCCGGCGGACGGCGTAGCACAACGATCAAATGGGCGAGCGTCGGGGCGTAAGCCCGACGTGGATTTAACCCCGGTCACGTCGGGCTTACGCCCCGACTCCCGCCTGGATTTCGGGTGGTGACTCCATCGGGCTTCCACCCAGGCAAGCCAGCCACCCATTTTTCCCAGACCACGTATGTTTGCTGCAAACGCCTTGCCTATCTTACCTATACCAGCCAGGTGACGCTCGGAAGCCGGGCGGAGTCACCACCGGATTTCGAGCATTAATTCAGGCGCGAATCCTCCGTTTCAACGAAAGGACAGCAATGAAGACGAATGGAACGACCGTCGTGCTATTGATCGCTGCCGCACTGTGCGGCTTCTCCTTCCACCTGGGCGAGCGTCGCGCGACGGCCGCTGGAGGGATCACTGGCTGCTCGACAGCGCCTTGTCAAGAAGTTTACTGCTGGTGGGTCTCCGATGGTACTACGCAGAGCTACTCGGTTCAGATTGGGACCGCGACCTGGCCCTTTGTCGCCGGGGATAACACTACCTATTCAATTCCGTCCATATACGTGGTGGCAGACGCGGGTAACAAACTTCCGCAGCTCCCCAATGGAACCTGCAACAAATGGAAGTGGACAAGCTGTTCGGCAATCTGTGCCCCTGCTAAAGGTGGCGCGCCTAATCTTTACGAGGTTCTTCCGGACGGGACGGCTGTCCAGACCGATACCGGCATGGCGCGAACCAAGTGTACTCCCCATTGATGGCTGCTGGTGGAAAAGATCTACCAGAATCCGTGCCGCGTTTGGCAACGGGAGGTGTCGTGTGCATCGCAAGCCGTCGCACCCTGCTTTCACCCTGATTGAGCTGTTGGTGGTGATCGCCATTATCGGTTTATTGGTGGCGCTAACCTTGCCCGCGGTGCAGTACGTTCGAGCATCCGCCGCAAAGGCAAGTTGTGCGAACAACCTTAAACAAGTGGGCCTGGCTTTGCATTTGTATCACTACACCGCCCATATCTTGCCGCCGGGGACGAGCAACGCGGCGAAAGGCGAGAAGTACCCGTTCATGAGTTGGCACGCGCGCTTGCTGCCTTACGTGGAACAGCAAAACCTTTGGGATGTCACGGTCCAGGCTTACGCGACCGACGACGATTTTAGGCACGATCCGCCGCACGTCGGTTTCGCGACGGTCCTGCGCGTGTATACCTGTCCGGCCGACGCACGAACGTTGGCGCTCGGAAAAGGGGGCGGCCTGACGGTAGCCTTTACCGACTACCTGGGGGTTGCGGGCATCAACAACAGCCGCAAGGACGGCGTTCTCTTTCTGAATTCAAAAATCCGCCTTGTCGATGTCACGGACGGCACCAGCCACACACTGGCCGTCGGCGAGCGGCCCCCCAGCGCCGATGGCATCTATGGCTGGTGGTATGGCGGCATGGGCCAGGCCAATGACGGATCCACGGACAACGTGTTGGGCGTCCGCGAGCGATGCTACAACGGCCTGGTCGATTGCCCGAGGGGGCCTTACGAATACGGTCCGGGACGCGCGGACAACAATTGCGACATGTTTCATTTTTGGAGCCACCATTCCGGCGGCGGCAACTTCCTGTTCGCGGACGGCTCCGTCCACTTCCTGCCCTATTCCGCGCAACCGATAATGCGCGCGCTCGCCACCCGCGCCAGCGGCGAAGCGGTTACGCTTCCCGATTGAAGGAAGAGAACCCTTCTTGTTTGGCGGTGTTTTACCAACGAAGGGTGCAGCGCGTGCTTGCCCCAACGTCATTGCGTGCAGCGTTCATAGCGGTTGCCGGGCAGCCGCCGCACGACTTTCTTCATCTCAAGCATCATCAGCGTGGCGCTCAGTTGCTGCACGGCCGTGCCAAGTTGCTGGGCCATCTCGTCGAGTGTCCGCACCTGACCGCCGAGAAAATCCCACACCTTGCGCTGCACCGGGTCGAGGTCGGGTGGCGGCATCGGGGCCGTTTGAGCCGCGGGCGCGGCGGCCGTTTTCGCCCGCATGGCCATCTCCGAGACGCCGTGCAGCTCTTCTAAAATGTCGTCCACGCCGCGGCACAGGATCGCGCCGTCGCGGATCAGGGCGTTGGTGCCGGCGCTGGCCGCGTTGTCGATCGCGCCGGGCACTGCGAAGACAGTGCGGCCCTGTTCGCCGGCGTGCGTCGCGGTGATGAGGGCGCCGCTGCGCTCCGCGGCCTCGACGATCACGACGGCCCGCGACAGGCCGCTGATGATGCGGTTGCGCGCCGGGAACATGCCGGCTTGCGGCTCCTGCTCCATACTCGCCTCGGTCACCAGGCCGCCGGACGCGGCGACGGCTTTGGCCAGGTCCGCGTGTTCGGGCGGGTAGATGCGCGACAGGCCGCCGGCCAGGACCGCAATGGTGCGCCCGCCCGCCTTCAGTGCCGCGTCGTGAGCCACGCCGTCAATGCCACGAGCCAAGCCGCTGATGATTGTGACGCCCGCCCGCACCAAACCCGCCGCCAGCCGCGCGGCGGCCCGGCGGCCGTAGTCGGTGCAGTGCCGGGAGCCGACGATGCTGACCGCGTTCGCGTCCCCAATGGTAAGGGTGCCGCGTAGGTAGAGCAGGTGCGGCGCGTCTTCGACGGAAGCCAGCGCAGAGGGGTAATCGGACGTACCGCGGACGAGCAGGCGGGTCTGGTGGCGTTCGAGCAGCTCGAGTTCGGCGGCGACGTTGACGCGGGCCAGGGCGCGCACCAGTTTGTCGGCGAGGTTCGTGCCGATGCGGGGAATTCCGCTCAATTCAGACGCAGTAGCCGCGAGCGCACCGCGGGCGGAGCCGAAGCGTTCCAGCAGTGCCGTGGTCAGTCGCGGCCCCAAACCCGGCGTCAATTGCAGGGCCAGGAGGTCGCGCAGGTCGTCATCCAGCGGCATCGACATGGGGCGCGTCCAATCGTCAGGGGGCCAGTGACTCCAACACCTGTCGCACCTGCGTTTCCGGCACGTCGTCGAACAGGTCCACGGTGCCGAGCCGGCGCGGCAACACGAACCGCATTCTGCCGGCAAGCGCCTTCTTGTCCTTGCGCATCGTCGCCAGCAAGTCGTCGATGGCCCACGGCCCCGGCACCGTCGGCAGCCCGAACTCGTCGAGGAGTTCGCGCTGGCGTTCGGTGGTGGCATGTTCGATCAGGCCGCGCGTCTCGGCCAGGCGGCTCGCGCACACCATGCCGATCGCTACCGCCTCGCCGTGTAGCAATACCCCGTAGCCGGCGACCGTCTCGAAGGCGTGGGCAAATGTGTGCCCGTAGTTGAGCGCGACGCGCTGGCCGGTTTCTTCGCGTTCGTCCTTCTCGACGACGCGGGCCTTCAACTGGCAACTGCGGGCGACGACGTGCCGGACCGCCGCCGGGTCGCAGCCGAGCAACTCGTCGATATGGTTTTCCAAAAAGATGAACAACTCCGGGTCGAGGATGACGCCGTACTTGACCACCTCGGCCAGGCCGCTGCGGTATTCGCGATCCGGCAAGGTGCTTAACGTCTCGGTGTCGATCCAGACGCCGACCGGCTGGTGAAAAGCGCCGATGAGGTTTTTAGCCTGGGGATGGTTGACGCCGACCTTGCCGCCGACGGAGCTGTCCACCATCGCCAGCAAAGTCGTGGGCACCATGAGCAGCGGCAGGCCGCGCACATAGGTCGCCGCGACGAACCCGGCCAGGTCGCCGACGACGCCGCCGCCGACCGCGACCACGAGCGTCTGGCGGTCCGCCTCGACCTCGGCCAGGCGGTCGTACAGATGGGCGGCCGTCGCCAGACATTTCTGCCCTTCGCCGGAGGGCAAGACGGCAAGGAGCGGTCGCAGGCCGACGTCCGCCAGCGCGTCGGCCACGCGGTCGGCGTGTTCGCTAACGTGTTCGTCGCAGACCACCAGGGCGACCTTGCCCGCGGCTCGCTGCCGGGCGAACGCGCCGAAGCCGCCGCCGGACTCGGTCCCGATGGCAATGTCGTAGCTGCGCGGACCCAGGTTGACGCGGACGGTTGATGACACTTCGAGGTCCTTTTGTGCAAAGCCGCAAGCGGCGGAGGCAGTCTTCGTCTTTGAGTTGGGTTGCCTCAGTCTTTCTCGAAAACCGGCTTCTCGCGCTTCGGGAGCTTGAGGTCCTCCGGCAATTTCGGCAACACCAGCTTCACCTTCGCGAGGTCCAAATCGCCGTTTACGAAGGTCCACGTCTTACCCGTGTCGCCGGACACGCCGATGACGAACGCCTTTTGCAGCAACCGCCCGCCGGGAGCCTTCATTTCCAACAAGAACGGAACGACGACGTACTGCTCCGCGCCCGCCACAACCGGTTCCGACGGCTCATCGACCTTGACGGACCGCAAGGCAAAACCCTTCGCCTTCATGTCCTTGGTGCCGGCCTCCATTACGGCGATCATCTTCTCGCGACCGCCGATTAACTCCACGATTTTGGGGTGGGTGAAGTCAACGACCTTCGCGTAATCCTCCTTGATAACCGCGGTATTGAGTTCTTCGACCCGTTCTTTCGCCACCTGCTTGGGAGAAGGCGGGTCCGCGGCGAAGGCGGGAGCGACAACGACGATGACCGCGAATAACCCGATGCCGAAAGCGCGCATGCCTAATTCCTCCATTACGTTTGCAAATCGGACCATTCCTTCAACGACGGCCTTCCGCCTATCATGCGCTCCCATCCGAGGGACTGTCAAACAAAATGGTGCCATCGCCGAGCGTTTCAGGAAACAGCGAAGAGGCAAAGAAGTAATTGTCAACCAGGGACACGAAAGGGCAAGCGGACGGGTGTGGCAAAACTTTCGGGAGGGCTTTCTTCCGTAGGACGGGCTTCCAGCCCGTCGGTCTGCTCCGGACGGGCTGGAAGCCCGTCCTACAGCAGACCTCCCGAAAGATTTGCCACACCCTGGTGTATCAAATCCAACTACCATGCTTGCGAACGACGAATGGCCGCGATAGACTACTTCCACTCACGATAGGAGTGGCTTATGGCAACTGGTTCCTTTGCTCTGGCGGAAGAACTGTTCGCGCAAGGCGACGCGGCGTTTGTTGCCGAACTGCGCCGGGTTCACGACGCCGAGCGACTAGGGAACTTCGCCCCGCGTTGGCTGGCGGATGCTCGACCCGTCGCCCGGCGACTGCTGATCGATTACCTTTCGCTCCCGCTCAACGCCTACCGGCACGAAGCACTGGTCAAACGCCTTTTCAAAGGCGTCGAGAAAGCCGGCGACGACGAGTTGATGGGCCTGTTCCTCGTCGCGTTCGACCGCTCCGTCCGGCGCGAGCGCAAGACCCGCACGCGCTATAAATATGACCAATTTCCTACCTCCGCACAGGCCGAAGCCCGTGCCCGCGCGTTGGCGACAGAAGGCTATCAAGCGGACATCCGAAACTATTCCCGCCGCTTCAACGTCTACGCCAGCAAACAAGAGGAAGTCATCCTCGCGGCCAACAACGCAATGCCCCGGCCCGGCGAAAGGGATTGGAAAAAGAACCAGCCGATCCCCGACAATTACCGCCAACGGCTTGAGAAACGTTTCGTCCTTTTCAGCCTGCCGACCCGGCGTTATTTGCGACGGCGGGCGTGGCGCTACTTCCGACTGCTCGGTAAAACGGACCCCCAGCGCTTCCGGGCCGCGGCACTGGCGTATCTCAAGCGCTACACCGACGGCGACGTGGATACCGACATTCACCTGCTCGATAACTGGGGCCTGGTTCACACGCTGTTCTGCCATTGCCCTGCGCTCGTCCGGCCCGCGAAGGGCTGGGCATTCGCTGATGGCAAGACGCTTGCCGACCTCGTGCCGGCGCCGCGCTTCGCCTCGGTTTGGACCGATGCGCCCGCCGCGCTGTTTGAACTGCTGACGCAGGCCCGTTGCCGGACCGTGCGCCAGTGGGCGGCCTGGATGCTGCGCGCTCACCAGGCGGACTGGCTGGCGCAACAGCCGGTGGCGATGTTGCTCGCGCTCATCGACAACGACGACCCGGACGTCGCGGCCCTTGGTTTCGATCTGCTCGAACAACATGCCGACCTGGCTTCGGTGCCAGTCGAGACGTGGCTGACGCGGCTCGGCGGCGACGACCTCGAACGTCTGCAACGGCTGTCGTCCTTGCTCGGCCGTCGGCTCGATCCCGGTCGCGTCGGGCTTGGCGACGCGGTGAAACTGGCGCTGCACCGGTCGTTGCCCGTGGCCCGGCTCGGCCTCACGCTGTTGCGCGGCCGCGGCCCCCTGGGCGAAGCCCACTGGCCCGCACTCATGCCCCTGGTGCAGGCGGAATGTGCCGCGCTGCGTCCGGAACTGGCTTCCTGGCTGGCCGACATCTTGACGCACTCCGGGCCGCCGTCGGCCTGGTGGCTGCTGGAGTTTCTGGACAGCAAACACGCCGACGTGCGGGCTGTCGGCTGGAAGTGGCTGGCCGAAACGCCGGCGCAAGACCAACCCGCGATCTGGCACAACCTCCTGGAATCGCCGTACGACGACATCAGGGGACTGGTGGTCGCCGAACTGACGAAGTGGAGCGCGGGGGCGGATGTCGATACGGTTCGCCTGCTGTGGGCGTCGGTGCTGCTCAACCTCTATCGGGGCGGGCGGCACAAGCCGGGGGTGGTCAACCGGGTCGTGGCCCGTCTGGCCGAGTACCCGGACGAGGCGGACCAATTGCTACCCCTGCTGGCCGTCGCGGTACGCTCGCTGCGCGGGCCGGAGTTCCGCGCGGGGTTGACGGGCGTGGTGGCGTTGCTGCAACGGCAAGCGGACCTGCGCCCCGCGATTGCGAAGCAGTTTCCGGAATTGGTTGTGGGTTGATAAACTGTGACCGTTCACTCCCCCCCTTACGAAGGGGGGGCAGGGGGGTGGATGCCATGACCGAGTACTCCAACCGT
>JBBRLG010000284.1:0-9336 GCA_038231495.1 Gemmatales bacterium | reverse complement strand
GGTTGACTGCGATAAAACAGGAACAACGGCTCGGCAGCGACAAGGAACGCGAGGAAGTTGCCCGGCGTTTGGAAAAGGAGTCGCCGGGCGTGGCGTCCCAAATGGTAGACGAGAAGGAAATCGAGCAGTTCCGCGCGGCGCTCAAGGCGCTGTCCCAGCGCCGGTAGAAACCGGATGGCGAGGAGGAGTTATACTGCCCGCGGCTCGATTCGGCACAAACGCCCGTAACCACAAGCGGCCCGCTTGTGGGAGACGGTCACCCACAAACGCCCGTAGCCACAAGCGGCCCGCTTGTGGGAGACGGTCACCCACAAGCGGGCCGCTTGTGGTTACGGGCGTTTGCGTCAAATTGGACCGCGTTGAGTATATTTGCGACCGCTTTTCACTGCACGTAAAACAGCGGAATACCCAGGTCCATCGTGGTCATGTTGGTCACGTGGCCGTCGCAAAAGAGGACGTTGAAGGTGCCCATGTGCCGGGGTGGGTAATGGTTGGGCACGTCCGGATCGGTCAACGGCCAGGGCAACCCGGGGGCCAAACCCGACGGTTGGATGCCGTTCGTCGCGCACGCCGGCAGCCGGGCGTGTTCCCAGCCCAGCAAAACGTTCGACGTGCCGTTGTTGTTGGAAATGTACACCAGCGGCAGACCCGCCGGGCCGCCGGACACGCCGCTCATGGCGTAACTGAGTTGCAAAGGCTCGCCGCGCGTGGGACTGCCCGGAACCCGATCGAAGCCGGTGGGGCATTTGAAGATTTTCGGATTCCCTTCCAGGTAATTCCAAAGAAGGGCGCGCGACGGGTCGAAGTCCGGCAGCGGCGGGTCCGCGTAGCCGACGCGGTCGTCGAAGGGCGCCCACCAGGCCTGGTTCCAGGTCGGGGGCAAACGGCCGTCGTGGTCGATGCCGTAGAGGTGCATCGCCAGGCCGATCTGGTGCATGTTGTTGGCACAGTGGACGCGGGCGGCGGCGGCACGCACCTGTTGCACGGCGGGCAACAACAGCGCGATGAGGATGCCGATAATGGCGATTACCACCAGCAATTCGATCAGCGTGAAGCCGGAGCGACGCGGTCGAACAGTCATGTCGGCCTCCCAACCAGAAAAGTCCGCGCCCGAGTGCCGGCCCTGGTTTACAAGACCCGGTGCGGTCCCAAGCGTTTGCACGTTGGCAGTGATTTTACACCAACCGCACGCTCGCGGCGAGGCGCGACACCGATTCAGCGATGGATTTGCGGTTGCAACCGGGAGAAGTCCCGGCGGGAGAGGGGAAAAAAAAGGCCGCGCGCCCATCCCAATCTGTCGCCCAGTCAGATGAGACAGAACGCACGGCCATTCACATTCTACGCAGGACGCTAGCCGACGCAAGAGGTTTCTTGAAACAATTGACGAAATAATTTACGGGGCGAAACCAGACGTGAAACGGCGATTTGGCGAGCGTCGGAACGTAAGCCCGACGTGGTACGTTTCGTGGTGTGTTCCACGTCGAGCTTACGCCCCGACGCTCGCCTTTCTGCGAGCGGCTATTAGCGCACGCCGCTCGTTTGCAGGCGCGGCACCTCCTTGTTGTAGGCGCCGAAGCGCTGCAGGATCGTCCAGGCTTCGTTGTTGCGCCCGGCGGTGTCCTTGACGGTGACGATGGTGCGACCGGCCTTGAATTCGCCTTCGTAGTGCGCGGCTTCTTCCGCAGGAATGCCGAGGCCGACCAGCGCGCCGGCGAGACTGGCAATGGCGGCGCCGCCCGCGGCGTTGGCCAGGACCACGGCCAGGGTACCGCCCGCGATGGCCGGGCCGATGCCGGGGATGATGCCCGCCAGGATGCCGAGGGCCACCAGGCCGCCGACGCCCGCACCCGCCGCCGCACCGGTGGCGGCGCCGCCGAGGACGTGCGCGGTCTTATCGTCCGTCGTGGTGGTTCCCTTGACCGGGTCGCGCCCCGCGACGCCGATCTGATCGTTGCGGAAGCCGGCGCGGTGTAATTCCTCGACCGCGCGGTCGGCCTGGCTGTGGTTGTCGAAAACGCCGATCACCGTGGTGCGCTCGAAGCCTTGCATAACTGTGTCCTCATGAAAGGAAGTGCCGGTCGGTAAGGGAAGCCAGCCGTGCGGGCCGGCAGCCGCAGGCTTACCCACGTTCATTTCTAAACGCAATCCAGGTGCAAAATTGATGCCCGCGGCGCGGAAAGTGATGATGGGCGCGAAAAAAGCGAACACAGCGGTTCCGCCGGGCGGCGCGCCCGGTTTTGAAACCGCTTCTAAACGACGACGCTGCCGCCGCGTATGATTGCAGCAGGCACACGCGCGAACCACGCAACCACCGGCGCTCGACCCATGTCACGCTACCTCATCGGCATCGACCTCGGCACGACCAACAGCGCGCTGGCCTACGTGGACGTGCAGCGCGCCGGCCGTACCGGCCACGTCGAGATCAAACCGTTTCCGCTGCCGCAACTGGTCGCGGCGGGCGAGACCAAGGAACGGCCGCTGTTGCCGTCGTTCCTTTATTTGCCCGGCGAGCACGACCTGCCGGCGGGGTCGGCCGCCCTGCCCTGGGACCCCGCCCGCAACTACGCCGTCGGCGAATTCGCCCGCAACCACGGCGGCCGCATCCCCGGCCGGCTCGTCAGCTCCGCCAAATCCTGGCTGTGTCACAGCGGCGTCGATCGCTCCGCCGGCCTGTTGCCCTGGAGCGCCCCGCCGGACGTGCCGCGCATCTCACCCGTCGAGGCGTCGGCCCGCTATCTGCGCCACATGGTCGAGGCGTGGAACTTCGTCATGGCGCGCGACCGGCCCGACGACCGACTCGAAAAACAGGCCGTGGTCCTCACGGTGCCGGCGTCGTTCGACGACGTGGCCCGCAACCTGACCGTCGAGGCGGCGAAGAAAGCCGGGCTGGAAAACCTCGTCCTGCTGGAAGAACCGCAGGCCGCGTTCTACTGCTGGCTGGCCACCCATCCGCCCGCCGAGGCCGCGCAGCTCAAGCCGGGTTCGCGCTGTTTGGTGGTAGACGTGGGCGGCGGCACGACGGACTTCAGCCTGATCGAAGCGGTCGAACAGCAGGGCGACCTCGGCTTCGTGCGCCAGGCGGTCGGCGACCACCTGCTGCTCGGCGGCGACAACATGGACCTGGCGTTGGCCAAGTTCGTCGAGGGCAAACTGCCAGGCGCGGGAAAGCTCGACGCGGCCCAGTACGGCCTGCTGACCCAGGCGTGCCGTTCGGCCAAGGAGACGCTGCTGGGACCGTCGCCGCCGGCCCAGCATACCGTCACCGTCATCGGCCGCGGTCGTGCCGTCATCGGCGGCACCCTGCACACGCCCATCACACCGGCGGACGTGCGCTCGGTCGTCTTCGACGGCTTCTTTCCGGTCGTGGGCGTGGACGCCGAGCCGCAGCGCGGCGGCCGGGCCGGCCTGCACGAGATGGGCCTGCCCTACGTCAGCGACCCGGCGATCACGCGCCACCTGGCCGCGTTCCTCAAGCACCAGGCCCGGCACGGCGACGCGACCACGGTGCCCGCCGCGCTCCTCTTCAACGGCGGCGTCTTTCAACCGGCGGTCCTCCGCGACCGGCTGCTCGAAGTGCTACGCAACTGGTACAGCCGTCCTGACCAGCCGTGGAACCCACTCGTCCTGACCAACCCGTCGCTCGATCTTGCCGTCGCGTGGGGCGCGGCCTACTTCGCCTGGTTACGGCACACCGGCGGCCGGCGCATCGGCGGCGGCATCGCACGGTCCTACTATATCGCCATCTCCGGCGCCGATACGGCCGCCGCCGAACCGCCGCCCGCGAAGAAGAACGATTTGCTCGTCGTGTGCGTGGTGCCGCAACACCTCGAAGAAGGCCAGGACGTAAACCTCGACAAGCCGGAGTTGGAACTGGCGCTCGGCCAGCCGGTGACGTTCCCGCTGTACACCTCGACGGTGCGCGGCGACGACCGGGCCGGCGACGTGCTGCGTCTCGATGCGGAACAGCTGTTACAACTGCCGCCGCTGCACACGGTCCTGCGCGGCGGCAAACGCAGCGGTACGAAAAGTGTGCCGGTGACGCTGGCCGCGCGCTCCACCGCGATCGGCACCTTGGAACTGTTCTGCGTGGCGCGCGACGGCAACAACCGCTGGCGGCTGGAGTTCAATATCCGCGACCTCGTGAAAGAGATGCCGACGCGCAAGGAGACGACCGACGACGACGAGCGCACCGTCATCGACGTGTGGCTGGAACCGCAAGTGCAGCACGCGGCCCGGCTGATCCGGCTCGCCTACACCGGCAAGGCGGACGCCGACAACCCGCCGACGCCGGAAGAACGGGCGCTGACGCCGCGCGACTTGACCAAGGCGTTGGAAACCGCCCTCGACGCGCCGCGGCACGAATGGCCGACCGGGTTGTGCCGACGGCTGTGGGAGTTCCTCGCCGAGGTTGCCGACGACCGCCGCCGCACGCCGGCACACCTGAGCCGTTGGTACAACCTCGTCGGTTATTGCTTGCGGCCCGGCTTCGGCGACGCGCTGGACAAGTTCCGCATCGACCAGCTCTGGAAAATGATGGTCGCCCCGCCGCGCACCGACGGTCCGCAACGCATCAACGCGCCGCGCATCCCGGAGAGCGGCGCGGACGTCTGGATATTATGGCGGCGTGTGGCCGGCGGCCTGAGTCCGTCGCTGCAACAGGCGCTCTACGACCGGCTACGTCCCGCCCTGCTGCCGACCAAGGGCAAGGCGGGTTTGAAGCCGAACGCCAACGAACTCGCCGAGATGTGGCGCGCTACAGCGAGTTTTGAACGCCTGGACGTGAAGCACAAGGAGGCGCTGGGCAACGGCCTGTTGAAATCGTTACGCCGCAGCCCGGTGCCGACTTACGGCTTCTGGGCGTTGACGCGCCTCGGCGCCCGCGGCCTGATCTACGGCCCGTTGAACGCCGTGGTGCATCCGCAAGTGGTGGCGCCGTGGCTGGACGCCGTCAGCGGTTTCGAGCCGGGCAACCAGAGTGAGGTCATGGCCTGGGCGTTCTGCCTGGCCCAGCTGGCCCGCATGACCGGCCAGCGCGCCCTGGACATCGACGACAGCCACCGGCAAACCGTGTTGACGCTGCTGCGCGGCCAGGAAATCCCGAAACACTGGGTGCGCATGGTCGAAGAAGTGGCTGAATTGGAGCACGACGAGCAGGGGCAGATGCTGGGCGACTCGTTGCCGATTGGGTTGCGGTTGTTGAAGGCGGAGGAGTAGGACTCTTTCTGCCTCCCGAAGCAGTTATCAACGGCTAGGGAGCGTCGTCCCCGATCTCAATTAAACGCTCCCCACCCTCCAAACGCGCGACTGCGGCAGGCAACTGGCGGCTGAGAATCTCGCGGAGGCGGGCATTCGACGTATTGCCACAAGTAACCCATAGCACCGTCGGCGGCGGGCCGAGACGCTGCAACATTTCTACGAAATCACTATCTTTAGTCATCACGACCGCCCCTGCGGCGCGGGCAGCCTGGAAGATCGACGGGTCTTTCGCCTCACGCAGCCCAAGGTCGCGGACCGCGTGGGTTTCGACCCCGAACGTGTCCGAGATCCAGGCGGCGGCCGACGGGGGCAGTTGGGCGTCCAGCCAAACGATCATGCGACAGGCTCCGGGTTGGCCACGCGCCGGCTGGCGAACCGGAGGCACGCCTGGACATCCGCCGGCTCCAGGTCCGGCAACTCCTCGACGACCTGTTCCGGACTAAGCCCGTTGGCTAGCAGATCGATCACGTCGCTAACGCGGATGCGCATGCCGCGCACACAAGGGCGGCCGCCGCACTGTTCGGGGTCTACCGTGATCCGATCCGTCAAAGCATCCACGTCGTCTCCTCCCTTGCCGGTGTCGAGGGTGAACCATCAGATTCGCGTCTATTGTAGCAGCTTGCTCCGCGTCGTCGGGTGCCCAGGTCGGCGTTCCGTGAACCATCAGTGCGTGCCGTTACCGAGTTGTTCGAGCCGCGACAGCCAGGCAGCGAAGTGGGGGCATTTGCCCCGAATCACGTCCAGCCCGATCAGTTCCGCGACCTGCGGTCCCACGGCGGACTTTGCGTCCTCGTAATCGGGAAGCTCCCCAATTATCCGCTTGCTTGGGGCCGAATGTGGGCCGTCGTCAATCAACTCCGGCGTTGCGTGCCCATTCGCAATGTCCTTGAGTGCGGCAATCTGCTTTTCGTGGTGGTCGTAGAAGTAGCCGAACCAGGTCGGGTCAGAAAAAAGGTACGCCTCGTACTCGTGCAACTGGATGTACGGCACGAACCGACCGTCACCGATGTCTATTGCGAAGGCTTTCTCAAGGGCGTCAACGCGCTTGTGGGGCAGGTGGCGCAGTTTTTCGGACTCCGCCAACCCCGGAAACTCGGGATGGATGGCGTACAGGTCGATCATCGTCGTAAAGAATACGTCTCCTCCTTTCTCCTGCGCGAGAAACCGAAGAATGTCATTCTTCATCGGCCCGTACCTGCGGCCCCCGCCGCGATAGACCCTCCCCTTTTTCTTGGCGTTGGCGATGAGGACCGGCGGATGCAAGTACACTCCCAAGTTGGCGAGGTGCGGCTTGAGTACCGTGTCGGCAAAGGTCTGTTCCGTCGCCCCTTCGGCAAACAGGTAGAGGCGCGCCATCAGTGCGGTCCTCCGCCGATGACATTCTTCTCCCAAACTTCGCCAAGGCTGTATTCGTCGAGCCACGCTTCCAGCTTTGCCGAATCCGGTCGCACGAACTGCGATTCTTTACCCTCCCGATTCACCACAATAACATCTTCAGGATCAAAGTTGTCGAGGAAGGAACTCGACTGCGTGCTGATAAGCACTTGCGTGTGGTGCGCTGCTTTCTTAAACAGCGCTGCGATCACGTTAAGGGCATACGGATGAAGGCCGAGTTCCGGTTCATCAACGATGATGAGGTTTGGTAGTTCGTTTTCCGGCTGCAGAAGCAAGGTTATGAGACACACGGCGCGCAGCGTGCCGTCCGAAAGCTGGTGCGGGCCAAACACCTGATCCGATCCCTTGTCACGCCAGTTTAGGATCACGTCCTTGTGGTTGGTGCCTTCCGGCTCCAGAACGAAGTCGTCGAAGAACGGCGCAATCAGACGGATGGTCTTCACAAGGCGTTGGTAGGCAACCTCACCATTCTCTTCGCGGAGGCGGAGCAGGAACGCGGCCAAATTGCCCGCGTCCGGCATCAGCCAACGATTGTCGCCGCTGTAGCAATACTGGCGAACTCGCGCCGTCGGCGAGGTATCGTGGAAGTGGTATACCCGGCAATTGTTGAGCAAGTGGCGGAAAACTCTCGGCGTTGGTTCTCCTTTATCGGCCTCCTGACCGATTCGCGTTTCTTGATGTCCCGCCCCTAGAGCAACCAATTTTGGCTTCGCATAACCGCTTTGGAGAAAGCTCAAACTTTCGTCCGCAAAGACCAGTGTATCCCCGGCTGCGTGAAACAGGCGCATTGCATAGGTATCCACGCCGTTGTCCACCTCAAACTCCAGTTGCGCCTCCATTTGCGATGTCACTTTGGGGCCGAAGTGCAATAGGGACTGGGCGCGCCCCGCCGTGCCGACGTACTGTTGCAGTCGCCCGGCCATCATCTCATTGAGCATCTTGAAGAACGAGACGAGGTTGCTCTTGCCGGCCCCGTTCGCACCGATCAGGACGTTCAGGGGGCGCAGATCGAGGTCCAGCGCCTTGATAGACTTGAAGCCCTTGAGGATCACTCGTTGGAGCCTAGACAAGTGTTCTTCTCCTGATTCCGCAGACAGCTGGCTATTCCCGCTGTGGAGCCGAACGGTAGAGTCCAGTTGCCGCGACCGCGCCGACAGTCAAGTCCTCCAGCCGCCGCCCCTCCTGGAATCCTGCCTTGATACTACCGCTTCCGACAGGGGCGTCAACAATAACCCACAAATCCCTCGGCATCCCTGCTTTGTCTTACCGCCGTTCCATGCCATTCAACGCCACCCGCCATTTGGCACTCATTTTCTACAATACTCGTCTCTTAATAACGACCAAAGTTTGGCACAATTAAGGGTGGCGCTCTATCGCCTGTTCCCCCACCACCCCAACGATCGGCTTTGCATTCCCGCAAAGCCGCAAGCGGCAAACGGTCACTTGTCGCCGACGTACTGCTCCGAATAGCTGCTCGTGAAGTGATAGCTGCTGCCTTCGCCCTGGTGGCCCTTCAGCTCCTTGTCCACCTTCAGCGTCGCGCTCTTGAGGCGGCCGGCCTGGTAATCGAAAACGACCTCGCCCTCGGGCAGCTTTTGCACCAACGGCACCTGGTTGACAGCTGCGTCGGGCGGCGTCTTCAATTCCGTCGTCAGCGTCACCGTTACGATGTCCTTCTCCGACGCCTTGCAGGTGTAGCGCTGCACCGCGTCGTACTTGTCGCCGGTGCCCTGCCCGGCGTCGAAAGTGAGCTTGAACGCTCGCTCCCACTTCTGGCCGGCCTTGAGCGGCGGCGGCGGCAGCACGGCGACGAACGGCAGCTCGGACTCGAACCGGCTCGCGGGGCCGAACTTCGACTCCTTCACCTCGACCACGCGGCCGTAACCGTCGATGCGCAGCACGGCGAGCGGCTGGCCGACGTAACGGCTCATCTGCTCCTTGAGCTGCGGCGTGCTCTGGTCGGGGTTGGCCGAGTCGAAAGTTCGCGTCGTGCCGTCGCCGCCGGTCATTTCGTGCTTCAGGGCCGTCAGCGACAGTTGCAGCGTGGCGACCCCCTGGGCATCGACGGCCGTGACCTGCCAGCGCTTGGTCAGGTTCAGGCGCGTTTTGGTGACGACCTTGTCGTCGTCTTTTACGTCGGTCGCCTCGGTGGCCTGCTCGACCTTGTAGACGAGGATTTGCCCATTTTGCCAGCGAAACGGGGCCGTTTGCGCCGCGGCGAGGGTAACGCAGACCAACAGGGCGCCGACCGCCGCCATTTCCCTACGCATCATCGCACCGCCTCCTTGCACCCGGTCGCGGATTCCGCCAACAAGGCCGGCGGTATAGCAGAGCGGTCGCGGCACGGCCAGAGCAATCTTACTTTCCCGCTTCCGCGGGTGTGGCAAATCTTTCGGGGAGCGAAACGCTGCCTGCCCTCGCCCCCGTGGTGACCGGAGAGCCATTCAGCGACGGTGGCAGCTTTTGCGCGTGCGCCAGCGGACGCGGGCGCACGCGAACGACACCCGGAAAGGCCGACCCTCGCCAATGTTAAATTCGTGGCGAGGGTCGAGATTGGCCAGGGTCGATCCGGCGTCGGTGCTGATTCGTAAGAGCCTACTGAAAAAGGGTTTACGGCTGTCTTGCGGAAAGCGTTTGCGCAAAAGCGGTTCGACCCTCGCCATATGTTGATTGGCTTGGCTCGGG
>JBBRLG010000283.1:0-9367 GCA_038231495.1 Gemmatales bacterium | reverse complement strand
GGGGGTAGGGGGGGTGAAAAGAGCGCCATGACCGAGTACTTTAATCGTTCTTACCCCCCCTACCCCCCCTTCGCAAGGGGGGGAGCAGTTGATGCCGGTGAACAGTTACGTTCAGACTTACCTGTAACCGCTCCGGAGTATTGCCATGCACGCCAGCCTTGTCAGTTGTAACCGCTTTGTCCTTTTAGCGGTTATGACCGCGTTCCTAATAAGTATATCGTCGTCGGTCAAGGCCGATGACTGGCCGCAATGGCTCGGCCCGCAGCGCGACGGCGTTTGGCGCGAAACGGGCATTTTGGAGAAGTTTCCCAAAGACGGGCCGAAGGTGCGCTGGCGGTTCAAGCTGTCCAACGGCTACTCCGGTCCGGCCGTGGCCAACGGCCGCGTCTACATCACGGACCACGTTCTGGCCGACGGTGTGAATCCCTCCGACAACAAATTCAGCCGCGACAAGGTAGCAGGGGAAGAGCGCGTTTTTTGCCTCAACGAGAAGGACGGCAAGGAGATTTGGCACCACTTCTATCCTTGTACCTACACCATCGCCTACCCCAACGGGCCGCGGACCACGCCGGTCGTGCAGGACGGCAAGGTTTACACTTTGGGCGCGATGGGCGACCTGTTTTGCTTCAACGAGAAGGACGGCAAAGTCCTCTGGTCGAAAAACTTCGTCAAGGAGTATCACACCAAGGAGCCGCTCTGGGGGTTCGCCGCCCATCCGGTAATTGAAGGCGACAAGTTGATTTGCCTGGTCGGCGGTACGGGCAGCGTCGTGGTCGCCTTCGACAAGAACACCGGCGCCGAGAAATGGAAGGCGCTGTCGATGACGAAGAAGGAAATCGGCTACGCGCCGCCGATGGTTTTCACGGTCGGCGGCAAACGCCAGTTGATCGTCTGGGAACCCGAACACGTCAACAGTCTCGACCCGGAAACCGGCAACGTGTACTGGTCGGAAGATTTCGTGGGAAAGGGCAACGTGAGCCTGACCGTTTCCACGCCGCGCCTCGACGGCGACAAGCTTTTCATCACGGCGTTTTATGACGGCGCGCGGTTGTACAAGCTCGACAAGGACAAGCCCGCCGCGGCGCTCGTCTGGAAGTGCGTCGATCGGGGCGAAAGTCCGAATCAAACCGAAACGCTACACAGCATCATGCCCACTCCCTACCTCAAGGACGGTTACGTCTACGGGGTCTGCAGCTACGGCGAGTTGCGCTGCCTGAAAGAGGAGGACGGCAGTCGTGTTTGGGAAGAGATGCGGGCCACCGGCGACCCGGCGAAGCCTGAAAAGACGCGCTGGGCCAACGTCTTTTTGACGCCACAGGGCGACCGTTGGTTCCTGTTCAACGAACGCGGGGACCTGATCATTGCCAAGCTCACGCCCAAGGGTTACGAGGAGATCGATCGGGCCCACCTGCTCGACGCGACGACGCCGCTGGAAGCGATGCGGAAGGTACTCTGGTCGCACCCGGCGTATGCCAACAAATCTATTTACGTCCGCAACGACAAGGAGTTGGTCTGCTTTTCGCTGGCGGCGGAGTGAGGATTTTTGCTCGGAGCGCGGGCTTCCCGCTTTGCCGCTTGCGGCGTTGCGAAGCCGCAAGGGGCAAAACGGCTGTACGACCTGTACCGTCCTTAACGCGATTGGGAAGAATACACGTTGTACCGGAAGGGGTTCTTGCAGCTATCGTACCGACGAAATGGCCGATAGCACCGGACAGCTAGTCGCACAAGGCGCGACGGTGTCGCCGACGGATTGGCGACACCCCTTTGGCGACGACCTCCCGACCGCGAGAACCCATGCGCACCATTCCCCGGACCGCCAAGCAGCTGGCGCTGGCCTCGCTGCTGGCTGGCGTCTCGTTCTGGGCACCTGCCGCCGCGCAGGCGCAAACAAATACCACCACCGCCGTCCGCACCACCCCGGCCGAGCGCACCAAACAAGCCCCGGACGGCCTCTCCCGACTTCCGGAGGCCGTGACCTCCGCCGAACTCGCCCAGACCAACCCGACGGAAACGCCAAGGGTGTCGGAACCCGCCGCCGCTAACGCCGCCGGTCCGGCCGCACAACCCGCCGACGCCGCGGGCGGCGATTCGGCCTGGGCCAAAATCCCGTCCTACCTCCGGCCGACGCCGCGCGCCGGCTGGTTCCTGTTGCCGCCGACCGGCCCCGGCTATTACACCGCCCTGGACGCCATCAAGGGCGAGTGCAAAGACAAGGCACCGGCCAGCCCCTACCGCAATCCGTTTTACGAAAACGATTTCCGCTACCTGGACAAGGGCGAACGCAAGGATGTTGACATCCTGGACAGCATCAAACGCATGCACCTCGGCGGTCTGGACCCCTGCGCCGACAACTGGGTCCTGTCGATCGGCGGCGAATTCCGCTTCCAGGGCAAGAACGAAATCGACAGCCGTTTGACCGCGCGGGACAACCGTTACGAACTGATTCGCAACCGTGTCTACGGCGACCTGTGGTACAAGGACCAGTTCCGCGTTTACGTCGAATACCTCGACGCGCATTCCTACAACGAGGACTTGCCGCCGCTGCCCATCGACGTGGACCGCTCCGACCTGCTCAACGCCTTCGTCGATGCGAAGCTCGGCGACATCAACGGCGACCCGATTTACCTGCGCATCGGCCGGCAGGAGTTGCTCTTCGGCTCGCAGCGGCTGATCTCGCCGCTGGACTGGGCGAATACACGCCGCACCTTCGACGGGGCCAAGGTCTTTTACCGCAGCGAAACGCTGGACCTCGACGCCTTCTACACCCGGCCCGTGGTCGTCTCGCCCGGCCATTTCGACAGTGCCGACTGGAACCGCCAGTTCCTCGGGGCCTTCGGGACCTACCGCCCGAACCCCAATGTGTCGATCGACGCTTACTACCTGTACCTGGAAAGCAACCTGAAGGTGGGCTTCGGCTTTACGCCGGGCGGCCGGGCCGGCTACGACATCCACACGGTCGGCGGTCGCATCGTCGGCGACAAGAAGATCATGGCCGACGGTTGCACGGACCACGGCAGCTTCCTGTACGACGTTGAAGGTGCGCTCCAGTTTGGCGACTACAGCAACCGCAACTACTTCGCCGGCATGAGTAGCACCGGCGTCGGCTACGCCGCCACGCAACTGCCGATGCAGCCGCAGTTCTGGGCGTACTTCGACTACGCCTCGGGCGCGGCCAACCCCGGCGGCGACGGGACGTTCAGCGACTTCAACCAGCTGTTCCCGTTCGGCCACTACTACTTCGGTTTCCTGGATTTGGTGGGCCGCGAGAACATCCGCGACCTGAACTTCCAGGCAACCGCCTTCCCGACGAAGTGGATGACCGCGCTGGCGCAATATCACATTTTCAACCTGGACGAGGCCCGCAGCCCGCTGTTTGGCACGCCCCCCGGCTACCCGGTGGTGCGCTCGTCGCCGACCGGCATTGCCGGCATCAACGTCGGCCAGGAACTCGACCTGGTGTTGAACATGAACCTGACCCGGCACAGCAACCTCGCCCTCGGCTACTCGAAGCTGTTCGAGGGCGACTTCATCCGCAAGAGTGGGCCGTCGGTCTCGCCGGAGCTGTACTACTTGCAGTACACGCTCAAATGGTAAGCCGGTTGGTGCCGTCGCCGTCACGACCGCCGCGCAGCGAGCCTCGCCCCACTCGCCGCCCGGCGGTTTTTCGTTTACCCTTTCTTGCCGCTTGCGGCTTTGCACATGGGTGTGGCAAATTTTTCGGGAGGGCTTTCTTCCGTAGGACGGGCTTCCAGCCCGTCCGTGTCCTCTGGACGGGCTGGAAGCCCGTCCCACAGCAGACCTCCCGAAAGTTTTGCCACACCCTTTGCACGTTCCTCCGCCAAAACTGCCTGTAGCCGTCCGCACCGCACTTGTATAATGAACCCCATGCCCTCCCCCGACTGGGTTCGTTTGCAGGAGTGGTCGCCTTGTCGAAGCATTCCAGGCACAACAAAGAAGCGCCTTCCCCGGCCAGCATAAGGCCGCGCATCGACCGCGCCGTCAACGAAGGCCGTTTTCAACAGGCCCTGGAACTGGCCAAGCAACTCCACAAGTACGAGCCGACGCCGGACCACCTCGCGCTGCTCAAGAAAGTCTACCTCGGCCGCGGCAAGGAACTGCACGACCGCGGTGCCGTCCAGGACGCCGCGACCGTGTTGCAAGCCGCCCTGCGCATCGACGAGGGCAATCCCGCCTGGATCGAGCAGGTCGCCGTGGAACTGGCCCGTTGCGGGGCGGTGCAGCCGGCGGCGGCCCTCCTGGCCCGCCTGCCCGATTCGACCGCGGCCCAACAGGTGCAAGCGCTGGCCGCCGACGCGGCACTGCAAAAACCGGCGGCCGGCAAGGCTTTGCTCGCACCGGCCATGCACGCCGACTTCGACCGCATTCTGCTGGCGTTTCAGCAACTCGAACGCGGCGAGGACGACGCGGTCCGCGCCACGCTTCAAGAAATCGGCCTGCGGTCGCCGTTCCTCGAATGGAAGGTGCTGCTGCGGGGTTTGCAGGCTTATTACCAAAAGGACGACGTGCGTGCCGTGGAGAACTGGCAACGGCTCGCGCCGGAGCGCGTCCCGGCCCGGCTCGCCGCCCCGTTCCGCTTTCACCTCGACGCCACCTACCGCACGAATCAACCGGCCAACACCCAGGCGGCGCTGCAACGGCAGTTCGACCAGCTGCAAGGTTCGCTCGCGTTGCAACAGCTGCGGACGCTGCGCGGCAGTCTCGCGGACCCCGAACAAATGAAGACGGCATTCCGCCAGGCCGAGGCGCTGCTGCCGGCGCTCCGGGCCGAGGTGCCGCAGTTGGTGCCGCGCCTGGCGAATTGCTTTTACTGGGCACTCCTGGAGACCGGGCCGGACGACATTCCGCGCTACCGCCATGCCTTCGGCGCGCCGGCACGCGACCCGAGTTTTCACCGGCTGGAAGGGTTGGCGAACGACAAGTATGGCGAGTTCGACATGGCTCACAAGGCGTGGCAGGCTTATGAAAAGGACGTGGCGGCCCACCCGGAATTGTGGCCGGAAGGCCAGGCCCAACAGGTGCGCGGGCTGATCTGGCTGCACCTCGGTGAAAACGCCGCCAAGACGCCGTCGGCGACAAAGCTGAAGAAACTGCCGATCGCGTTGCGCGGCCCGCTTGCCGAACTCAAGCCGCTGACGCCCACCGCGAGCACCTGTTTCGAGCGCAGCCTGGAACTGTTGCCGGACCAGCTCGAAGCACTCGCGGCGCTGTTCCGCTACTACCTGAACGACGACCAACCGGCCAAGGCACGCAAGGCCGGCACCAAGCTGCTGGACAAGTTTCCGGACCACGTGCCGACGCTCGAAGCCTACGGCCGCCTGTGCCTTGAGCAGAAAGACTTTGCAGAAGGTCTGCGGATTTTGCAACACGCCTTGAGCAAGAACCCGCTCGACCGCAAGTTGCGGGAAGAGGTGGGGCAGGCTCACCTCTTCGTCGCCCGCGTCTCTGCGGAAAAGAAACAAATCGACGCGGCCCGGCCCGAATACCAGGCGGCAATGGGACTGGTGGCCGCGGAGGACCACGCCTCCGTGCTGTGTCGCTGGGCCGTCGCCGAATTCAAGGCCGGCAACGCGGAGCGCGGCGAGGAGCTGCTGCAACAGGCGTCCACCCTCGGCCCACCGCTGGCCGTGGCCTACTTCCTGTTGACGGAGTCGATCCGCCTCAAGCTGGCCAAACCCCTCAAGACGCGCTTCGAGGCGGATTTCAAGCGGGGGTTGGAAGAAGTACCAACCGCCAGGGACGTGGTCGCGCTGGTCAGTTACCACGCCTCCCTTTCGCGCATGGACACCCCCTACGTCGGGGCCAAAACACACAAAACCAAGATTTTGAAGTACGTCGATCGCGCCGTGAAAGTCCCGTTCACGGCAACGCAACTCGAGAGCCTGTGTAACGCCTTGCTGAGCCTGAGCGCCTGGAAGCGCGTCACCACTTTCGCGAAGCGGGGCCAGCGCGTGTTTCCCGCGGATCCCGTTTTCCCGTATCTCGAAGCCATGAGTTACGGCGGCGACGGCGTGTCCGGTCGGAGTTCCTGGCGGTCGCAGGGACTGCTGGAGAAGGCGGATCGACTGCTGGCCGCACTGCCGCGCGAGGCGCAGCGCGAGGAGTTGCAAGCAGAGATCAAACGGCAGTTGTTGCTCCTGACCGCCCTGAACCCGTTCGCCAACCTGTTCGGCAACTTTTTCGGCGGACCGCTCGACGGCTTCGAGGACGAATTCGTGGACGACGACGCGGACGGGTGGTAATCCGCGTTTGAGGGACTGGCCCCATGACCGATCCGTATGAAGTACTCGACCTGCCGACGGAGGCCGACGACGAGACGATCCGCCGTCGCTACCTGGAACTGGTGCGCCAGTTCCCGCCGGAGCAAAATCCCGAGCGGTTCGCCGCGGTGCGGACGGCGTACGAAAGCTTGCGCGACCTGAACACGCGGTTGCGGCACCAGTTGTTCGAGTCGGGCAAGAAAGACACCGTGGACGCCATCGTGGAGGAACTCGCATGTCGGAGTCAGCGCCGCCGGATTTCGCTAACGACGCTCCTGTCCGTGCTGCGCCGGCCCTGACGCCCGAAGCCATCGCCGCGGTCCTCGCGGATTTTCAGACGTGGCTCACCGCGGCGGCGCAGGCAGCGCCTACGGAAAACTTTGCTCCGGCACCGGACGACGAACCCATCGACCTGCACACTTTGCTCGGTCAATTTTTGGCGCTGCGGCACGAAGTCAAACTGCAAACGCGGGCCACCCGCGCCCAGCAGGAGCAGAACGCCGAGACGCTGCGGCTGTTGGCCGACGCGCTGGAGAGTTTGGAAAGCAATCACGCAAAGCCGCAAGCGGCGGAGGGGGAGGACGCGACCCGGCCCTTGCTCAAAACCCTCGTCGATTTGCACGACGCCCTGACCGTCGGCGGCCGGGAAATCGGCCGCGTCCAGGAGAATGTGACGCCCATGCTGCGGCAGGTTGCGGAACTGACAAGCCCCTATCCTCTCGACGAGTCGCAATTGCAGCCGCAGCCTCCCGCGCCGGCCGCAACGCGCTCGACGTGGGACCGCTGGTTCGGCAACTCAACCCCGGTCGCGGTGGACGCGAATGCCAGCAAAGTTGCAACGACGCTGGCCGCCCTGCACGCGCAGCAAGCGGCGCGAGCGCGGCAGGTGCAAGAACACCTCGAACGCCTGGGGCAGATGATCGCCTCCCTCGCGATGGGCTATACAATGAGCCTGCAACGGCTGGAACGGGCGCTCCAACAGCACGGGTTGGAACCGATGGCGGTCGTGGGCGAACCGTTCGACCCGGAGCGCATGGAGGTCATCGACCTGGCTCACAACAGCGGCCGGCCGACGGGTGAGGTGGTCGAGGAAGTCCGCCGCGGCTACCTGCGGGACGACCGCGTTTTCCGTTACGCGCAGGTCCGTGTCGCGAAGTCGTAATCACCAGAGAGACAGAACATGGAAACCATCGTCGGCATCGACCTGGGCACGACCAACAGCGAGGTGGCCGTGCTGCGCGACGGCCAGCCGCATGTCTTCGCCGAGGACGACGATCCGATCCTGCCGTCCTTCGTCGGCTTGTCGGAGGACGGCCGCCTGCTCGTCGGCAAGGCGGCGCGCAACCAGTGGATCCTGGCACCCGAACGCACCATCAAGTCGATCAAGCGCAAGATGGGCCAGGACATCAAGGTCAAGCTCGGCGACCAGGAGTACCGGCCGCAAGAAATCTCGGCGATGATCCTCCGCGCCCTGCGCGACCGAGCCACCCGGCAACTCGGCGCGGAGCCGCGCAAGGCGGTCATCACCGTGCCGGCTTATTTTAATGACACGCAGCGGCAAGCGACGATGGAGGCCGGCAGCCTCGCGGGGTTCGAGGAAGTGCGCATCCTCAACGAGCCGACCGCCGCCTCGCTCACCTACGACCCCAGCCACCACGAACTGCGGCGCATGCTCGTCTACGACCTCGGCGGCGGCACCTTCGACGTGTCGATCGTGCAGCAGCAAGAAGGCGTCGTCGAGGTGCTGGCCAGCCACGGCGACACGCAACTCGGTGGCGACGATTTCGACGAATTGCTGCTCAAGCTGTTGTGCGACCGCTTCCAGGAGCAGCACGGCATTGACCTGCGCGGCAACCTCATCGCCCGGTCGCGCGTCCTGCGCGCGGCTGAGGCGGCCAAGCGACACTTGTCGGCCCACCCGTTCGCCCGGATCGAGGAAGAGTTCATTGCCGAGAAGGAAGGCGAGGCGCTACACCTGAACCTGGAACTGAGCCGCAGCGAATACGAGGAGTTGATTCGCCCGCTCTTGGACCGGACGATGGACTGCGTGCAGCGCGCCCTGGACGACGCGCACCTGACGGCTGCGGCCATCGTCAAGGTGGTGCTGGTCGGCGGCAGCACGCGGACGCCGCTGGTCGGCGAATTACTCGAATCGCGGCTCGGCCAGCCGGCGCACCAGGAGGTCAACCCCGACCTGTGCGTGGCGATGGGAGCCGCGATCCAGGGAGCGATCATCGCCGGGGCCGACGTGGGCGCGGTGCTGGTGGACATCACGCCGCACTCCCTGGGCATCAAGTGCCTGGACACGCGCAGCGGCTTCTATTTCGAGCACCGCTTCGCACCGATCATCCACCGCAACACGCCGTTGCCGGCCTCGCGCAGCGAATTGTTCCATACTACCCACGACGGCCAGACCGAAGTCGAAATCGACGTGTACCAGGGCGAAAACGAGGACGTGCGCGGCAACCACCGCGTCGGCCGGTTTCTCGTGCAGGGTCTCGCCCCGGTGGCGGGAGGCAACCCCTTGCTCGTCCAGCTCGACCTCAACCTCAACGGCACGCTCAAGGTGTCCGCGCGCGAGCGGGCGACGGGGTTGCAAAAGACGGTGAACATCGACAACGCCCTGGCCCGGTTCGAGCGCGACGAGCGCGAGGTTTCCCGCGAACGGCTCGAACAACTTTGGGCCGGGGCGGACGACGAACCGGACGACGAGGACGACGCCGAGTTCGAGGCCAGTCCGGACGCGGCGGTGCCGGAGGGATTGCCGGAGTTGGCGCCGGGGCCGCGCGAGGGCCAGCGCGAGGCGGTGCAGGCGCGGGCGCTGTTGGAGAAGGCCGACCGCCTGCTGGAAAAGGTCCAGCCCGACGACCGCCCCGAGGTCGAGAAGCAGATGACGCGGGTGCGGACCGCGCTCACCGACCGCAAGTGGGAGCAATTGACCGCCGCCTGCAACGAGTTGGCCGACACGCTTTTCTACCTGGAGGACGCCTAGATGTCCATTTCGTAAGTTCGCTGCCACTGGAGAGGGCGAACTGTCGTAGCCGCAAGCGGCTCGCTTGCTGGCTGAACCCGCTGTCGTAGCCGCAAGC
>JBBRLG010000282.1:0-9386 GCA_038231495.1 Gemmatales bacterium | reverse complement strand
TAACCGTTCACTCCCCCCCTTACGAAGGGGGGCGGGGGGGGTGAAGTGGGCGCCAGGACTGTCAAACTCAACCGTTCTTACCCCCCCGCCCCCCCTTCGTAAGGGGGGGAGAAGTTGCCGTGAACGGTTACCCCTGTTCAAGCCGCGCCGAGCCGTTGGATCAGCCGCGTCGTCGAGTAGCCGTCGCGCAACTGCGCCAGGTGGACCCGGCCGCCGTAAGCCTCCACGAAGTCGCCGCCAACGATCTGCTCGCGGCGGTAGTCCGCTCCTTTGACCAGCACGTCAGGCCGCAACGTTTCGATCAAATTGAGGGGCGTCGTCTCGTCGAAGACGGCCACATAATCGACCATTTGCAACGCCGCCAGCACGCACGCCCGCGCTTCGACGTTGTTAACCGGCCGCGTCGGCCCCTTGAGCGACCGCACGCTGGCGTCGCTGTTCAGACCGACCACGAGTGCGTCCGCCTGGCTGCGCGCTTCGAGCAAATACTGCACGTGGCCGGCGTGCAGCAGGTCGAAACAGCCGTTGGTGAAGGCGACCTTTTGCCCCAGGCGGCGGCGGGCGTCGAGTTCCTGTACCAAGTCGTCGGGCTGACGCAGCTTCTCCAAACCGGGGCCGCGGTCGGCGCGGTGGGCCGGGTCGCCGTAGAGCAAGTCACGCAGGATTTCGTCGCGCGTCACCGTGGCGACACCGATCTTTTCGACTTCCAGGCCCCCGGCAATGTTCGCCAGCCGGATGGCGGGGTCGTAGTCGGCACCCGTTGCCAGCGCCATGCCGAGGACGGCCATCACCATGTCGCCGGCCCCGGTGATGTCGTAAACCTGGCGCGGTCGCGTCGGAAAAACCTGTACCCGGCCGTCCGCGTGAACGAGTGCCATCCCCTCCTTGTCGAGGGTGACGATGGCCGCTTCCAGGTCGAGTTGGGTGCGCAAAAGCGCGGCGCTTTGGAGTGCCGCGGCGGTCGTATTCAATACGCGGTCAGTCGCCAAACCCGCTTCCAGACGGTTGGGCGTGATCGCGGAACAGTGGTAGTATTTGCGATAATCGCGACCGCGAATGGGGTCGGCAAGCACTTTCAACCCGTGCGCCCGCGCCTCGGCAATCGTGACGGCCAGCACGGCCGGGGTGCAGACGCCCTTGTCGTAATCGCTAATAAGCACGATGTCGGCCTGGCGGATTTGCCGGCGAATGGCGTTGCACAGACCCTCCTCGGCCGCTCCGGAAACGGGACTGCGCACCTCGTAATCGACGCGGATCATCTGTTGGGGATGGCGGTGCTGCGCCCGGCCGATGTAACGCTCCTTGACGGTCGTCGGCCGGTCCGTGTCTGCCAGGACGGCGTCGGCGTCGATGTCCAGGTTTTGCAACATCTGGCGGACGCGGCCACCATCGGCGTCCGGCCCCACCAGGCCGGCGAGCGCGACCTTGGCCTCCAGGGCGCGCAGCAAGGTCGCGACGCTGCTGGCCCCGCCAAGCCGCTCCTCCCGGCGGTCGGCGTGCAGCAGGATGACCGGAGCCTCCTGGCTGATGCGCTCCGCGTCGCCCCAGACGTAACGGTCCAGCATCAAGTCGCCGACGACCAGCACGCGCGGTTGGCCGAGGTTTTGTACGAGGTCGATCAGGTCCGTGTTCATGCGGGCCTCTTGCCCTTCCGTTGGTTAACCTCTCGGCAACATTTAATCGCGGCCGCGCGTCCTGCGCTCCGCGGCCAAACCGTCGCCATCAAGCCGCGAGTCGAGGCGACTGCGCCTCGCCGTTCGCGAGCCGGCACGCGACGGCGGCGTGCAGGAGCGGGATCAGGATTTCGTGATGCCCGATCAGTTCCACCCCTTCCGCCGACGGCCGATTCAGGACGTTTACGGTGCTGCGGTAGCGCGACTCCTTGTCGAGGTTGGCCGTGATGAAACCCTCCAGCGTGAAGCCCAGGTTATGCACGACGCTGACCGCTTTAAGCAGCACTTCCGGCAACAGCACCGCACTGCCCAGGTTGAGCCAGAGGCCGTGTTGCATGGTCGAAACCACCCGGCACATCCAGCGGAAATCGGTCATCGACGCGGCACCCATCGCGGCCCCGGAAACGTGGGGATGCATGTGGACGATGTCCGTACCCAGCGCGACGTGGACGGTACACGGGATGCCGGCACGGTACGCGGCCAGCACGAGGCTGTTTTCGGCGTACGGGCAATTGATCTCGTCGAGGTAGCGACCCAGGCCCGCGCCCAGGCCGATGTCGTTCTCGGCCCCGTACCGCGAGGCGACGGCGAAAGCGTCGGCCGTCTCGCGCGCCATGCCGAACTGGCCGGCGCCGAGTGCCGCACTCACGTCCTCACTCGTCTTGCCGGCGAATGCCAGTTCAAAATCGTGGATCGCCGCGGAGCCATTCATCGCCACCGCTTTGAGGACGCCGCGCTTCACCCAGTCGATCAGGTAAGGCCCGCACCCCGTCTTGATGACGTGGCCGCCCAGCGCCGCGACGACGGTGCGGTCGTCCGCGTACGCCCGGCACAGGTGGTCGCGCAGCCGCCGCAGCGCGTTGCCGGCCAGCTGCCGCGGCAGGGCGTCCACCCAATCCCGGACGGTGCCGTTCGCCGGCAGCGGTTGGCCGAGGTCTTCGACGAAAACCTTGGAGGGTCGGGATGCCAGGTCGTACGTTTTCAGGCCTTCCAGATCGATCGGTTTCATGAGCGCTCCTCGCCAGGGCCTAGAACGGATTGCAGTTTACGAGTCAAAACATCCTCGCCCGCCACGACGTGCAGACGAATCCGCAGCGCCCACAGCGGGCAGTCTCCGAGGGCGGACAGGCGCAGCTTGACCAGGTCTTTCTGCGTCGTGACGATCGGACTGCCGCGCGGCAGCAAACGGGCCCAGTTGTTTAATGCCTCCACGTCCGGCCGGGTGTAGGCGTGGTGGTCGGGGTACGTCTGAAAAGCGGATACCGTTGCTCCGAGATCGGTCAGGGTGCGGCGGAACGCCTCCGGGTTGCCGAGGCCGCAAAACGCCGCGACGGGGGCGGATTGCAATACCTCAAGCGGTGCTTCGACGCCGTCGCCGTTCACCAGGCCGACGGGGCGGTGCGTTGATTCAACGAGTGGCGTCTGGGGTGCCTTCTTCGCGATGAACCGCCGCAATGCTTCACGCTCGGCCGCACCGATCTGATCGCAGCGCGTCAACAAAATCAAATCCGCCCGCTGCAAACTGCTGACGGGTTCGCGCAACAACCCCCGCGGCAGCAGGTGGCCGCCGCCCCACGGCGCGGTGGCGTCGATCAAAACCAGGTCGAGATTGCGAGCCAGGCGTCGGTGCTGAAACCCGTCGTCGAGGACCAACAATTCACTCTCGAGTTCGTCCACCGCGGTCCGCGCTAATTCGACCCGGTCGGGCCCTTGCAGGTGCGGCACGTCGGGCAAGTTCTCCTCCAGCACCAGGGCCTCGTCGTTGGGGCCAGCGTCACTGCCGTAGCCGCGGCTCAAGATCGCCACGCGGACATCGCGCTCGCGGTAGAAGCGGGCGACGTACTCCACGCAGGGCGTCTTGCCGGTGCCGCCCACGGTGAGGTTGCCGACGCTCACCACCGGCACCGCGGCACGGTGGCTGTGTTTCCAGCCGCGGTCGAACGCCAGGTTGCGCAGCCGCACCACAACGCCGTAGGGCACCGAGGCCGCGCGCAGGCCGCCGCGCTGGACCATTGGCCAGAGGCCATTGGTTTCGCCACGAACCAGAGCCAGGTATTGTCGGCGAGCGCCGCCAGTCATTGGCCGGACGTTCCACCGGACGGATCGAGTTGAGGCAGCCGATGCGACCAACGGGGATCCATCCCCTTCGTAGTTTCAATGCGGAAAGCGGTACGGCAAGCAAAAGGTGTGGTATCAGGGTAAGGTGTTATAGTCCGGGCGTCGTTCGGCTGTCAACCGCGATCGGAAGATCGGGGTCTGGAGCAATCCTCGAATGCCGCCTGAAATAACGGAAGGACGCGGCTTTTTGAGCCGCGTCCTTTTTCATTCGGGCGCCAGACACGTAGCCGCACGCGGCTCGCTTGCAGGCTCCTTTTCCGGGAGCCTGCAAGCGGGCCGCTTGCGGCTACGAAGCGTTGCGGCCGCAGTCAATCAATTGCCGGCAAGCGGGGCCGGCGGGGTCGTGACCGCAGCGGGGTTGTTGAGCGTGACCACCATGAAGTCGGTGGGGCCGGTGGCCGTGTTCAGGGTGAGGACGGAAATGGTGTACCCCGCCGGCGGCGTCATGGTCGAAATCGTTGACGTGCCCAGCCCCGTCAAGGCCACCGGGATCACGGCGACGGTCGATTGCTGGAGGGAAACCGGCAGCACCGAAATATAGGTCGTGGTCGTGATGCCGCCGGTCAACTTCGGGCCAATGCCGGGCGGCAGCGGGTAGCCGGAAAAAATTTCCTGCCAGGCGACGCCGGCCTGGCCGGGTGCCGGCAGGCTGTCGGCCAGCCGCAACGTCCTGCCCGCGGCTTGACCCGTTTGGCCGCCTTGCGTCAGGATCGCCGGCTGTTGCGGCAGTGCGGCCTGGACGGGTGTGGCATGTGCGGCCGGCGGCCCCTGGCCGCCCGACGGCCCCTGGCCGCCCGACGGCAACGCCCGACCTTCCAGCACTTCCAAGTTAAGCAACCCCCGCCGCCGAACGGCAGGCTTCAAGCTAACGCGCCGGGCCGAGTTTGCGTTCCGCGCCCACAACCGCGACCAGAAGGACATCTGCATGGTTTTTGACCTCTATCGAGAAGGGCGGTGTTGCCGTCTCTACGGCACCTCCCGGAGTCGCCGGGAAAGTACCGCACACCGTTCCGGAGGAACTTCAATATAAGTATCGTATGCAAAACACCGATCGGACAAAAGATTAAAAGTTTTTCCCCGAAACGCTCCCGCTAACGGGCAGAACCGGCATTTTCACGCACCATCTGCTGAAACTCCGGCGATTGCCGGATGGGGTCCAGGGCGGTGTCTGGCAGCACTTTGTCCCGCCAGAAGGGCAACCGTTCGTCGGGGCCGAGCAGGGCCAGCGTCTGCCGGACGGTTGCCAGGGCCGCTTTGCGGTAACGCTCGGTCAGCGCCGCCTTGCCTTTCTCATTGGGGTCGGCCTCCACCTTGCCGACGGCCTGCGCGAAGATGCAGGTTACGTTGTGCATCATCTCTGGCGTCGCCGGCTTGCGTCGGAGGGCTTCTTCGGCATCGGCCACGGCTTCCCGGTAGGTGCCCAGCATGACGCGCGCCAGCCCCCGACCGGTGTAGGCGTCGCCGTATTCCGGGTCGAGCCGAAGGGCGTCCTCGAAATCGCGCAAGGCCGGCCGCCAGGCGTCCGCGAAGAAGTAGGCCCAGCCCCGATGGGTAAGGATTTCCGCGCCAGGCCCACCGTCGGGGGTGCCCTCCGCTTCCAGAACCCGCGTGTAGTCGTCGCGGGCACCGAGGAAGTTGCCAAGCTGCATGCGCGCCTGACCACGGCCCCGGAACACGTCGAACACTGGTTTGCCGCCGCACTGCAAGTAGCGATCGTAGGCCGCGGCGGCCTCGCCGTAGCGTTTCAGGGCCAGCAAGGCGTTCCCCATCACGCCGTGGGTAAAGGCGTAGTCGGGGCGGTGCGTAAGGGCGACCCGGCATGCGGCCACGGCTTCTTCGTACTTCTTGTCCAGGAAAAAGTCCCGGCCGCGCGTGGCGTGGTAGTCGGCCAGGACCAGCGCGGGCGGGTTAAGCCGCAACCCGCGGGCGAACTGCCGTTCGGCTTCGTCTGGGTTCTTTTGCTCGCGACACGCCCGTGCAAGGTTCAGGTACGGCCCGTAGTGGTCCGGGTTGAGCGCGATGGCCTGCCGAAAATCAGCCGCCGCTTCGTCGGGCTTCTTTTCTAGCAATGCCAACATGCCGCGGTTGACGCACAGCGCGTAACGGGCGTCTTCGTTCGGCGCGACCGCCAGCAGTTTTCGGCGTGCTCGAAGTCGGCCGCCGCCGCCGCGAAGGCATTCGCCTGGGTATGCGCGTAGCCGCGTAGCAGATGTGCCCAGACGAAATCCGGCCGGTCGTGGAGGCAGGCCGTCAGGAAGGCACCGGCCTTTTCCCACTGGCGCTGATTCAAGTAGAGGGAGGCGAGATGGCACTGCGCCCAAAAGGGGTCGCCCTGGACCACCGCGCTCTCGAAGGCGTGGACTGCCTCGGCAATTTCATGCCGCCGCGCGTGGTGGACGCCCATCAGGAAATAATCGAGCGCCGCCCGCACCGGCACGCCTTCCGCGCGATAGGCCTCCTCCCGAGCGCCCTCGGCTTCGCCCAGTTGCTCCAAGAAATGGCCGCGGCGCAGGTGGTACGCCCGCGTTGGTTGTCGTAGCCCCGCTGCTCGATCAAGTATGCGCAGGGCTGCATGGAAGCGGCGGGCGTCGTCCATGCCCGGCGCGGTCCGCTCGGATAAGGCGTCGGCCAGGACGAGCAGCAAGGTGTAGCAGTCCGCCTCGATTGCGGCTCGCTGCGCGGGTTCGCGGAAGGCGGCATCGAGGTTCCACGCGGTGTCGTTATCGACACTGAAGCCCATGAGCGCCAGTGCTTGCCGGGCCGCGCTTTCGGCTTCCTGCGCGTGAGAGGTTGGGTCCGTGCCGACGAAGAGGCTGCCGCCGGCCAGGGAGTTCATCCCGTGAAACAGGGCCGTGTCGCGGAGCCGGACGAATTCTCGGTAGGTCCGGGCCACCCGCTGCTCGCGGGCCTGGTCTGTAAGCCGCCGGTCCGCCTCTGCTCGCAGGCGCGCGGCTTCGGGTCGCAGATCGGCAATGGACGTTTCGGTGTCCATGCGGGCCAGCGCGTTGTCGAACTGCGACCGCGCTTCCTGCCAGTCCTGGCCGATGAAGGCCTCCCGACCCTTGTCGATGACGACCCGGACTTCATCTCGTGCCACTGCCAGGCGTCGCGCTTCGCCGACTTCGTGCCACCCAACGACCAGCCCTACTACCACGACCGCCGCCGCGCCGACGCCTACCAAAGCGGTGACGGCCGGGTGCCGCCTTGCCCCTTTCACGGCCCGCCCCCAGGCCGTGAGCGGCCGCGCAACGATGGGCTTACCGTCCAGGAACCGCTGGAGATCATCGGCCAGTTCCAGGGCACTGGCGTAGCGCTTCGCAGGGTCGCGGTCCAGGCACTTCAGGCAGATGACTTCGAGATCGCGCGGCGTTTGGGGTCGCAGCCGCGACGGCGGCACGAGGTCCGCGGTCATCACCTGGTACAGCGTCTCCGTGACCGTCTCCCCCTTGAAGGGCGGACGGCCTGTCAGCATTTCGTAAAGGATCGCTCCCAGGGCGTAGATGTCGGCGGCCGGGCCAATCGCGCCGACCTTGCCTGCGACCTGTTCGGGGGCCATGTAACTGGGCGTCCCGAGCATGTCGCCGGATTGGGTCGGCCCGGACGGGTCGTCGAGAATTTTCGCCAGGCCGAAGTCGGTCACCTTGGGTGTGCCATCTACGGTCAACAGCACGTTCGCCGGCTTGAGGTCGCGATGGACGACGCCCTGCCGGTGGGCGGAATCGACGGCCCGGCTCACAACGGCCACGGTGCGCGCGGCGTCGCGGGCCGGTTGCGGATTGCCTGCGATGCGCGCGGTCAGCGTACTGCCCTCGACGTACTCCATCGCGAAATAGGGCAGTTCGTCGTCCGCGCCGATCTCGAAGACCTGGACGATGTTGGGGTGTTGGAGGCGGGCGACGACCTGCGCCTCGGCCCGGAAACGGGTCCGATGCGCCGCCCCGCTCTTGTGTCCGTTCCGCAAGGTTTTCAAGGCCACGACGCGATTCAGGTTGGTGTGCCGCGCCCGATAAACGACGCCCATGCCCCCCTCGCCGAGGATGCCCAAGATTTGGTAGCCCGGCACGACCGGCCAAGCCGCCGGGGTCAAATTGACGTGAAACCCCTTCGCGTCGAGGCCCCCTCCCGTGGGCGGCGGAGTCCGGCAGGTCGGTTCGGGTCGCAGGGCGTGGTGGACCTCGAATAACGGCCGGAGTTGCTCGGCGAACGCGGCGAAGCGCGTGAGGTATTCGGACAGCAGCGGCGTTTCGCCGGCCTCTTCGCGCAGGAGCATCTCGCTGTAGATCAGATCGACCAGGCCGTCGGCGTCGTCGCGCAGGGCGGGATTGCGGTCGAGGTACGTTTCCACCTTGACCGCCTCGCCGCGCCGCCAGCGCGTCTGCTGGTCCACGCGCAACAGTTTAGCCAGGGGCATTGCGACGGTCATGGGGTTTGTTCCAGGCCGAGTTCAAGCGCCACGCGATCAACGGCGCGGGTCAACTGCTTGCGGAGGGCGTCGGGGGTGCCGCCCCGCTCCGCCGCGATCTGGTTCCAGTCCCGCCCGGCGGCGCGGGCGTCCGCCAGGTAACGCTCCTCGTCGGAGAGCCGGCTGCGGAACTCTTGCAACAACTCCTTGCCGGACACCTGCTGACTTGGGCTGGGGTCTGACGCCGCCAACTGCTGCTCTTGCTCAACCCCGGACTGCACGCGGCGGTAATCGCGCCGCGCCGCCCCCGCCCGCCGGGCCTGATCGACGACCTTTTTGCCGCTCATGGCCACCAGCAGGTTGAGCAGCTGCTCCGGCGTGTCGAGGTCGTACTCGCCCAGCGCGGTGCGGACGAAGAAGCTGCCGAAGACCGACTGGCAAATGTCCTGGGAGTCGAACAGCCGTTGCAGTCGCGTATCGACCAGCCGTACGCGGGCCACCCGGCGAATGGTCGGCTCGTAGCGCCGCACCAACTCCGTGGCCGCATCCGCGTCGCCAGCGCGGACGCGGCGAATCAATTCCTGAAAGGTAATTTCCTCGGGCATCGCGATAATCTCGGTGAATCGGGATGGAGGTGCGATGCCGTCATTATTGCAGCCCTCCCGATTCGTTGCCAGCGAGATTGGGGTGCCATCTTTTGCGGGACGCGGCGAATCGGCAGTTTGCCGTTTCTAACTTTTTGGCGAGTCGGGAGCGTAAGCGACCGGAGAGTAGCTCCGAAACCGGGTAATAAACCTTGGGTTCAACAAAGGAATCGCAATCGGCGGCCCGATCGGACAAGAAAAGCCAAACTTCGTTTGGTCCTGGTTGCCGCTTGCGGCGTTGCGGGCTGCTCCGCAACGCCGCAAGCGGCCACGGTTTCGTTTACGCCATCGCTTGCCGCAAATCTTCCTGCAAATCGCCCACGTCCTCAATGCCGACGCTCAGGCGAATCAACCCGTCATCGACGTCACGGGCCGTGCGCAGTTCGACCGGGTCTGGCGAAAAAGGCTTGGCCGCCGTACACCGACCAGCGGTCGCTGGCGAGGATGCCCTTGATCTTCTGGCCGAGCAGGGCGGCCAGGCCCGCCGCGCCGCGGGTGGGGGTAATGACAAAGCAGACCACCGCGACCGTGGCCGCTCCCCACAACCAG
>JBBRLG010000281.1:0-9394 GCA_038231495.1 Gemmatales bacterium | reverse complement strand
CGCACAATTAAAAATCTTTTTTGGGTGCTCTTGGTTGTATCTTTTTTAGTTGGCTTCTTGGGGTGTCTTGGTTGAACAACGCTTCTGCTACGCCTCGACGGCAGCAGGCTCTTTCGCGGAAACCAGTTCGTTGCGGAACACCGCCCGTACCTTGCGCGCCGCGATGCGGTCGGCCAGGCGCGGCAAGAAACGGCTCACGAACACCAGCAGCTTGCCCGGCCAACTCAGATTGATCTCGTGCGTGCCGCGCTCCAGGGCACGCAGCGTCGCCGCAGCCACCGCTTCGGGCGTCATGCCGCGCAGGTGGTCCATCTGCACCCGCGCCTTTTGTTCCAGCATGTTCCGCGAGAAGTTCGTCTGCGTCAGGCCGGGGTTCACGACAATCACGTCGATGTCGTCCTTGGCCAACTCCGCCCGCAGCGCCTCGCTGAAGCCTTGCACCGCGAACTTGCTCGCCGAATATTCGCTGCGGGCCGGGATGCCGCGCTTGCCGGCGATCGACGAGATGTTGACGATCGCGGGCCGGGTGGCGGCGCGCAGCAGCGGCAGGCAAGCCCGCGTCGTCTCGGTCAGGCCGAAGAAGTTGACCTCCATGATGGCACGCAGCCGCTCCGGACCGGCCTCGGCGAAGTGGCCGGTGGCGCCGATGCCGGCGTTGTTAATCAGCACGTCGAGGCCGCGAAAGTGCCGTTTCGCCGTCTCGACCATGCGCTGACGGTCGTCGGCACTTGTCACGTCGGCGTGGACCGTCTCGATGATGCCGCCCGCGAAGCGCACTTGCTCGGCCAGCTCGGCGAGCAGCGCGTCCGACCGTGCCGCCGCCAGTATCTTTGCGCCTCGCTGCGCCGCGAGTACCGCCAGTGCCTTGCCGATGCCCTGTGACGCGCCCGTGATGAGGATTCGCGCTCCCGCAATGCTCCGCCGCTGCCCCATGTCTCGGTTCCTAGTTTAATTGGATCGGTGATAAAGTCGTAACCGTTCACTCCCCCCCTTACGAAGGGGGGGTAGGGGGGGTGGAAATAGCGCGATGACCGCGTACTGCAATCGTTCTTAACCCCCCCTACCCCCCCTTCGTAAGGGGGGGAGAAGTTGCCGGTGAACGGTTACATAAAGTCGTTGATTTGCAGCCCAATCTCATTGTGGCAGCACCCGCGGGTCCGCCACAAGTACGCAAGGCGCGGGTAGCGTACGCAAACCGGCGAAGTGCTACGGGCTGTAACGGCTGTAACGAAAGGGGTTGGGCCGGAAGTAGGTCCGGCGAGCCGAGCCGGACCATTGCGGCAACGGTGCCGCTCGGCTCGCGGCACCTACTTAAGTAGTCCAATACCCTATAATCGCAACAGACCGCACCCCGGACTTCGAGGACAACGCCCGTCATGTATCAACACGGTTTCCTACGCGTCGCCGCCGCGTCGCCGTTGTTGCGCGTCGCCGACTGCGGCTACAACGTCGAACAAATTTTGCTCCTCCTCCGCCGCGCCGAGGCGGAAGCCGTGTCCTGCGTCGTCTTCCCCGAACTGTGCCTGACCGGCTACACCTGCGCCGACCTGTTCCAACACGGCGTCTTGCAGCGAGGCGCGCTCGACGCCCTGGAACAGGTGACGGAAGCGACGGCTTCGCTCTACGCCGGTGTCGCGGTCGTGGGTCTGCCGTTGGCGGTGGACGACCAGGTGTTCAACTGTGCCGCCGTGTTGCACCGCGGTCGCATCCTCGGCATCGTGCCCAAGTCGTTCATCCCCAATTACAAGGAGTTCTACGAGAGCCGTTGGTTCGCCGCCGCCGCGACCGCGCGCAGCCGGGACGTGACGGTCCGCGGCCAGCGCGTCCCCTTCGGCACCGACCGCCTCTTTACCGCCACCGACATTGAAGGGCTGACGCTCGGCGTCGAAATTTGCGAAGACCTGTGGGTGCCGACGCCGCCCAGCGCGCTGCAAGCGCTGGCCGGCGCGACGGTACTGGTCAACCTGTCGGCATCCAACGAGGTCATCGGCAAGGCCCAGTACCGGCGGCAACTCGTCGTCAACCAGTCGGGCCGGTGCCTGGCGGCGTATGTGTACGCGGCGTGCGGCGTCGGCGAATCGACGACCGACGTGGTGTTCGGCGGCCACTGCCTGATCGCCGAGAACGGCACGCTGCTCGCCGAGTCGAAGCGGTTCCAGCGCGAGGGTGTCTTGCTCGTCGCCGACGTGGATTTGGAGCGGCTGCGCGCCGACCGCAGCCGCACCAACAGCTTCGGCGACGCCCAGCTGTACCCGGACCAGAAGCGCCAGTTCGAGCGTGTCGCGTTCGACCTCTTCCCCGCCGGGCAAGCGCCTCCGGTGCCGACCGACCTGCGCCGCCACATCGACGCGCATCCGTTTGTGCCGCAGGGTCAGGAACAGCTGCGCGAGCGCTGCGAGGAAATCTTTCAAACGCAAGTCGCCGGCCTGGCGAAGCGCCTGGAACACGTCGGCAAGCCGGCGGTGTCGATCGGCATCTCCGGCGGCCTCGACTCGACGCTGGCCCTGGTCGTCGTTTGCAAGACGCTCGACCTTTTGGCCGTGCCGCGTGACCGCGTGCTCGCGTTCACGATGCCGGGCTTCGGCACCAGCAACCGCACGCGCGACAACGCCCGCGCACTGATGCAGGGACTCGGCGTGTCGCCGCGCGAAGTGGACATCCGCCCGCTGTGCCTCGAACAGATGCGCGCCCTGGGCCACAAGCCGTTCGGCATCGACCTGACCGGCCTGACCGTCGCGGAACTGACCGAACGGTTCCGCTCCATCCCGCCGGAGGGTTATGAGGATTTGGTCTTCGAGAACGTGCAAGCGCGGATGCGCACAGGCATCCTGATGAACGCCGGTTTCGTCATCGGCACCGGCGACGTGTCCGAGTCGGCGCTGGGGTGGTGTACCTACAACGGCGACCACATGAGCATGTACAACCCCAACAGCAGCATCCCCAAGACATTGGTGAAATTCCTGGTGGACTGGGCCGCCCGCAACGAGTTCGACGGCGCGGTCCGGCGCACGCTTCTTGACGTGGTGGCGACGGAGATTTCGCCGGAACTGTTGCCGCTGGACGCCGAGGGCAAGACCCGGCAAGCGACCGAGGGCAGCATTGGGCCGTACGAGCTGCACGATTTCTTCCTCTACCACTTTCTGCGTTACGGTGCCGCGCCGGACAAGATTCTGTTCCTCGCGGGCCAGGCGCGGTTCGACGGCACTTACCCGCTTGAAGAGGTGCGGCGCTGGTTGCAGGTGTTCTTACGGCGTTTCTTTGCCAACCAGTTCAAGCGATCTTGCTTGCCGGATGGCCCCAAGGTCGGCACGATCAGCCTGTCGCCGCGCGGCGATTGGCGGATGCCGAGCGACGCCCAGGCGCGGCTGTGGTTGCAGGGGGCGGATTTGCTACAGTAGAGCGCCTAACAAACCCAAGGCGAGCCGGGGACGAGGTATACTCGGCGCGCGGCAATTTGACACAAGCCCGACGCGCCAGCGAGGGCCAGACCCTCGCTGGCGCGTCGGGCTTGTGTCATTCTAAGCCGAGGTGAGTATAGTATCGTTCCGGAGGACGACGATGGCCGCGAACGAGACGATCCTGATTTGTGCGAAACAGCAGGGCGCGCTTGCCGAGGTGCGGCGGCTCCTGGCCGGTGCCGGGTACGCCATCGGCGATCATCTGCTCGGCGACCCCGCCGTCATCGACCTGGGCGGCTTCCAACTCGTCGTCGTCGAGGGCAGCCAGTGCAACGGCAACGCCCTGGAACTGTGTCGGCGGCTCCGCGCCCGGCTGAACGAAAGCGTCGTCCCCATCCTCTTTATCACCGACGATCACGGCCCGGAAGCCCGCCTCGCCAGCTTTGAGGCCGGGGCCGACACCTACCTGTTGCGGCCGTTCGCGCCGGCGGAATTGCTCGCCCAGGTGCGGGCCTTCCTCCGCATCAAAGATACCCACGACCGCCTGACCGAAAAGACGGCCGAAGTCCACCGCGTCAACAAGCGCCTGCAACAAGCCTATCAGCAAATCGACCAGGAACTCGAACTCGCCCAGCGGATTCAGACGAGCTTTTTGCCGCAGTCGCTGCCGGAGATTCCGAGTTGCCGGTTCGCGGTGCATTACCTCCTGTGCGGCCGGGTCGGCGGCGATTTCTACGACGTGTTCCGGCTGGACGAGCACCACGTCGGCTTTTACGTCGCCGACGCGATGGGCCACGGCGTGCCCGCCAGCCTGCTGACGATCTTCATCAAGAAAGGCATCCGGGCCAAGGAGGTTTTCGGCAAGCAGTACCGCCTGGTGCCGCCGGGCGAGGTGCTGGAAAAGCTGAACAAGGAGCTGGTCGATCAGCAGCTGTCCGAGAATCCGTTCATCACGATGGCGTATGGCCTGTATAACCACCGCGACGCCACGATCCAGTTCGCGCGGGCCGGCCACCCGTATCCGCTGTACATTCCGCACGACGGCCCCCTGGAATTGTGGCAATTGCAAGGCTTGCTGCTCGGCGTGGTCGATGCGTCGTTCCCGGCGTTGACCTACCAGTTGCGGCCCGGCGACAAAGTGTTGTTCTACAGCGACGGCGTGGACAACGCGGCGTTCGAGGGCCAGCCGCCGGGGACCGAAAGCCTGTTGGCCTGTGCCGAGCGCCACCGCCATTTGGCGGTTGACGAATTCGTTAGCCGGCTGGCCCGCGACCTGTTCGGCGGCGGCCCGAACCCGGACGATTTGACGCTGCTTGGATTGGAAGTGCGCAGTTGAATTGCCGCTTGCGGCGTTGCGGTTGGGAACGCAACGCCGCAAGCGGCAATTCTACCGATGAAACCGCGTCACCTTCGTCGCCCCGCTTTCCAGCTCAAAGTGATACCCGTCCGCGAACGCCTCGGCGAAGTCCTCCTGGTGCGACACCAGCAGGATGCAACGCATCTGGCCGCGCAGGTTTTGCAGTTCCTGGATCATCACCTGCCGGCCCTGGTTGTCCAGGCAGCCGAAACCTTCGTCGATGATGACCGATTCGATCGGCCGGTGTTGCCGACTGGCGTACTGGCCGATGCCGAGCGCCAGGCTCACGGCGACCCGGAATTTCTGACTGCCGCTCAGGAACGCCACGTTGATCGACTTCTCGCCCGTGCTGCGGTTGTACGCCTCCAACTCCAGCGCCTTGCCGGCGCTGCCCTCGCCGTTCGCCTCGCCGCTCAGTTTCAGGTACAACTGGCCGCCAGACAGCCGGTCCAGCACGGCGTTGGCAAACTCGACCACCTGCCGTTCCGCCTGGCGCACGAGGTACAATTGCAGCCGGTCGCGGCCCAGCAGATCGGCCAACAGCTTTTGCGTGACATGCTCCGACTCGGTTTGCAGATAATCCTCTTCGATGGTCTGGCGGTCCTTCCGATGCGCTTCCAGCAAGGCACGCTCTTTTTCCGCGTCCGTCAGTTCCTTGTCGCATTTCGTTTCCGTTTGCTTGGCGGCGGTCAGATTGGTTTGAATGGCCGCCGGGTCCAGCCGGGCGTCGGCGGGGTACGTCGATTCCTGTTTTTCAAGCGTTGCCACTTCCTCGCGGAGGTTGTCGAGACCGGTGCGGGCCAGCTGGAGCTGCTTGCCGCGGTCGTCGGTGTTGGTGCTTTCCAGTGCGGAGCGCTCGCTGCCCCACTCGATCAGGTCGCGCATGCCGGCGGTTTGGGCGTGCGCATGCCATTGCACCGGCAACAGTTTCAGCACACGGGCGATGCCGTGGTCGGCCTGTTGCCGGATCAAATCCTGTTTGTTGATTTCAGTGGTCAGCTTGCCGAGCTGTTCGTGACTCTTGTCGCGCTCCTTGCGCAGCCTTTCCTCCTCCTTTTCCGTGTCTTTCCATGCCTGGCGATTGGCGGCAAGGTTCTTTTTCAGCGCCGACTCGTCCTCTTTTAGCCCGGCGTGCTTCTGCCGCAGGGCCGCGCGGTCGATGGGCAATTCGGCTTGCAACCGCTTGAGCGTCAGCTGCAAGGCCGCCTCGCGTGCCCGCAGCGTGTTCCACTGTCGCAATATCTCCTCAGCTTTTTCGAGTTCGGTGCGTAACTCCTTGACCCGGCCCGCCTGGACGCGCAGACCCGTCAACTGTTCAGGCGTCGGATAGGTCGTCGCCGTCCAGCCCTCTGCCGGCCGCGGACCGACGCGCTTGCGGTACTCGTCCGGCAACTCCGCGACGACCTGGCCGCATTCGCCGCGCAGCCGCACCACGTCTCCACGCGCCCTTTCGAGGTCTTTTTTGTACTCCGAATACTTGACCCGCGCTTCTTGCAAGTTGTGCTGCACCTCGTCGAGTTGCTTGCGCAACAGCTTCTCCGCCGCACTCGCCGCTTCCTGGGCGGTTTGGGCGGCCTGGGATTTTGCTTCCAGTTTGGCGATCAGCGCCAGCCGCCGCCGCTTTTCGTCGTCGACGTGGCCGGGCGTTAGATTCTGCCCACAATGACTACAAACCTTTGCCCCCTCCAGGTCCGACAATTCCTTCAGGCTTGCTTTTGCCTGGCGCAACAGCGCGCCGCAGTCGGCGGTCTGGTCGCGCGCGCCCTTCAACGCCAGTTCGGCCTCGGCCAGCTGCGGCTTGAGTTGCTCGACTTCCGCTGAAAACTTCTTGCCACTGGATTCGATCTGAGTTTGTGCTTGCGTCGCCGTCACTTCCAGGTGGATCGCCTTGCGCAGCTCTTCCCGTGCGTCGGCGAACCGCTTCAAGACGGGTACGACTTCCGCGATCCGGACCTGCGCGGCGCATTTGTCGCGCGCCTCATTCGCCAGCGCCGGCGGCTCGGGCGGTAGCTTTTTCAACTCCGCGAGCAGGCCGTTCAGGTCGGTCTCGTTCTTCTCGCACTCCTCCAAGCGCGTTAGCAGAATCGCGCTTTCACGAAAGTCCTGGGCCAACCGCTGCTGGCGCGCCTCGTCGCCTTCGATCAGGCGGTGCAGCGACGACTTCTTGTCACCCGCCTCCTTCAGCGCGTTTTCATGCCGGGTACACAGATCTTTGCGCTCCTCCATCTGGCCGGTCAACTCGGCGGTCTCGCATTTCGCCTTGTGACCGTCGCTGCGATGCTCGACCACCTCCTTCATCCGCGGCAACACGTCGCGTAACTCGCGCAGGCGCTCGACCGCCTTTTCAATGGCGGAAGCGTCGCCCAGTAACCGTTCCGCCTCCTGCCAGCGCCGGCGCGCTTTCGTCAACCGGTCCTGCAATTCACGCCAACTCTGTGCCTGGCGTTGCAACTCTTGCAACCGCTCCACCTCGCCACGGGCCGCGGTGCGTTCGACCACCTTGGCAGCAATGTGTTCGTCGGCAATCGCCAGGTCGAGCGGCGTCACCTTGGGCAACGTTTCGAGCCGCATTTTCAGAGACTTTAGCGATCCGTCCAGTTGCTTACGCGCGTCGTCCGCCTTCTTGTGCAACTCCTCGTAACGGTTCAGATCGACAATGCCGGCCAACACCTCACGGCGTCCCTCCGGCTTGGAATCCAGCAGCTTTTCCGCCTTACCTTGCAGCAACAGCACGGACGACGTGAACGTGTCATAGGTCAGGCCGATGTTGTCCGCCACCCACGAATCGAACTCGCGCTTCTGGCCGGTGCCTTCGAGCGGCGTCCAACTCTGCTGGCCGGCACCGTTGCCATCGGACCGAAAAATTTGCTGCGTACCGGCAGCGCTGCCGGTCGAACGACGCTTCAGGGTGCGCTTGGCCCGGTACGTCTTACCGTCGAGCATGAAATCGAACTCGACCAACAGGCCGTCGCAGTCCTTGTTGATAAGTTCGTGGGCGTGCTGGCCGCCGCCGCGGTGGTGGCCAAACAGCGCGTAGGTGATCGCGTCGAAGATGCTCGATTTGCCGCTGCCGTTGAGGCCCGACAGCATCCACAGCGAGGCGTTGCTGTCGAAATCAATCGCCTGCTCGCCCTTGTAGCAGAGGAAGCCCTTCAGTTTGACGTGGCGCGGAATCATGCCTGCATCCCCCTCATCAGGCTCTCGGCCCGGCCCAGGACGGCGGCGCGCACGTCCTCCGGATGGTTCGTCAATTCCTGCGTCAAGTAGTCGCGCACGGTGTCCTCGAAGCTGCGGACGCGGGCCTCGCCGTCTTTGCCGAGCGGTTCGGACAACTCGTTGATCTCCTTGATCGAGCGGTCGTACCAGCGCGGAAAAATTTCTTCGAGCTGACGCAGCACTTCCTCGCGGTTGTCCACGCCGGCGGTGTAGGTGCAGTTGATGCGCACCAGGTCGCGCTTCGCGTCGGCATAGCGATCGCGATACGCGGGCACTTCGACGCGCGGCGAATGAATGGTAATCTCATAAATCGGCGTCGTCGCCAACGGCAGCACGCGCGGCTCGCCAATCAAGCCGTCGGGGCCGAGGTCGAACACGACGACGCCCTTGTCGTCCTTCGCTTCGCCGAGGTCCATGCGTTCGATGCTGCCCGAATAACGGACGTGCGTCTGGCCGCCGAGAAACTGCGGCTTGTGGATGTGGCCCAGGGCGACGTAGGCAAAATCGGCAAAGGTGCCGGTGTCGGTCAAGACCAGGTTTTCTTCCTCCGGTCCGTTCATGCGAAACAGCGAATCCATGCTGCTGCCGGTGACGGAAACGTGCGCTCCGAGCACCGTCGGCAACGCGGGATCGAACTGCGGGTCGCCGCGTAAGGCGTGCAGCTTGTCCGTGAACGCGGCCATGAGGTGCCGATTTTTTTCGTCGAGGCTCTGGTAGCGCTGGGCCGTCTCGTCGAGTAGGTAGCGTGCCGGCGTGGGGTAGGGCATGAGGATGAACTGCACTTGCCCGCCGGTCGCTGGGTCGCGAAGCCGGAGAAGCGACGGCCCGGTGGCAAGGTAGAGCCGGCCCGGCAGCACCACGTCGCCGGCCACGTCGGACACCGGCGCGGCCAGGTGCATCGCATGGCGCAGGGTTTGGCAGAAGTTTTCCTTGTCGTGGTTGCCGGTGAGGGTCAGGATGGTGCCGCCCTGGCGCAGGAAGCCGTGAAACACTTCCTGCAAATGGCGGATGGAATCGCGCAGCGCTTCCGGCCCGGCCAGTTCGCTGAACAGGTCGCCGGCCACGAGAAGCACGTCCACTTTTTCGGTACGGCAGTAGTCGGCCACGCGCTCGACGGCGTGGCGCAGGTCGTCGGTCCGGTCGATGCGGCCGAGGCGGTCGGCCAGGTGCCAGTCGGCGGTGTGCAGGATGCGCATGTCGTGGCGTACCTCGAAACGTGGGTGCAAGCGCCGCCGTGCGGGCGGAGTTTGGGGTATTCTCGCACAAATGCACGTCGGACGGCAAACTCAGTAGTTGCGAATGGATTTGCGGCGCGCGGAAAGAAGGGGGAGGAAGCGGTATTCGGGCGAGCGTCGGAGCGTAAGCCCGACGTGGGGGGTGTGAAATCCAATGCTGGCGAGCGTCGGAGCGTAAGCCCGACGTG
>JBBRLG010000280.1:0-9411 GCA_038231495.1 Gemmatales bacterium | reverse complement strand
CCGTAGCCACAAGCGGCCCGTAGCCGCAAGCGGCTCGCTTGCTGGCTTCTGCGCGGGTTCAGCCCACAAGCGGGCCGCTTGTGGCTACGGGCGTTTGCATCACATTGGACCGCGGTCAGTATACTCCGGTCGCTTACGCTCCCGGCTCGCCTGGACAGCTTGATTGAACCTTTAACTCTCAGCGAAACACATAAATCATGGCCACCGCCACCCCCCCCGCACGCACCGGCAACCTGAACGACGCGCACCGCAAGATTCGCCACCCCCTGGGCCGGCTGCGGACCTGGATTCGCGGCTACGTCACGCTCGAAGGCGCGCTCGTCCTCGTGCTCTACCTCGCCCTGTGGTTCTGGATCGGCCTGCTCCTCGACTACGGCACCTTCAAGCTCATGGACTACGACTGGGTCCAGGACATGCCCAAGGCCGTGCGCGTGGTCGTCCTGGTCCTGCTCGTCGCCGGCCTGCTGGCGGCGGTGACGCTCAAGGTCGTCATGCGGCTGTTCACCGAGTTTCGCGACGTGGCCCTGGCCCTCGTCCTCGAACACCGTTTCCCGAAAATCCTCGGCGACCGACTCATCACCGCCATCGAATTGCACGACACCCGCCGGGCCGAGAAGCAGGGCTATTCGGTGGCAATGATTAACCAGACCGTCCACGAGGCCGCCGCCCGCGTCGATCAACTGCCGATCGGCAAAGTGTTCAACTGGAAACGCCTCACCCGGCAGACCGTCGCCGTCATCGCGCTGACCGTGGTGTCGTACGCCCTGGCCCTGGGCGGCTTCGCCCTGGCGGACAGCTGGGTCGCGAATAAGTCGAGCGTCGGCGAGGGCGTCCGCGACTTCCACCAGGTCGCCGGCATCTGGTTCGAGCGCGACGTGCTGCTGCGCGACACCATCTGGCCGCGACGGGCGTTCCTGCAAGTCATCAGCTGGCCCAACGACGAGAACGGCAAACCCCTCGCCAGCATCGCCATCGGCCAGAACGCGCCGCCGCAAGCGATTCGCGTCCGCGCCCTGCAATACGTCGTCGCCGACCGCAAAGCCGCCGAAGGCTGGCGCGGCATGGCCTGGGCCGACGTGGCCGGCATCCTCAAGAATCAATCGCTGCCGGAATTGCCGGGCGACTGGCAGCCGCGGGCCGGCGAACCGTTCCTGCCGACGGGAGTTGACGACGACCAAATCCGCGAGGGGCGCAAACGCCTTATGGTTGACGTGGTCGCTATCCAGTTGAATCGCTTCGACGTGCGCAAGACGGTGCCCGGCAAGGAAGGCACCTGGTTCCTGGCCGATGCCAGCGAAGAGGGCGGCTATCGGCAGATGCGCTGGTCGGACCTGTCGAAGGACCGCCTCGGCGGGCCGGAAGTGCCGCCGCTCCCGCAGGCGTGGGCCGCCACGCACGAGAGCGATGTCTGGACACTCGACGAGATCGCCAACCTGCTCACCGCCTCGGAAAACTTTGCCGACAACGGCAAGTACGCCGACCTGCGCAACCTCGTCATCGCCCGGCTGCAGCGCTACAGCGACTTCCGCGACGCCCTCGACGCGCTGGACGCACGGTTGGCCGAACCCGGCACGAGCGGCCGCGCCCGCAAACTCATCGTGCCGCGCAACGTGACGGTACGCTTTGGGGGCACGTCCACGAACAACACCTTCTCGCTGACCACGTTGCCCGACAACGAATACAGCGGCACCTACTCCGACCTCAAGGACACGGGCAAACTGCCGTGGACCTTCACCTTCCGGGCGCACGGCGAGGACTATTACACCCCCTCCCGGCAGATCGTCGTCGTCGCCGCCCCGACCCTGGTCAAACTCAAACGCCAGGAGCGCCGCCCGGCGTACCTGTACTACCAGCCCAACGGCGACCTGACCACCAAGGACTTGCGCGGCAAAAAGCAGGTGATGAGCGAAGTGGACGCCGAACTGTTTGGCGGCGACACGACGCGCATCGACGTGCCGGCCGGCACCGACGTGACGCTCACCGGCATCGCCGACAAGCCGCTGGCCACGATCCGCGCCTTGAAAAAGCGCAACGGCGAGGAAGAGTTGCAGCCGAGGGTGCCGTTCGAGCGGCCCGACGAAACCAGCTTCCGCACGACGTTTATTGACGTGCGCCAGGAAATCAGCTTCGTGTTCGAGTTCACCGACCAGGACGGCGTCGTCGGCTTCCGCAGCATCATTATCCGACCCGCGGAAGAACACTTCCCCGACGTGGACCTGGAGCCGCAGGTGGTGCGCAAGACCAAGGACGGCTACCTCGTCACGCCGATCGTGCGCATCCCGTTCAACGGCAAAGTGACGGACAAGTTCGGCCTGTCCGAAGTGCGTTTCGCCTACACCGTCGCCCCGATCGAGGTCGGTGCCAGCCAGAGTGTCGATGCGGCGCTCCTGGCCGCGGCGGTGCCGTTGATGAATCCCGAGGGCCACAGCTACCTGATCGGCCTGACGTACCTCAACATCGCGACGAAGAACGCGGCCCGCGCCGCCGACGAGGTGAACAAACGGCCCGTGCAACACCTCAACGTCGCCGGCTTCGACAAGGCGCTCAAGGGCAGCAACCAAATCTACGACAAGGACAAGCTTCTGAACCTGGCGACGGTCCAGCGCCTGCTGGCCGAGCCGCAACCGGCACCGTACCGCTCGCTGTTGCGCGAATACGCGCTGAAGCCGGACGAGTGGAAGCAGGCCGAGTTCGACCCGGTCACGAACGACTTCCCGATGACCCTCGCGAAGCTGCTGGAAACCGAGTCACTCAAGACGCAGAAGCGCTACCGCGTGCAACTGTGGCTGGAAGGCGTCAACACGGACGTGGACGGTGAAACCACCAGCGACCCGAAAGTCAGTCCGAGCAAGGACAAGTTCACCTTCATGGTCGTCTCCGAAGGCGAACTGTTGGCGGAGATCGGCAAGGAAGAGGAAGGTTTGTACACGCGCCTGGGCGAGGTGATGAGCCGGTTGCAGGAGAATCAAGCGAAGCTGACGCAGCTGGTGAACGAGGACCTGGCGAGCGGCGGCCTGAAGCCGGAGAATTTCGGCCCGATGAGCGTCCGCACGGAGGACGTGGACCAGGTGTTGGACAAGACCCAGGTGATCTGCAAGGAGGCGTTGACGGACTATCAGCGCATCTTGCAAGAGTACCGGGTGAACCAGATCGCGGCGGACAAGATCGGCCGGATGGAAGCGGACATCGTGACGCCGCTGACGAAGATCGACGACCTCGGCTTCCCGCGGACGCGCGACCGGGTTTCGACGTTCCGCAAGGCGTTGGACAACCAGGAGTTGCCGCTGGAGGAGCGTAAGAGCGTGGCCCAGAAGGCCGGCAAGGACGCGCGCGACCAGATGCAGCTGGTGATCGACGATTTGCAGCGCCTCCTGGACGCGATGCAGGGGTTGATTACGCTGGACAAGTTGATCGCGGACGCCCGCAAGATCGAGGAAGAAGAGAAGAGCCAGCGTGACTTCCTGGCCGTGTTGCTCAAACGGCTACAGGACGAGTTGTTTGGGGAGGAGCCGAAGAAGAAATAAGGGCATGGTTCAAACTCGGGTGGCAAAGAAATCAACCGTTGTTCAAGGACGTGGCGCTAGGGCACCATGCGGAACGAATGCATTAAGTCTTTGCCCGGCCATAAGTTCCACCTTGTGAAATTCGTTCGGGGGGGTGTGTGGCAGGGCGAATGAAACGAATTCCACCTGTTGCCTCGTGCTTGCGGCTTTTGATCCATGCCGACAACTACACCATAGACTTTTCGTATGTCAGTCTGCCGACGCAGTAACGGCCAGTCCTACCAGCAAGTGCGGGAAGGCAAAAAGTGTCAGGAGCATTTTTCCAGTTTGAAGAGTGAAAAAGGTTCCTGTAACGGTTGCCTTCCGCCGAAACTCCGGATGACTTCGCTCCCTTTTCAGTCCTCATTGGCCAAGTAGCCGGTCCCTTCGTCCGGGGTGACGCCAACGATGACCTGCACCCGCCGCCGCTCTTCGGGCGTCAGGTGGGTCGCCAGGATGTCGCCGATGAGGTTCTGGCGGTCGATGGATTCCATGCCCGCGAACCCGGCGGACGTAATGATGCCGATGATCCCATCGTGGTCTTCCAACTTGACCGTATCGGGCACCGGGAACCTCCGGGTTAGAATTCGCTCCAGCTTCCGCTGAAACGCGCTGTTTAGACGTGCCATTGCACCACCCCCTTTTCCACGAACTTCTGGGCCGAACTGAGGAACCGCCGCGCTTGCTCCTTCAGGTAGTCGCCCTTGAGTTTTTTCTGATAGCCGGTGATCTGTTTCAAGTGAGAGCGCAGCCGCTCCTCGGACGCGAACCGGTAGTTGTTGGCCCACAATCGAACGACGTCATTCACAGCCGCTTGCAGGGTGCGCAGGTGTGCGTCGATTTGGTCGCCTGACCACCCCTTCTCCCGCAGCTTTTCGCGGTCTGCGCGCAACATTCCGCTCGCCGCGAACAGGCGCAGGAGGTTGTGCTTCTCATCGAACGTCGGGTCGCGCCGGCCCTTGAAGGCGCGAAGCAGGCACTCGACCGCGACGCCGCCGACGTAAATGGCGAGGGCGAAGCTGGAACCCTCATTGTAGAGGTGTTGGGCTTGCCGTATGCGCTGAATCGCTGTTTGGAAGTAGTGTTCCGGTGGGAAGTCCATGTCTACCCCCTGTCTCTGATAACCCAACTACAGGAGCGGCCAGCCGCGATTCGGTCAATTCGATCGTGTCGGTGTCCTTTCCTGGATCGTAGGGTCCGCCAATCGTTTCAGCAACGGTGCCAGGCGAGTGCCGGACGGCTTTTCCAGGACAAGGGTGGTTCAGGAAAGGTTAGTGGAGTGTAAGAAGTGTTTAGCAAAGGGTTTGCGTTAGGCGTGCGGGTGGTTTCGCGAAAGTCTGGCTGGGCCCTTGCCCTGGCGCAGCAATTGGCAAGCGTCGGGGTCTCAACTGGCGGCTTACGCGCTCGGCTCGCAAGTGCTAGAATGTCACCGCTCGCCGAAACGTTTCACCGCGAAACGTCTTACGGATGCAGTTGGTCCAACGCCCCTGGTTCGTCTTATAAGGCAGCTACAAATGGAGCTTTGTCCCTCACGGGTTGGGAGGTAACGGTAATGACGCGTCGTCTACTGGCCACACTGTTTGTGACGGCCACCGCGTTCGCCCTGATTGCCAGGGCCGAACCCGAGATCAAGATCAAGCCCGTCACGCCGGGCGGCACCTCCGCCACGGTGCCCAAGGACGAGACCGACCCCAAGGCCCGCATCGGCGACGCTCCCAACGAGCAGGACCGTCTCAAACGGCAGTTCGACGAGTTCAAGCTCTCCCTCCTGCGCCTGGCCCAGCGCCTCGAAAATAGCTCGCGCCAGGAGGACAAGGACAAGGCCACCGTCCTCAAGGAAGCCCTCGCCAAGGCCAGCGAAATGGGCATCGACCAGAAGATGACCGGCCTCGTCAGCGCCCTCAAGTCCGACAAGACGTTCAAGGATACCGACGTCCTGGCCGACGTGATCGGCCGCAACGACGAGCTGCGCAAGGACCTCAACACGCTCATCGAGATGTTGCAGAAGGACGACAAGGAAGCGGAGTTGCGCCGCCGCCGGCAGGAAGTGACCCGGATGTTGGAGCAACTCAAGGACATTATCGCCAGGGAAGAGCGCCTGCGCACGCGCATCGACCTGGGCCGGCAGAAGGCGCCGGAGTTGAAGCCCGACCAGGACAAGGCCAACGATGCGATGAAGAAGTTGGCCGGCGTGACGCCCAAGCCCGCGGACACCAGCAAGTCCGAAGGGAAGTTGCCGCCCAAGAGCGAGTCGAAGGAAGGTAAGCCCGGCGAGGCCAAAGCCGACGCCAAGGACCCCAAGGGTGAAGAGCGTCCGCAAGAAGGCAAACCGGCCGACAACAAGGAAACGAAGCCCGGCGATCCGAAGGAAGCCAAACCCGGCGACCCGAAGGAAAGCAAGCCCGGCGACAGCAAAGAAGCGAAGCCTGGCGACCCGAAAGAGGGCAAGCCCGGCGACAGCAAGGAGAACAAGGGCGGCGACAAGCCGGACAGCAAGCCGGCCGATCCGAAGGAAGGCAAGGGCGGCGACAAGCCGGACAGCAAGCCGAGTGACGCCAAGCCGAGCGAAGGCAAGCCCGGCGACCCGAAACCCGGCGAAGGCAAGCCCGCCGAGAGTAAGCCCGGCGACCCGAAGGAGAGCAAGGGCGGCGACAGTAAGGAGAGCAAGCCGAGCGATGCCAAGCCCAACGAGGGCAAGCCCGGCGAGCCGAAACCGGGTGAAGGTAAGCCCGGCGAAGGCAAGCCCGGCGACCCGAAGCCTGGCGAGGGCAAGCCGGCCGAGAGCAAGCCCGGCGACCCGAAGGTGACCAAGCCGACCGACCCGAAGGACGCCAAGCCCGGCGAAGGCAAGCCCGGCAGCGCTGCCAAGCCCGGCGACCCGAAGCCCGGTGAAGGCAAGCCCGGCGCGCCGAAACCCGGCGACCCGAAGCTCGGCGAAGCGAAACCGGGTGACGCCAAGCCCACCGACGCCAAGCCCACCGACGCCAAGCCGAGCGACAGCAAGGCCAAGGGCGACGGCAAGGGTGATGCCAAGCCCGGCAAGCCCGGCGAAGGCAAACCGGGCGACCCGAAGCCCGGCGAAGCCAAGCCGAGCAACGCGCCGCCGAGTCAGAGTCCGCCCGGCGAAGGCAAACCGGGTAGTGGTGGCTCGCCCCCGCCGGGTGCCAAGCCGCCGCCGCCCGCGCCGCCGTCCGAGTTGGACCCGGCGCGTAAGAAAATCAAGGAAGGGGCTGACTCCGGCGACAAGGCCAGCAACGAGTTGGAGAAGAACAAGCCCGACGCGGCCGGCCCCAAGGTCGATGACGCGATTGCCAAGTTGGAACAAGCCAAGAAGCAGCTGGAAGACCTGCTCAAGCAGATCCGCGAGCAGGAAGTCGAACGCATCCTGGCCCAACTCAAGGGGCGTTGCGAAAAGATGTTGGCCATGCAGCTCGCGGTCCGCGACGGCACCGTGGTGCTGGACAAGAACGTCAAGGGCCACGACGACCAGAAGCCGACGCGCGTCGACGAGCAGATGTCGAACGGCCTGGCCGACAAGGAAGATGCGATCGTGAAGGAAGCCAACATGGCCATCCGCATCATTGAAGCCGAGGGTTCGGCGATCGCTTTCGCGGAAGTGTTCAAGCAAGTCCGCGAGGACATGGTGACGGTCAAGGGCCGCCTGGACAAGACCGACTCCGGCGTCGTGACCGTGCAGATCGAGGACGACATCATCGGCACGTTGCAGGAGATGGTCGAGGCGTTGAAGAAGGCGATCAAGGAGAACAAGGGACCGCCGCCGCCACCGAAGCCGCCGGGTCCCGCCGGCAAGCCGCCGAAGCCGGGCCTGATCGACGAGATCGCCGAGTTGAAGATGATCCGTTCGATGCAGGACAAGGTCAACAAGCGGACGACGATTTACGGCAAGCAATACCCCGACGAGCAGTTGCCGGTGAAGGTGCCGGACCCGAAGGTCAGCCAGCAAATGGAGTCGATCCGCGTCGAGTTGCAAGACCTGTCGAAGCGGCAGGACAAGATCCACAAGATCACGGACGACATCGCCAAGGGTAAGGGCAAGAACAACGACTAAGGGTCGTGGTTCGATCCGCAAACGTTGCGAGCGACGGCGCTGGCCCTTGGGTCCCGCGCCGTCGCTTTTGGCGTGGGCCTTTGGAGTGCGGCGGCTCGACGCCGCTTTCTTTCTTTCTTTGTAACCGTTCACCGAGTGCGGGCAGTGGACATGATTGGACATCAACGGCCGGAGAGAATCCAGGGGGGTGTGTCAGGGGGTCGGGAAACGAACTTCCCCAAGAGAATACCCGATAAGCACTTGCGGAAGTAAAGTTCGTTTCCTTGGCTCTCAAGCCACGCGAAACGAATGGGTCGTCGCGGAAACGATAGCGCGCCAGGTCTACGGTTGGCTGGTTTTCAACAACGCGGTGAACGGTTACCTTTCTTTTTCGAGGCCAGGTACTTCGTCAAAGAAAGAAAGAAAGCGGCGTCGAGCCGCCGCACTCCAAAGAGCGCCTGCTACAATGCACGCATCCTGCGACCTGGTTCGTTTGGACAACCTGGGTTCTCTTTTCCCGTGAGGTCGTCTATGCCGCTTCGCCGTGCCTTCCTCGCCATGCTACTCTGCGTGTCGGCCCTGCCGGCGGCGGACGTCAATACGCTCAAGCTGGGTCTCGTCGTCGGCGACGTCGTCAGCATCTCGGACAAGGAAGTCGTCCTCAACAAGAACGGGCAGAAGGTCACGATCCCGCTCGACGAGGTGTTGCAGGTGGACTACAGCACCGCCGGCCGGCCCAAGGCCGACGACAAGTTTACCGACGTGGAATTGACCGACGGCACCGTCCTGCACTGTAGTGCGTTCCTCGTCAAGAAGGACAAGGCCGTCTTTACGCTGCTCACCACCGGCCAGGTGGTCGTTGCGCCGCTGACCATCGTCGCCAACGTCCTGATCGAAGCCAACGTCGCCGCGAACCGCAAAGACTGGGACGACCGCATCGCCAACAAGCGCATCAACGACGTGCATGCCGTGATGAAGGGCGGCAAGTTCGCGGCCCGCCCCGGCACCTTCACCGAGGGCGACGAGACCGGCACGCTCATCAAGTTCACGCCGACGGCGGGACCGGAACTCGAAATCAAGATCGCCGACGCTTACGGCCTGATCTTCACGCGCGGCGTCAACGCCGCCGCCAAGCCGGTGATCTGCCGGCTGACTGACGCCCAGGGCAACCTGATTTACGTCAGTGCCGTGACGGCGACCGAAACCGGCGTCGAGGTCGAAACCTCGTGCGGCGTGAAGCTCGCCTACACGCCCAAGACGGTGGCCCGGCTCGATTACACCAGCGGCAAAATCGCCTACCTGGCCGACCTGAAGCCGACCAACCTGGTCGAAACCTCGCCCTTCGACACGCCGGAGCACCAGACGGCGGAACACTACCAGATCAACCGCAACCTGGAAGGCGGCCCGTTGAAGCTGGAGGGCAAGGTCTACACGAGCGGCCTGTCGGTCCACGCTTACGCGGAGCTGGAATTCGACATCAAGGGCGAGTACCGCGAATTCAAGGCGTTCGTCGGCGTCGATGACGCGGTGAATGGCCACGACGGCTCGACGACGGTGCGCGTCCTCGGCACCTCCGACCGCGGCGCGAACGCCGAGTTCAAGGAGTTGGCCAAGGTCATCGTCGATCGCAAAGACCGCGGCAAAGCGCCAAAGCCCCTGGCCATCAACGTCAAGGACGTGCAGAAGCTGAAAATCATCGTCGGCGGCGGCAACTTGCAGGACCTCGGCAAGCACGTGGACCTGGCGGACGCGAAAGTTACCAAGTAAAGGATGAAGGAAGTTAGCCGATCACTCCCCCCCTTACGAAGGGGGGGCAGGGGG
>JBBRLG010000279.1:0-9445 GCA_038231495.1 Gemmatales bacterium | reverse complement strand
TAACGGCGGGTTGGGGGGAAACCGTTCCCCCCCCCGGCCCCCGCTTGGTCTGGGGGGGTGTCTGTGTGGCCCCCCCTTAACAAGGGGGGGGCTGGGGGGGTAGGGCGGGTTGGGGGGGGGACGATTACAAGGCAATGTTCGTCTTAAATTGATGCGTTGACGGATTCAACTGGGGATAGATCAACCATGTCAAGCAACGTGAGTAGCGAAGGCCGGCGGCAGATCGTCGCCCCGAAGATCGGTGCCGCCACCGGGACCAACTCCTGGTTTATGCTGATCCCAATCTGGCTCGGCAGCGCGACCATTCAAATCGGCCTGCTCGGCCTGTTCTTCCTGATCGCCTCGCTCACCCAGCCCGTGTCGGCGGCCGGTCCACGCAAGGGCGACAAGCTTGAAGTGCAGGAAACGAAGGTCGAAGACGAAGAGCCGCCGGCACTCGACCTGACCAACCCCGACCTGGGCAATAACACCGACTTGCGGACCAATTACAACACAGACAACATCACGACCGTTAGCGTTCCGGGCGAGGCGAACAAGGACGAAACCCCCGGCATCCCCAATGGCATAGACCCCATCGCCCGCAGCATCCCGCAGCCGGCCGGCACCGGCGGCGGCCTCGGCGGCGCGACCGATACGGGTATTCCGGGCACCGGCCAGATGGCCGGTACGCCGGGCGGCATGGGCGGCCTCTATAACCCCGGCGGCATGGCCGGCCGCACCGGCTCGACCCGCGAACGAATGCTCGAAGAGGGCGGCGGCAACAAGGAGTCCGAGGCGGCGGTCGCCCGCGGTCTGGCGTGGCTCGCCGGCCACCAGGCACCCGACGGTCGCTGGTCGCTGCACAAATTCCCCGAACACGGCCGCGACAAGGCCGGTCAAGTCGTCGGCAAGGGCGGCTGCGGCTGCACCGGCGTCACCAACCGCCACAACGACCCCGCCGCCACCGGCATGGCCCTGTTGCCGTTCCTCGCCGCCGGCCACACCCAGAAGCCGGTGGCCGGCTCCAAGCAGACCGACTACAGCAAGACCGTCCAGGGCGGCCTCGGCTACCTCCTGCGCATCCAGACCAAAGACGGCTACCTCGGCGGCGACGCGGAATTGAGCAACATGTACGGCCACGCCATTGCCGCCATCGCGCTGTGCGAGGCGTACGGCATGTCGAACGACCCGACCTTGCGGGCGGCGGCCCAGCGCTCCATCACGTTCATCGTCAACGCCCAGTCCACGGCCGACCCGTCCAAGGGCGGCGGCGGCTGGCGTTATGTGCCCAAGCAGGAGGGCGACACCTCCGTCACCGGCTGGCAGGTCATGGCCCTCAAGAGCGGCCAGATGGCCGGCCTGAGCGTCCCCGCCAAGACCTTCACCGGCGTCGAAGAGTATCTCGACAAGTGCAAGACGGAGTTCGATAGCCCCTCGACCCAGAAGAAGCAGGTCGGCTACGGCTACACGCCCGGCACCGGGGCGACGCCCACGATGACCGCCGTGGCCCTGCTGTGCCGCGAGTACCTCGGCGTCAACCCGAAGAACCCCGAGCTGCTCAAGGGCATCGAGTACCTCAAGGAAGCGCCGCCCGGCGCGACCGGCAACCTGTACTACGAGTATTACGCGACCCAGGTGTTCCACCATATCGGCGGCACGACCTGGCAGTTCTGGAACCTCGGCCCCGACGGCACCGGCAAGAACGGCATCCGCGACACGCTCCTTCGCAAGCAGGACAAGGGCACCGACGCCAAGTTCGTCCACCAGGACGGTAGCTGGTCGCCCGGCGGCCAGGGCGTCGTCAACGACGGCGGCCGCATCATGTGGACCTCGCTGTCGCTGTTGACGCTGGAAGTTTACTACCGCCACCTGCCGCTCTACGGCCGGGATCTGGGCACCATGAAGGACAACAAGTAACAACGGCTTGCCGCTTGCGGCTTTGCCACTCGGGGCGGGAGTGCCACAGCACTCCCGCCCTTTTTTCGTCGCAAAGCCGCTAGCGGCAAAAAGCCCCTCACCTCCCCATCTTGCGACGTTATTGTCAAAGAACGGTATGCAATTTGCCCAGTTTTCCTCAACTGGTGGGGATGAAGGATGAGCTTGTTTGGTAATTTGTGCCTGATTTTCTCAGAACTCCCAAATTACGGTTGACTCTCCCTTTATCCATCTTTACTATTTCATACAATCAGTAGAGTCGGCTGGGGGCGGCAGCCCTCCTCGTTCGACCGGAGGCGTCGCGAACTTGTGCCAGTGCATTGGAAGCATGATGACAGCCATCACCGAACACCCGATGCCGTCGAACCCTTTCCGGGCGGCGGCACCCGTTCTCGACGGATTGCCTTCAACCCTTGTCCTACACGAACGGCTCCAGGCGTTGTGAAATGGTTCACGCGTGTGGGTTGTTTTAACCCTTTGCTTTTTCGGAGGTAGCAGAATGTACAGTGTTGTTCTCATGATGGCGATGACGACCGGCGGCGAAACCCCGGACCTCGGGCATCGGCACGGCGGCTGCGGCGGCGGCGGTTGCAGCGGTTACGTCGCTGCGAGCTGCGGTTGTGGCGGCGGCGGCGGCGGCGGCGGCGGTCACCACTTCCTCGGCGGTCATCACCACCACAGCTGCAGTGGCGGCGGCTGTAGCGGCTACAGCGGCGGTTACAGCGGTTGCACCGGCTCCTACGGCGGCGGCTACGGCGGCGGTTACGGCGGTTGCACCGGTTCCTACGGCGGCGGCGGCTACGTCCCCGGCCCCGGCTGCGTCGGCGGTCATCCCGGCATGATGCAAGGCAGTCCCGGTATGAAGTCCGGCGAAGAGTTGAGGAAGATGCCGAAGGAAGATAAGAATCCGAAAACCGGCATGGCACCGGCCCCGGCGACCCTGATCGTGTCGCTGCCCGCCGACGCCAAGCTCGTCATCGACGACACGACGACCGCCTCGACCTCGGCCGAGCGCACGTTCGTCTCCCCGAACCTGAACCCGGGCCAGGACTATAACTACACCCTCAAGGTGGAAGTCGTCCGCAACGGCAAGACGATTCGGGCCGAAGAGAAGGTCACGGTCCGCGCCGGCGAAGAGACGCGCGTGACCCTGCTGTCCACCACGGTGGCGGCTCGCTAACCCCGTTCTCGGAAGCGGGCGGCGGTTGTCGTTTCCCGGTGCGGAGCCTACTCGGAAACGCCAACGTCGCTTGTCGCCGATGGCGGAACAATGAAGGCGGCGGGTTGAATCAGCGGATTCAGCCCGCCGCCTTCATTCTTTGGCAGGCCGCATTCCTGCCGGAAATGAACTACCCTTGCGCGCCCGGAAGTTGGGCGGTATAGAATGGTTAAGGCGAGCCGGGAGCGTCAGCGACCGGAGGTTAGCACTGAAACCCACTCCGGTCGCTCACGCTTCCGGCTCGCCCAAAATGACCGCCGCTGAAATGAGAGGAATGTTCGGCAAGGATGCTTCGGTAACGACCCCGACGCGTTCGGTCCCCGAAATAAGGATCCTTGCACTGTGAAAACCCTGCTGGTTTTAGTCGTCCTGGGCGGTGCCTCGCTGACCGGGACCGCGGTGTGGCTGAGTACCTGGTTCGGGGCCGCTCCCGGCACAGATGCGTTGACCACGGCAACGGTGGAGTACGGTCGCGCGGCGGAGACGGTCAGCGCCACGGGCGTCGTCCAGGCGCGCGAAGTGCTGCCGGTGGGTACCGAATTGTCGGGCAAAGTGGTCGAAGTTTACGCCGACTACAACCAGGTGGTTCACGAGGGCGACGTGCTGGCCCGGCTCGACCAGGGCATGGCGAAACTGCACCTCAAACAGGCGGAGCTGGCGGTCGAACAGGCGCGGGTTGCCGTCAAACAGGCCGAGGCGGCACGCGACGCGGCCAAAACGACCGCCGACCGCGAACGCCAGCGCTCCCCGGAGGTCCGCCGGCAACCGGACATGGACGTGGTCGAGAGCCTGTTGCGCAGCGCCGAGGTCACGATCGAGGCGGCGTCCGTCAAGGTCCGCGAAGCGGAGGAGTCGCGCCGGCAAGCCGAATTGGAACTACGGCAGACGACAATCCGCGTGCCGACGTTGAGCGCGGCGGGCAGCCTGTCGCAGCCGCGCGACGGCGTCGGCACCCTGGCCCCGGACGGCACCCACTCGCCGAAACCGCGGTCGTTCATCGTCCTGGAACGCAAGGTGTCGCTCAACCAGCAGATCGCGCCGCCGGCGTCCGGCAACCTGTTCGCACTGGCCGTGGATTTGGAACGGATGCAAGTCCAGGCCCAGGTGGCCGAGGCCGACATTAACAAGATCGTGCGCGGCCAGCGCGTCGAGTTCACGGTGTCGGGCAACAGCGACGCGGGGCAGACCTTTACGGGCAAGGTCGAGGACGTGCGCCTGGTGCCGATCAGCGACCACGGCGCGGTTTATTACAAGGTGCTGATCGACGTTCGCAACGAGCGCAACCCGGAGACCGGCGACTGGCACCTGCGCCCCGGTTTGACGGCGAACGTGGCAATTGTTCGGCGGGCGCACGAGACCGCCTGGAAGGTGCCGGGGTCGGCCTTGACCTACCAGCCCGAGGGTACGCCGACCGCCGCGGCCCAGGCGAAGTTGCAGCGCTGGCAAGAGAAGCCGGATCGGGCGCTGTGGCGGCCGGTGTGGGCGGTCGGCGCGGACCACAAGCCGTGGCCGGTGTTCGTCCGCGTGGACAGCCGACCCGGCGAGCAGCCGGGCGTTCAGGAGACGCTGGCGACCGAAGTGCTGGAATGGGACCCGGAACTGACGCCGGCACCGAACCCGAACGAATCGGCGACGTTTCCGCGTGTCATTATGGGAACGGTAACCAGTAAGTCGGGCGGGTGGTTCAGCGCGCCGAAGATCAAGTTCTGATTTGCCGCTTGCGGCGTTGCGGGACCGCAAAGCCGCAAGCGGCAAACGCTGGTATAATGCCCAGGTCCTTGGGGCTGATAAGGCGCGGGGCCGTGGTCCATGTCTTTGCCACACGCAGCGGAAGCGCGGCCGTACTACCAAGCTGCAAAGCAGCGCTTTGAGGACGCTCGCTTCCTTCTCGAAGCGGAGCGGACCACCGGCGCAATTTACTTGGCAGGCTACTGCGTCGAAGGTATGCTCAAGGCCTTGATCCTGTCCATGCTGCCCGGGGGCAAAAGAATCGAAATGCGCGATTCGTTTCGTGGGCCGAAAGCCCACGACTACGATTGGCTGAAGGCACGCTACTTTGAGAACGGCGGCCCTCCGTTTCCCCACGCCATCTCGAAAGCGTTCTCGTTCGTAAACACCTGGGCCGTGGAGATCAGGTACAAGGCTGGCACCTCAAAGTACGGGGATGCGAAAACCTTCCTCGACTCGGCGGAAGCGATCATGACCTGGGCTGATGGGAAGATGTAACCGATGCCACTGAACGTGCGCGGCAAGACGGACGACTACCTCGACGCGGTGATGAAGGTGCTCGCGAAGTACGAGTCGCGGCATCCGCGTGCCGAGATCGAAGGCTTCCGTCAAAATTCCGTTTCCATCCGCATTCGCATCGTCGATCCTGATTTTGCCAACGTCAGCCGAACGGATCGGCACGACGAAGTGTGGCGGGTACTGGACGAATTGCCGGAAGAAATCCAAAGCCATCTGAGTACCATCCTGCTTCTCACTCCGGACGAAAAGAAGAGGTCGTTCGCCAATTTTGAGTTCGACGACCCGATCCCATCGTCGTTGTGAGGGCTTGCAAAGCCGCAAGCGGCGGCAACTTTCCCGAATTTCACGATTCTGCCGTTAATCCTCTGGACAATTTCACACGTTGGAATATATGATTAGTTCAGAGGTGAGAGCATTCCCCACCGTGTAGCTGATTGACGACGCTGAATTCTTCGGGAACGAGCCGTTCCCACTCTCCTCATCGGGGTTATCTCGATTCGCTTGCCGGGTTGCCGTCCCGGCCCGGCGATTTGTTCGTTTCGGCAAGACGTTTGCGGGTGGTAGGGAAAAGTGGTTTTTCCGTCGCCTTCCGTTTTCTTTCCAGGAGTCCGCCGCGGAGGTGCTTTCGCGGCCACGAACCATGCTTGAAAACCTTCGCAACATCGGCATTATCGCGCACGTGGACGCCGGCAAAACGACCACCACGGAGCGGATTCTCTATTTCAGCGGCTCCAAGCACAAGGTCGGCGACGTTGACGACGGCAACACGACCACCGACTTCGACCCGCTCGAACGGCAAAAGGGTATCACGATCAACAGCGCCGCCGTCACCATCGAGTGGGGCGAAACGCGCATCAACCTGATCGACACGCCCGGCCACGTCGATTTCACCGCGGAAGTCGAGCGCTCGCTGCGCGTCTTGGACGGCGCAGTCGGCGTCTTCTGCGCCGTCGGCGGCGTCGAAGTGCAGTCCGAAACGGTGTGGTACCAGGCCAACAAGCACAACGTGCCGCGCCTGGCCTACATCAACAAGCTGGACCGGATGGGTTCCGACTTCTTCGATTGCATCGAGCAGATGAAGAAGAAGTTGCAGGTCATCCCCGCCATTTGCTCGCTGCCGATCGGTCAATCGGGCGAGTTTCAGGGCATCATCGACCTGGTTGAGATGAAGTACATCAACCGCGACAAGACGGACAAGACCAACACGCGCTTCACCATGGACGACATCCCGGCGGCGCACAAGGAGCAGGCGGAGGAGTATCACCGGCACCTGCTCGAAGCGGCCTCACACGCCGATGACCAGCTCCTGGAACTGGTGCTCGAAGAGAAGCCGGTGTCGAAGGAGTTGCTCAAGAAGGCGCTGCGCAAGGGCACGCTCGAGAACAAGCTGACGCCGATCTTCTGCGGCTCGTCGAAGCTGTACCAGGGCGTGCAGCTGTTGCTCGACGCCGTCGTGGACTATTTGCCGTCGCCCGCCGACCGCCCGCCGGTCGTCGGCGTCAAGCCGAAGGACAAGACCAAGACGGCCATTGAGCGGAAGGCCGATGCCAAGGATCCGTTCTCCTGCCTGGCGTTCAAGACCGTCACCGAGGCGACCGGCGATCTGGTGTACGTGCGCATTTACTCCGGCGAGCTGCACCCCAAGGACGAGGTGTTGAACACCGCCGTCGGCCGCAGCGAACGCGTCGCCCGCGTCTACCGCATGATGGGCGATCGCAAGGAGCCGCTGGACGTGGCCGGCCCCGGCGAGATCGTGGCGGTGGTGGGGTTGAAGCAGACCTACACCGGCAACACGCTTTGCTCGACCGCGGCCCCGATAATCCTGGAAGAGATCAGCTTCCCCGAGCCGGTCATTGCCCAAGCCATTATCCCGGATAAGACGACCGACGAGTCAAAGCTGGCCGACGCCCTGGGCAAGTTGGTGCGTGACGACCCGACGCTCAAGGCGCGGACCGACCCGGAAACGAACCAGCTGATTATCAGCGGCATGGGTGAATTGCACCTGGAAGTGTCACTGGAAAAGCTGATGCGCAACCCCGGCGTCAAGGTAACCGCCGGCAAGCCGATGGTGGCGTACCGCCAGACCTTGAGCAAGACGGTCGAGATCGAGACCCGTTACATCAAGCAGTCGGGCGGCCGCGGCAAGTTCGCGGTCATCTACTGCCGGTTCGAGCCGTTGACCGAGGAGCAGGTCGAAGAGTGGGTGGTCTACCAGGAAGAGCAGGGCGAGAAGCCGGACCCCAACCACATCTACTTCCTGGACAAGATCGTCGGCGGCGTCGTGCCCGGCGAATACATCCCGTCGGTGGAGCACGGCTACCGCGACTCGACGGTCAAGGGCGCGAAGTACGGTTTCCAGTGCGTCAAGATGCAAATGACCCTGCTGGACGGCAAGTACCACGACGTGGACAGTTCGCAGGACGCGTTCCGGCTGGCCGGTGCGGAGTGTACGCGCGACGCCATGTTGAAGGCCGGCATCACGCTGCTGGAGCCGATCATGAAGGTGGTGGTAATGGCCCCCGACCAGTACCAAGGGGCGCTGGTGGGCGACATCAACCGTCGCCGGGGTGAGATCATGACGTTCACGTCGGACAAGGGCCGTTGCGCGATTCACGCCAACGTCCCGTTGGCGACGCTGTTCGGTTACACGAGCGACCTGCGGAACGCGACGAGCGGCCAGGCGGCGTTCACCATGGAGCCGAGCCACTACGCCCCGGTGCGCGAGGAACTGGCCGACTTGAAGGCTGCCAGCTAGTATTTGCCGCTTGCGGCTTTGCACGAACGAAACCGGACGGGATTTCCCGTCCGGTTTCGTTTCCCCAAAAGTGCAAAGCCGCAAGCGGCGGAAATTCATTGACACACCGGCCCCCAGGAGGTTTAATACCTAAAGAATTAGGTGTCGCCTTTGTGGTACGAGGAGGAACTTGCTCATGACGCGCTTGGTTGGTGCCGGCCCCCGTCGGGGCGTGGCCGTGGCTCTGTTGCTGGGCGGTCTGCTCGGCCTCGGCGTTCTCGTTTTCAGCCCCGCCGTGCAGTCGGCCCCCGTGCCGGTCGCCGGCAAGAAAGACGAGCCGAAGAAGGACGAACCCAAACCGGCGGAACCCGACGACGTGTTCCTGCCGCCGTTTCCCGACATCCAGTTTCCCCCCGGCTTCGACGACGCCGAAATGCGCCGCATCCAGGCGTCCATTAAGGAAATGCGCGAGCAAACGCGAAAGCAACTTGCCGAGATGCGGAAGCTGAACCCCGGTGCGTTCCAAAACAACCCGTTCGTGCTGCCGCCGAACTTCCAGTTCCCCGCCCTGCAAGGGCCTCCCGGTTTCGTGGGACAGGGGCCGGGACGCCAGCTGCGCGAAAATCGGCTCGGTGCCAGCGTTCAGCCGCCCGGCGCGGCGCTTGTCGATCAACTCGACCTGCCGAAAGACCAGGGCGTCGTCATTCAGACTTTGAAAGACGGCTCCGCGGCGGACAAGGCCGGGTTGAAGCCGAACGACATCCTGCTCGAGCTGGACGGCAAGTCGGTGCCGAGCAAGGTCGAGGACTTCACGAAACAGCTCAACGAGATCAAGACGGACACGCCGGTCGATGCGACCGTGCTGCGAAAGGGCCGCAAGGAAACGGTCAAGGGGATCAAGCTGCCGGAGGTGAAGGCCGAGGAACCGCCGCAGCCGCTCGTCCCGAACCTGTTCCCGCCAGCGCTGCCGGGGCTGCCGCCGCTGCCGGTGCAGCCGGCGCTACCGGGCATCGGGTTGGCCCCGGCCGCCGGCAAAAGCAGCGTCCAGTTTGTCCGCACGGGCGACACCTTCACGACGCGGTTTGCCGGCAACGGCGCGACCATCGCGTTGACCGGTAAAATGAAGGACGGCAAGGCGGAGGCGGACGAAATCGCGATCGGCGACGGCAAGGACACCAAGAAATTCAAGGCCGTGGCCGACGTACCGGACGACGCCCGCGAGCAAGTGAAGGTGTTGTTGCAGATGACGGAAAAGGGCACCGTGTCCGCAACGGGGGTCGAGCGGAAGGAGTAGGTTGCTTTGGCGAGCCGGGAGCGTAAGCGACCGGAGT
>JBBRLG010000278.1:0-9454 GCA_038231495.1 Gemmatales bacterium | reverse complement strand
GTTCCGGAACGCAAAGCCGCAAGCGGCGGCAAATCACGCGGTCCAATCCTTGCGCTGCCGGGAGGACGGGATGCTCGCCATCTTGCGGTACTTCGTAACCGTCCGCCGGGCGACCGGGTAGCCGACCTGGTCCAGCTTCGTCACCAAATCCTCGTCCGACAGCGGGTTCGACTTGTCTTCCCGGTCGATGATCTCCATCAACTTCTGCTTGATCGTCTCCCACGCGACCTCTTCGCCGGAGTTGGTCTGGGTGCCGCCGCCGAAAAAGCGCTTCAGCGGGAAGATGCCGCGCGGCGTCTGCACCCACTTGTCGTCCACCGCCCGACTCACCGTCGTCACGTGGACGCCGACGAGGTCCGCGATCTGCAGCATCTTCAGCGGCTCGATGTGCTCCGGGCCTTTTTCCAGGAACGACATCTGGTGCTCGACGATCGCCCGCGTCACCTTTTCGAGCGTCTTGCGGCGCTGCTCGATCGAGTCCTTGAGCCACTCGGCGGCCTGGATTTTGTGCTTGAGGTATTCGCGCGTCTTGGGGTCGCTGCCCTTTTGCTTGGCCAACTCGACGTAGCGACGCGGGATGTAGACGTTCGGCAGCCAGTCGTCCAGCAGCCGGATTTTGTATTTACCCTCCTCGTCGCGCTCGACCAGGATGTCCGGCACGACGTAGGGAATGTTCTCGGAAACGAACTGCGCGCCCGGCCGCGGGTTCAGGTGCTTCAGCGCCTCGATCGCCTCCTTGATCGCGATCAGGTCGAACCCCGTCCGCCGTTGAATGACGGGCAGGCGGTTGAATTGGATGTCTTCGAGGTGGTGCAGGATCAACTCGCGCACGATGTCGCGGTGCGGCGTTTCGGCCCGGAGTTGCAGTAACAGGCACTCGCGCAGGTCGCGGGCACCGACGCCGGGCGGGTCGAGCTTTTGCACCTGGGCCAGAGCGTCTTCCAGCTCGGCGACCGTGGTGGGCGGCTGGCAGTTCACGGCCAGGTCTTCCAGCGTGAACTTCTCCGGCAAATAGCCGTTCTCATCGACGTGGGCGATGAGGTAGCGGACCAGCCGGTCCTGCTGCCGGGTCACGTCCATGAACGCCAGCTGGTCGTTCAAGTAGTCTTGCAGCGACTGCGGGCGCGACGCCATGTTTTGCATGGCGTCGTGCTTCTTGTCGCCTTCCTGGTCGATGCCGTTGCGCGAGGGGCGGTGTTCCTCGTTGAGGTGCTCTTCCCAGTCCTTGCTGATCGCTTCGAGTCGGTCGAAATCCAGCTCGTTGGAGCCGGCCTCGTCGATCACAAGCTCCTTGGTGCCGGGGTCGATCCCCTCCTCCACGGCGGTGGCGTCGTAGTCGTCGTCGCCTTCGACCGGGCTGCCCTCTTCGGAGTTGTCCTGCAGTTCGAGGACCGGATTCTCTTGGAGCTCTTGTTGAATCCGTTCGTCGAGGGCCATCGTCGTCAGTTGCAGAATTTCCATCGACTGGATCATCCGCGGGGCCAGAATCATGTTCTGGGTCATCCGCGTCGTCAGGGTCATTTCGGTTCGCATGACTGAGAACCCCGTTTCCGTGCTACTCGACAATCCGTTTTGCCGCTTGCGGCTTTGCAAAATTGCAAAGCCGCAAGCGGCAAACCCTGTTCTTACAACGCCCGTCGCCCTTCAAGGGCGTCGTCCAACATCTGGTTGTTGGCGAACTCAAGTGCAGAACCTGCGGGCAAACCCCGTGCCAATCGTGTAACCCGCACGCCCAGCGGGGCCAATACACTCGACAAATACAGCGCGGTGCCGTCACCCTCGGTGGTCGGGTTCGTCCCCATGATAATCTCTAGCACACCGCCGCGGCGGACGCGGCGTAGGAGGGCGTCGATGGTCAATTGCTCCGGCCCGATGTTGTCCAGTGGGGCCAAACGCCCGTGCAGGACATGGTACACGCCCCGATAAGTCGCCGAGCGTTCCAGGGCGGTCACGTCGCGCGGCTGTTCCACCACGCAGATCACTGCTTGGTCGCGGCGCGGGTCCAAACAGATCGCACACCGTTCGCCCTCGGTCACATTGCAGCACTCCGCGCACGGGTGGATGCTCTCCTTGATCGAGCGGAGCGCTTCGGACAGGGCCAGCACGTCGGACATCGATGCCGACAGCAGGTAGTGGGTCAACCGCTCGGCACTTTTCGGTCCGATACCGGGCAGTTTACCCAGTTCGTGCATGAGTCGCGCGATGGCGCCGTTCGGTTCGTTTGCCGCCATGCTTCACCCCGCGAGGGCCTCCTCATAACGTGACCGGGACCGCGATGCTAGGTCATTCCCGGCAGGTTCATGCCCATGCCCGGCGGCAGTCCCAGGCCGGTCGCCATCTTGCCCGTCTCGTCGGCGACCAGCTGGCGCACCTTGCCGATCGCCTGGTTCGTTGCCGCCTTGACCAGGTCTTCGAGCATCTCGCGGTCGTTCCCCTTGAACGCCTCGTCGCTCATTTGCACGGCCAGGACTTCGTAGCGGCCGTTGACGCGCACCTTGACCATGCCGGCCCCGGCGTCGCCCTCGGCAACGAGCTGGCCCATGCGCTGCTGGAGTTTTTCCATCTCCTCCTTGATGCGCGGCAACTGCCCCATCAAGTTGGCGATCTGGCCCATTTCCTTGAACATGGCTCAAGGCTCCTCTTCCTCGGCGGCGGTTCGGGGCGTCGGCGGCGCGACCGTCGTTTCGCCGAAGCCCTCGTCCGCACGCATGACCTGTCCGCCTAGCACTTCCTTCGCCCGCCGCACCAGGGGGTGCTGCTCCGCCTCTTCCCGAAAGTCCCGGCGTGGGCGCGCAGCAGGAGGCAGTTCGACCTCGGCAACCGAGGGAGGGGGTGCGGTTGGTGCGGGGGTTGTTATTTCAAACCGCAGGGTCCAGGTCCGGCCCGTAACCTTGCGGAGCGCTTCTTCCAGGCGGGCAACACTGCCGGGTGCCTGGCATTGCTCGATAGCTTGATTGTAGGCGCTTGGAAACTGAATTGCCAGGGCATTTGGCCCAAAAATTGCAGGTAATCCCGCCTTTTCCAAATCGCGCGCCAGCAAACTGCCTACCTTGCTAAGAATCCGTGGCCAAAGGCTCGGCAACGTCTCCGTAGTCAACGGCGTCGGGGCGGCGTCTTCTACCCCGTCAGCGACCGGTGGAGGGGATTTTTTTTTTACCGCTTCGGGCAGCGCGACCGCCGCGTTTTGCGCGGCAGGGTTCCCGCCGGCACGCACCTGGCCGAGCCACTGCGTTACCTGCGCCAGGGAGACGAGGTCGCGCAATCGGCCCAGGCGCACCAGGGCCATTTCGACCAGCGTGCGACCGTGGTTGGACCGGAACATTTTGATCTTGGTTGTCTGGAGTACATCGAGTCCGGCGAGGATCGTGTCGAGGCCGCACGACCGGGCCTGTTTCGCCAGCGTTTCGTGGTGGCGCGACGGCACACTAAGGTCGCGGCCTTCCACGCCGCCGCAGCTCACCACCATCAGGTCACGCCAGTACGCGATCAGTTGATCGACCAACTCGCCGAGTTGCAGGCCCGCAACCGCGGCCTCTTCGAGTAGGTCCAATGCCAGCTTGGGGTTCGCAGTTACCAGGGCGTCGGCCAGCGCGACGATGCGGTCGTCGCCGGCGGTGCCGAGCAGTTGATGCACCTGGTCGATCGTGAGCTTTTCGCTACCGAACGCGAGTAACTGGTCGAGCAGGGATTGCGCGTCGCGCATCGAGCCGCCTGCGCGGCGCGCGATCAGTTCCAGTGCCTCGTCGTCGGCTTGCAGCTTTTCGCGTTCGACGATGGATCGCAGCCGTTCGACGATTCGGGGTAGGGGGATGCCGGTGAAGTCGAAGCGCTGGCAGCGCGAGAGGATCGTGGCTGGTATCTTCTGCACTTCCGTGGTGGCGAAGATGAACTTGACGTGCGGCGGGGGCTCTTCCAACGTCTTTAGCAGCGCGTTGAACGCCGAGGTTGACAGCATATGCACTTCGTCGATGATGTAGATTTTGTAGCGCGCTCGGCTCGGACTGTACTGGACGTTGGATCGGAGGTCGCGCACCTCATCGACTTTGTTATTGCTGGCACCGTCGATTTCCAGCACATCGACATCTTCACCCGTGGCGATGCCGCGGCACATGTCGCAGACGCCGCAGGGCGTGGGCGTCGGGCCGTGGACGCAGTTGAGGGCTTTGGCGAGAATGCGCGCGGTGGACGTTTTGCCGACGCCGCGGGCGCCGGTGAAGAGGTAGGCGTGGGCGACACGGTTGCTGGTCAGGGCGTTGGCCAACGCACGGGCGACGGGTTCCTGGCCGACGATTTCGGAAAAGGTTTGTGGGCGATAGCGCCGCGCCAGGACGGTGTAGCCCTCGGCGGGATTGGCCGATTCCGTCTCAGGGGGTGGGACGGGTAACTTGGACATGATCCGGGGTCTCGATGATTGCCGCTGGCGGCTTTGCAAAGCCGCCAGCGGCAAAAACACCTGCCCGCGGCACGGCGCCGTGAGAGGCTGATCCACTGCACAAGGGTACGCTGCTTATGGCTGCACCTTCCGGCCTGACCAGGTTCACAACTCCCCTTTGCGTGGGTCCCCTCACGGCGCCTCACCGCGGGCTGGTGATGACGGGAGCGTGGTTCGCCCCCGCACGGTGTCTCGCGTTCGCCCCTCCCTTGTTCCGTCAGCGGTCCCGCTCGTAGACGTGGATCGTGACCTTTTGCATCGTCACCGGCTTTTCGGGCCGCCGGCTGTTGTCCGCGTCCTGGGGGCTGACGATGATGGGCTGCTCAAATATTTTAGCAGCCACGTCAAGCCCGCGCGTCACCTTGCCGAAGACGGTGAAGTTGCCGTCCAGGTTCGGAAACTTGCAGAGGGTAATATAGAACCTACAGGCCGCACTGTCCTTGTCATAACCGCGGCACGCGCCAACCGTGCCCTCCTCGTGCGTCACCTTGTCGCTCGGATTGAATTCGGGGTTGAGCCAGTAGCCGATGCCGCCGTAGCCCGGCTCGCCGGTGCCGAGGGGGCAGCCGGCCTCGATTTCGTCGAACCGCTGCTTGGGGTCGTCGACCGCTTCGTCGTGGTAAATGCGGTCGAAGAACAGGCCGTCGTAGTAGCCGGCACGGGCCAGGGCCACGAAGTTGCGGACGTGGTTCGGCGCCAGGTCGGGGCGCAGGTCGATGTCGAGCGCACCGAGGGGAGTTTCGATGGTCGCGGCGTAGCCCAGCCTTTTACCGTCGGGCGTGACGAAGCGAATCGTCTCCCACTGGCGGACGACTTCCTGATTGAGCTTGAAGACCGATTTGCCGGTGACGGTGGTGTCCGGCGGCCGCTCCCAGCCGCTGGGCAGGTCGTCGCCCTGGCGGGTGGCCTTGGCGAACGGCTGGTGCAACGGATCCTTGTCGTCGAAAGCGGGGTAGGCTACGTTGGTCTTCGGTTCGGCGGCCTTGTCCTTGTCGGCGTTCGCTGGGGTGGCGACGTTCTTGTCGTCGGACGCCTTGTCCTTGGTTTGCTCGACGTTGTGCGACGTGTCGGTTTGGTTGTTGCAGCCGGCCAGGCCGAGGCCGGCGGCGAGGACGATCGCGGCCAGCGGCCGGACGATTGGGTTCCAACGCATCGATAGCAGTGCCATTGCCCTACTCCTTGCGAACAGCGGACCGGCTCCGTCATCCCTCGGGCGAGGGGCCGCGATCCTAGTCTAGCACCGGATTGGCGTCAAGCGCGACCTCTGACGCGATCCGAGTGCGGTCAGCCGATCTTGCATTCCGGGGGCATGGTCCCTACTATTGGGAGCGACAGCGCTCCTGGCGGCCTACCAGCGCGGCCGCCGATGCGGTGTTTGGTAGTGCAGAAAATGCGGAGTTTGGGTAAGTTCCCATCGCCGTCAGTGCCGACTTAGCTCAGCGGTAGAGCAATGCTTTCGTAAAGCATAGGTCCTGGGTTCAAATCCCAGAGTCGGCTTTCTACCAACTAATTACCAGCACTCTGGGCACTTCGCCTAGCGGACACTTGTGGCGAAGATCAATGGTGTCGTCCTCGAACCGGGGCGAGGGGCTGTTCCGTGTCTGGCTGAGGGCATCGCTGGGGGAGTTGATTCGCGGTAGCCGGTGGGCGCATCCCAAGGGGAACGGAACCTTCCTGTACTCGCGGGCAATCCGCAAATCAGCCGACGGTCCCGGAAGATGCGAAGTAGCGATGCGGAGTTGTTCCAAGCGTGCGCTTGAACATGGCAATGAAAGCACTGGCGCTATCGTAGCCGACTTCCAGCGCGACTACCGTGACCGCTCGGCCGGCTGCCAAAAGCCGCAGCGCGTGCAGCAGCCGCAGTTGCTGCCGCCATTTGCCAAACGTCATTCCAGTTTCGTTCTGAAATAGCCGTTCGAGTGTCCTGGCGCTGGTCGCCACTCGTTTCGCCATCTGCTTAATCAAGCCGGGATCATCGGGGTGCGCCCGCAGCCATGCTGCCGCAGACTTCGCCCGTTCATCGGAAGGCCAGGGAAGTTGCAGGGGAATAGCCGGCATGGCACTCAGTTGATCCAGGAGGAATCCAATCAACCGTGACCCGGCAGGGATGTTCTGGTCCAGCACCCCAAGCGTGACGGTATGGCGGATCAGTTCCCGCAACAACGGCGAGACGTTGACAGCACAGCACCGCGGCGGCAGCGTTCCCGAGTTACCGATGGCGAGATAGAGCGTCTGGACTAGCACAGTGCCGGACATCTCGATGCCGTGTTCGACGCCTGCGGGTACCCAGACCGCACGATTGGGCGGTACCACCCAGTCGCCCTGCGCCGTATGCACCCACATCACGCCTTCGCTGGCATAGATCAGTTGGTGCCAGTCGTGCGAGTGCGGCGCGATCACGTGGTTGCTGGTATGGCGGACGGCAAAGCTGCGAACCAGTATCCCGTCCTCGGTTGCACGCCGGGGATTTCCGGGTCGATGACGCTTTTTCGACATAATGTGGCATTATAGCGAGAGACGAACAGGGGCTCCACAAGCTAAGATAACCGCCGTCAACGGGGATTCCTGCCAGTGACCGATCAATTGGAGGCGCGACACATGCCGAGCAATCTCGTCTTCTTTGCCGTTCATGCCGATGACCTGCCGCGGGCGCAACGCTTCTATGAAAAGACTTTCGGCTGGAAGTTTCAGGCGTGGGGACCGCCGGGTTTCTTCCTGATCGCTACCGGCGACAAGGAAGACCCCGGAATCCAGGGCGCTCTACAGAAACGTCACGAAGTCGTGGCGGGCCAGCGCATCAACGGCTACGAGTGCACCATTGGCGTCGTGGACATCGATGCGACCGCGGCGGCCGTGGTGGCGAACGGCGGCAAGATCATCATGCCGAAATGCGAGATCCCCACCGTGGGCTGGCTCATCAAGGTGCAGGATCCGGAAGGCAACGTTGTGTGCGTGAAGCAGCCCGCGGCTGAGCGTCCAGAATAGAAGCGAACAATACGCAAGAACGGGTTAATCGAACAACAAACGATCCGGGTCCTGATTCGGAGGTGTGCGATGACACAGTGCATGGGGCTGGTGCTGGCTTGTGGTTTTCTGATGGGTGCTGACCCGGAAGACGCAGTCAAGAAGGAGCTCGCCAGGTTCGAAGGCGTCTGGAGCTTCGCGCTCGTCGAGGTAGACGGGAAAAAACAGCCGGAGGTGCCGTTCGAGACCAACAAGTTCATCGTTTCGAAAGACGGCAGTTACATCATCGTCCAGGGGCCGCGCATTACGCGAGGCACCATCACGCTGGATGCGACCAAAACGCCCAAGCATTACGACGTCACGATCACGAACGGCCCCAGCAAGGGCGTGAGCTCGACGGGCATCTATGAAATCGACGGCGATTCCTTGAAGGTTTGCTTGCCGTTTCGTGGCAAAGAACGCCCGGACGCGCTGGTCAGCAAGCCCGGAAGCGGGCTCCTTGTCTGGACGTTCAAGCGAGAGAAGCAGGACGTCAAGGAAGCGACGATCGCGGCAGGCCGCCAGGAATTGGCGGGGACGTGGCAGGCTGTATCGTACGCGCTCGATGGGAAGAAGGCCCCGGACGAGGACATGAAGAAGATCCAGCTGGTAATCGACGCGGGCGGCAAGGCGACTGCTCTCCGCGAAAGCAAGGTCTTCATCGCCAGCACCACGAAGATCGATCCAGCCAGCAATCCGATGACCATCGACATCACCTTTACGGAAGGTGACCTGAAGGGGCAGTCGGCCCTGGGTATTTACAAGATCGAAGATGACGTATTAACGATTTGCCGGGCGGCACCCGATGCAACTCGACCTACAGAGTTCGCGTCCAAGTCCGGCAGTGGGCATACGCTCATGACCTACAAGCGGGAGAAGGCCGCGCCGAAGTAATGGGGTGGTTTCCTTCTCGGAGACAGGTTCCTCTCTCCGTCGTTTGAACGCATGGTCAAATCTCAACACCTTTCCTTGCGGATCAAAAAGGGGCAGCATACGCCCCTTACCTTTGGAGCATGGCACCGCCCGACCGTGAGCAACTCCTTCCAGCCGGCAGCGACGTAACGACGATTCTCGCGCCTGTTGCAGCCGACAGTTCCGCAGCACTCGCCGAGCTGAGCGCGCCCAATCCAGCCATCGTCGCGGTGCTTCAATCCCCCGCCCCGGCCAACCGTCGTGTGACTCGACGAGGATGTTGGTCGGCTTCAGGTCGCGGTGGATGATGCCCTTCTGGTGGGCGTGTTTCACCGCGTGGCAGATTTGCTGAAAGATCTTGAGCCGGTCGCCGACGGTCAGTTGCCGGTCGTCGCAGAACTGCGTGAGCGGCACGCCCTTGACCAGTTCCATGACGAAGAACGGCAGCCCGCGCTCGGTGGTGCCGGCGTCGAGGACTTTGGCGATGTTGGGATGGTCCATCAAGGCCAGGGCTTGGCGTTCGGACTCGAAGCGGGCCAGGACTTGCTTGGAGTCCATGCCGGCCTTGATGACTTTGAAGGCGACCATCCGTTTGACGGGCCGGGTCTGCTCGGCCATGAAGACGCTGCCCATGCCGCCCTCGCTGATTTGTTGCAGCAGCTTGTAGCGGCCGCCAACGACGGTGCCGACGCCCTCGGCCAGGCCGGGGTAGGAAGCGCTAGCCGGATCGATGGCAGGCGCATGCGGACTCGTCGCGCCGGCGTCCACCGGGCCGACGGCGGCCAGGGGTCGGTCCAGGGCCGAGGCGGGATCGTCGTGTGCCTTCAACAAGACTTCGAGCCGCTGCCGCAAGTCGGCGTCGGTGCCGCATGCGCGCTCCAGATACGCTTGCCGGGCCTGCGGATCGGGCAGGTCGAGGGCGGCGACGAATAGTTCTTTCGCGCGGCGGGGGTCGGCGGCCATGAGAGCGTCCTCCGGAAAATTTCACAGACGAGCGCAGGATCAAGGGAGGTGCTTTTCCCTTTGGAGTGGGGGGGGGGCCGGCCCAGGAGGATATTGAGTAGCCGGGGGGCACCCCCCCCAGGACCCACACCACGGCGGGGTGGG
>JBBRLG010000277.1:0-9482 GCA_038231495.1 Gemmatales bacterium | reverse complement strand
GTGGTTGTTGCCTTTGGGGTGGGGCCCTGCGTCGCTTCGCGTTGGTTCCTGCGCCCGCGTCCCAACCCACCCACCACACCCCTCTGTCCCCCCCCCCCCCCCCCGCACTCCAAAGAGCCGCCGACACTTCGCTGGCGACGAAAACAGGTCCCTTCATCCCGTAGTAGGTCAAAAAGGAATATCGTCCTCGTCGCTCCGGCGTGCGAAGCCGCGCACGGCGGGGTGGTTGTTGCCGAAACCGACCTGGCGTTGCGGGCGGCTGGAAAGCTCGTTGCGGTTGATGTCGAACTGCTTGAGCGCCCAGCCCCAGTTCCACGCGTTCGCGTCCATGAAGTGCATCACCAGCAGATTTTTCAACTCCTCAATCTCCGCAAAGCTGTAACCGTCGGTCGAGGCCACCGCCGTTTCCAGGTCGAGGTTGGCGCGGATGTCCGCGTGCCAGCGCTCGATCAACCGCCGCCGCAACGGCGCATCGGGAGCCTTGAAATGGAGCACGAGGTCCAGGCGGCCGGGCCGTTTAAACGCGCGGTCGATCAACTCTAGCGCACAGTTCGTCGTGAAAACGAAGACAACCCCTTCATTGACTTGAATGCCGTCCATCGCGCTCAGGAAAACGGCCTGGTCCTCCGTTTCGTGGACCTTTTCACGGTCGCGCAGCGCGAGGTCCATGTCGTCGAAAAAGATGATGCCGCGTCGGTCCACGCTGAACAGTTCTTCGACGTTGCCGTTGGAGCGGGCGCTGCGATAACTGTCGGGCGTTACCAACCGGTACTCCCAGCGGCGCAGGCGGCACGCCTCCCAAATCCAGCGGCAGGCCATCGTCTTGCCGTTGCCGGGCGTGCCGGTCAGCAGCACGCCGCGCTTGGCACGACCGCCGTACGCCCGAATGCGGTCGAGATTCGGACCATCGAGGTAGCCGATGGTGTTCTTCCACAGCTGGTCGAGTTGCTCGTCGGGCAGCACGGGTGCCTGGCTCGGCGGCTCCTCGTTTTCCCGGCAGCGGAGCGCGATCTTGTAGAGGCGGCGGTAATCCTGGGCATCGACCGCCATGAAATCGAGACCCCAACCGTTCATGCGGTGGTTGTGGTGAAAACGCACGCGCACGAAGCGCACGCCTTCGATTTCGTAAAGGCGCATGCCGATCTGGGCACCCGGATTGGTCCGGCGGTTGTCGGGATCCCAGTCGCGCACCAGGACGCCGGCGATCGGCAGCAGTTCGCCACGCTTCGCCGCCTTGAGGAGGGGGATGTAAAACTCGTCCAGGCAAATCGGGACCGGGTTGGCCATGCCGGCCTGGGACACGACGGCGTCGAGCAGGAAGCGGTGGTTGGCGGCGTATTTTTGGATGTCGTTGGTCATGTTTTTCGGACACCGGGGGCGGTTTTCAGGTTCGGTTTCCTACGATCCCACGTCGGTATCGTAACCCCACGCCACGCGGCCCGCAATGACGGTAGCGATCACCACCAACGCTTTTCCGGGCTGCCAGTCGAACAGGACCAGGTCCGCCACCGAGCCGGCTTGCAGGCTCCGTGGTTCGAGGCCCAGCAACTCCCGCGGCCGCGCCGACGCCATGTCGATCACGTCGGCCAGGGACAGGTCGGTCTCGTTCAGGACGTGGCCGACACAGGCATCGGTGAAAACGCCCGAACCGGCGAGATACTCGGTGCCGGGGACGACGACGCGGCCCGTCGCCAGCACGTCGAACTCCTGGCCCCATTCCCGGTAGCGGCCGGGCGGCAGGCAGGCGAGACTGGAGGCGTCACAGGTGAGAATAATTCGCCGCGGTGTTTTCACGCGGAGGATACAACGCATCACTGCCGGAGGAAGGTGGTGGCCGTCGCAGATGACGCTGGCCCAGAGTTCGTCGGCGGCGAGTTGCTCCCAGAGATAGTTTTCGTGACGCGGCAGCAGCGCGTGGGAGCCGTTGCCAAGGTGCGTCGAAAGCCGCGCACCGGCAGCGATGGCAGCGCGAATGCAAGCGCGGTCCGCGTTCGTGTGGCCGATGGCGACGATGACGCTCGACGCTGTTAGCTTCTCAATGAACGCCCTCGCGCCGTCAAGTTCTGGGGCGAGGGTGACGAGTCGGATGCGCCCGCCGGCGGCGTCCTGGAAGCGGCGAAACTCGTCCCAATCCGGGGGCCGCACGTGTTCGCGGGGATGAGCGCCGCGCGGGCCGTCCTCCGCACTGATGTACGGGCCTTCCAGGTGTAAACAAGGGATGGCACGGGCAAGGTCGGCATCCGTTTCGCACGCACGGCGAATCGTTTGAAAACCGTGCAACAGCGCTGCGCCCGCATTGGTGATGAGCGTCGGGCACAGGCCGCCGATGCCGTGGTGCCGACAGACGCCGACGACGTGGCGAACGTCGTCCACGGTCAGGGACGGCGAGTTGAAGCTGTGGCCGTCGCAGCCGTTGATCTGCAAATCGAAGAAAGCCGGGGCGACCCAACCCGCTTCGAGGTCGGCGGTCTCGGCACCTGCCGCCTGGACGGCTGCGATCCGCCCGCTCTTGGTAACGATGTCAACCGGCTCTGATGTGGCATAATGTCGGGCACGGAGTCGCACGCGTGGCAGCCAATAAGGAAACGAAGAGGAGGTCACTCCCCGGTAAGAGTCCCAGCAGCCGTATGGTTGATTATGAGGGCAACGGACCCTGCACGCAACCGCGGTGAGTAGTGGTACACTCACACCCCGGGGCCGCGCCCGTTAGAGCCGCGACGGTCAGAGCCGCGATCAGCGCCGCTTATACGTCAGCGCGAACTCCTCAAAGTGTAGCACCTTCTGTCCGTTGCCGGAATCCGAGAAGAACTCCTCCAGCAGGTCGCGGACGTGGGACGAGGCCAGGTAATAGTAGTTGTGTTTGCCGTCGCGGCGGAAGCTCACGAGGCCGACCATGCGCATGAGCGTCAGGTGATGGCTGACGGCCGGCTGCGACTGGCGCACCAGTCGGCACAGGGCCGTCACGTTCAATTCGCCGTCCTGGGCGAGGGCCAGGACGATCTTCAGGCGGTGTTCGTCCGCCAGCATTTTGAACACGTCCTTCATGCGGTGAAGGACTTCGTCGGAAACCTTGATCGCGGGCCCGACCGGTAGGCTGGCCTTGGTTTGGCGTGGGCGCGCGGTCGGCGTCTGGATTGGCAAAGGATCATCTCCCCTTGGACCCGTCCAACCGCGCGCGGCCTGATTCGGCGCTGGCCCCGGCGCGGGTGTGTCGCGCTGGGGACAAGGCCCGGCGGTGGGTGACGGGATCGAGTAAGCTTCGGACGGGATCGCGGCGGCGAACGCGCCGGCCGCTTGCGGGCCACACCTCAATTCCCACGGGTCTACGGGCGGAACGGGAGCGAGAGCCAGGGGCGGCGGGGGTCGCTGCGCTCGACCCGGATGCAGCCCCTGCGGACCTCCTTCACGCCGCGTTTTTACGAGTTAGGTAGTAGCATATCAGGGTATCTTCACCCGTCAAACAAAATCCCCGAAATTAGGGAAAGTGGCGGGGTTCACTTCAATAAACCGTAGGACTTGAGGGTCTGCGCGATGCGCGCCTCGCCGGCGGCGTCGAGCGCGCACATCGGCAAACGCAGTTCGCCGGAATCGCGGCCGAGCAATTTCATGGCGGCCTTGAGGGGGATGGGATTGGTTGCGATGCCGAGCAGGTCGCGGCACAGCGTGAAAAGTTTGCGGTGCCACTTCAGCGCCTCGGCGGTGTTGCCGGCGTTGTAGGCGGCGACGAGGGCTTTCAAGTCGCGCGGCACGATGTTGCCCACGACCGACACCACGCCGCGACCGCCTATGCTCATCAACGGCAGCGTCATGCTGTCGTCGCCGCTGAGGATGGTGATGTCACACAACGACGCGATGTGCGACGCCTGGTCGAGGGAGCCGGTCGCTTCCTTGACGGCGACGATGGTCGGCAACTCCGCCAGCTTCGCGATGGTTTCGGGCAGCATGTTGGAGGCGGTGCGGCCGGGGATGTTGTAGAGCACGACCGGCAGCGGCACGGCCTCGGCGACGGCGGCGAAATGGCGGTAATAGCCTTCTTGCGTCGGCTTGTTGTAGTACGGGCCGACCATGAGCGCGCCGTCGGCCCCGGTGCGGTGCGCGAACTTGGTGAGGCGAATCGCCTCGCGCGTGCTGTTGGAGCCGGTGCCGGGCATGACCTTGATGCGGCCGGCGGCCTGCTCGACGACGGCGGCGATGACGCGCTCGTGTTCCTCATGGTCGAGCGTCGGCGACTCGCCGGTGGTGCCGACGGGGGCCAGGCAGTCGGTGCCCTGTTCGACGTGCCAGTCCACCAGCCGCCGCAGGGCGGCGTAGTCGATCTCGCCCTTGCTAAAAGGCGTGACGAGCGCCACGGTGACGCCCGCAAACAGTTCGCCCTTGGTCCTGTTCATGCACTCTCCGGGATTGACTTGCCGGCGCGGCCGCGGCCGGAATGCTGTGCCACCAAACTACCGCCAACCCGCGGCGCACGCAAGGTTGCGCGACCCCCACCAATTGTTTTTGTCGCCGAAACTGCTCAAGACACGGCCTCCGCGAACGAATATAGTTGAGGCAGAGCGTTCGCGCAGTCTCGAACCGGAAACGGCCTGCCGCCTGGGCAGTGAGGTACGAGCGATGGAGTTGGAAAAAATCGTACAAAACGTTGAATTGCGCATCGTGCGCGCCGGCCAGGCTCTCTGGATGCCGAACGCGAAAGAGGCGCAACGCGAGCGAGCGGCCATTCTGAGCGACGAACTGGCCAAACGCCACGAGGCGTTGCAGAAGGCAAAGGCCGAACAAACCGCCCTCCTGCGCCAGATCGGCGAAAACCAGAACGCGGCAGCGGTTTTGACGGGCCACATCCAGTCCTGTCTGACTTCCGGGCAGGGCGACCAGGCGTGGACGTTCGCGATGCAACTCGATCGACTCCGCCAGGAACTTGGTGCGGCCCAGGCCCGCTTGCCAAAGGTCGAACAGGTTTGTTGGAGCGTGCAGTTTCAAATCCGGCAGATGGAACGCCAATTGGCGCGGTTGCACGAACAAATTCACCCGGCGTAACAGCGCAAAATTGAACTGTCTTTTACAGCGCCGCTTCACGGTTTGCCGTCCGCCGCGTGTTGCTTGCGGAGTTGCTGCGCCAAATAAAGGTTGCCAATCTTTTCCGAAGCCGGCAAGACGTGGTAGCTGTCCTGCGACACGTCTTCCCACGTCGCAACCGCCGCCCGCCAGTCGCCGAGCATCAGCTGGCAGCGACCGCGCGGCCGGCGGATCGCGGTCGCCGCGCCGCCGCGGGGGTACTCGTCGGCGTAGTGCCGCCACCACTCCTCCGCGCTGCGCCACGCGGTTTGCGCGCGGGCCGCTTCCTCCTTCGATGGCGCTTTGCCGGACAGGCGCGCGGTCGCATCGACCCGCAGCTGGAGTTGTTCGGCACGCTCCTGCTTTGCCAGTGCCAGCAGGTAGGTCACCTGGGCGCGGCGCTGTGCGGCGATCGCGCCGTTGAGCAGCAGGTTGGCATCGACGCCGCCGGTCCAGACCTTCATGACGTTGCGTGCGGCCGCGTCCGCTGCCGCCGACGGGCCTTCCGCTTTTTTTTTCTCCATTTCCGCCGCAGCAGGCACCGCCTGTTCGTCCAACCACTTTAACACCCGCTGGTTGAAGGCGGCCTCGCCATCAGCGGCTTGCACTGCTTTCTGCCATTGGCGGTATCTTTCGCCGTAGGTGTCGCGCTCCTCCATCAGGTCGTGAACCACCTGGGGATACTGGCCGCGCAAGATCAGATCCCGCGACCCCCTGGGTTCCAGCACGGATTGCCGGAACGGTTGGGCGTACTGTTCCCGAATGAAGCTGCCCAGGCCGGCGTTGTAGGGGAATATGCGGAACTGATCGGGCAGCCCCTGCCACGGCACCAGGGCGAACTCGAAGTAACGCTTGCGGAACATCGTTACTTGCGTGGTGTTCCCTTGCTCGGCGAAACCCGGCCACTGGTTAAGCCCCATTCCGAACGGCTTGCGGTCCGCCCCGCCCTCTTCCCCCGGCAGGAACGTGCGCAACAGCCGGCCCCCCAGCGGGTGCGGCCGTACTTTGGCCTTCGATCCGGCCGCAGCGACCGCGGCCTGGGCGGCGACTTCTTCGCGGCCAAGGTCCGCGCCCAGGTTGACGCGGACGCGCGGGGCGAGCACCTCTTTTTGTAAGAAGCCCATGCGCGGTGCCAGCGCGGACAGCGTGCAGTAAAGGAATACATCGCTGGCCCGCGCCTGCTCGCCTTTCACGTCGTAGGGAACCTTTTCATTCTTTTCATTGACGGTCAACAACTGGCCGAGGACGCCCGGCTCCCGGATCGCTTCCGCCAGCGTCGCGACGCCCTTACCCCCCGGCCCCGGAATAGGCAAACCCAGGCGCGGGTCGAACAGGTAAACGCTAGTGCCGATCACGACGCCGACGGCCCAAAGACGGTCTTGCGCCGCCGACTCGCCGGGTTCGACTACCAGGCAGCCGAACAGTGGCGCCTTGTCGTTGTCGGTGTTGAGTTGGCGCAACAGGTCGAGGAAAATGAGCGCGCGTACCAGCGCGGTCCCTTGCCCGTGGCGCAGGATGAACTGCGGCGGCATGGGCACCGCCGACGCCTGTTCCAGGCGCACCTGGCGCACCACCCAGGCGAACGCCGCGGTGGCCTGCTCCAACGGCGTCAGGCGGAGTGCCGGGTCCGCGACGGCCGCGCTGGTCACGTCGGCCTGGAGCGCCTTGGCGGCGTCGCGCAGCAGGAAACATTCGTCGAGGTAGTGGGCGTCGAGAGCCGTGAAGTTGCTGGCGTCGATCTCGGCCAGTTCTTCGGCCAACTCCCTTTTTTCTTCCTCGCTTAGTTCCTTTTTGTCCGGGGTCAGGGCCTTCTGAAGCCGCTCGCGCTGTTCGGCCGTCAGGGTAGGCGGCCGCGTGTTGCCAACCTGGTTGTAATGCGAATTCAACCGCTGGATGCCATTTTTCAACGTGACGAGGTCGGTTTCCTTCGCCCAGTCGTCGACGACCGCGGTCAGCCCGTCGTCCGCGTCGTCGTGTTCGAGGCGGGTGGCGGGCGGCGGCGTGCTGCGCAACAGCACGACCAAAACCGGCACCAGGCCCAGCACCGCGACGCAGAAAACTCCGGCGAGGATCAGCCGGTAATTGCCGCGGCCGGCGACGACGTTTTCGACCAAGGAGGCCCGCGGCTCGTCGCGACTACTCATGAAGAGTTCCCGGGGTAATAGCGTGCGATTAACAGGTACTGGTCGGCCCCGTCGCCTCCAGCGCTTGCCGCAGGCGCAAACAGCATTCGATCAAGGCCGGCAGCTGGTCGAGGACGACCATGTTAGGGCCGTCGCTGAGGGCTTCTTCGGGCCGCGGGTGCGTTTCGAGAAAAAGGCCGTCACACCCGGCGGCCACGGCGGCACGCGCCAGGTACGGAATCATGCGCCGGTCGCCGCCGCTGCTGGACAACGGCCCCGCGACCTTGGCGTTGCCCGCATCCTTGGCCGGCCCGGCGTTCGGCCCCGCGCCGCCGCCTGGCATCTGTACGCTGTGAGTGGCGTCAAAGATCACCGGGCAGCCCAAATCCTGCATCCAGGGAATGGCCCGCATGTCGTTGACGAGTTGGCCGTAGCCGAACGTGGTGCCGCGCTCGGTCAGCAACAGGCGCTTGTTGCCGACCTCGGCCATCTTGGCGGCGACGTGGCGCATGTCCCACGGCGCCATGAACTGGCCCTTTTTGACGTTGACCGCCGCGCCGCTGCGCCCCGCCGCCTCGATGAGGTCCGTCTGCCGGGCCAGGAACGCCGGTACCTGCAACAAGTCGCACACGTCCGCGACGGGGCCGACCTGATGAATGTCGTGGATGTCGGTGGTCAGGGCTAGCCCCGTCTTTTGCTTGACGGCGGCGAGTGTCTTCAGGCCGTCTTTCATGCCCGGCCCGCGGAACGATTTGCCGGAGCTGCGGTTGGCCTTGTCGAACGACGCCTTGAACACGACCGGCAATTGGTACCGTTGCCCCAATTCGGCGATCCGCTCGGCGAGCCACAGCGTCGCGTCGTGCGCCTCGATGACGCAAGGCCCTAAAATCCAGAGCAACGGCCGCCCGCGTCCACAAGCGACATTACCGATCTGCACTGGCTCTTTTGTCGTTTCCACGTCGCACCCTCCCTGGTATTGGCCGCTGGCGGCTTTGCGCTACCCCTTCAACTGCACCGGCAACAGGTCGATCTTCGCCGCCAGGATGAAATCGTTCTCCGACAGCGCGCCGATGGCGTGCGTGGACAGTTCGAGGGCGACGTTGCGATACCCCGTCAAATGCAAGTCGGGGTGGTGGTCTTCGGCATTCGCAACCTGACCGACGCGGTCGAAGAAGTCAAGAGCGGTCGCGAAGTCCTTGACCTTCCATTCCCGGCGGATGCCTTTGCCGTCCGCGGTCGCGCGCCACTGCGGCAGCGCCTCGAGCAATTCATTGACCTGCCCGGCGTCCAATCGCGGGACGCCGCCTTCGCAGGGTTTGCAATGTTTCCGGGCGAGATCGGTTGTCGCGGTACTCATGATGCATCTCCCAGTGCGCTGGCCTGGCGACGGTTCGTTGTGGGGTATTTTACCAAGGTGAGAAGGCATCTACCACTCTTGGCGCACTCAGCCTTTTGCTCCTGAACCTACCAGGCGCATTTCCCGTCATTTCCGGCGTGAACCTTCCGTCCGGTCGCACGCTCTACTAAAGCACAGTCGCGACGCTTTGGCCTGCCGGCGGCTCGCCGGTAAACCCCTGCAACGACCGCAGCCGGACGCACGAACGTTCCGCCGGTTCGGGTTGCGCAAACACCAGGAAGGGTTCCCATGATCCTCATGTATTCCGCGCTCCTCTTCGTTCTCGGCGTGGCCAAGTTCCTGATCGGGCGGCGCGTCAAGGCTTTGGAAAAGAAGTACGCCCGCGTCGCCAAGGAGGCCGACGCCCTCGTGAAGCAGTCCGGCTACAAGGACGGCAACAGCAGCCGCACCGACCCGGTCCTGACGGCAAAGCGGCAGTACCTGCTCGGTTTGCTCGCCCAGAAGCGCGACCGCGTTGAAACCAAGTACGCCGCCTGGCAGATCTTTTCGGAGAAGTATGGCCGTTTCGTCGGCCACTTGCAGAGCTGGAAGGGCCGCAAGCTGCCCTACACGTTCGGCGCGGTTGACGTGGCCTGCGTCTTCGGTGCGATCGACTACCTCGGCTTCAACGAGATCGTCGGCATCCGGGCGTTGGTAACGTACGTGACGGCCCTGTTCACCGGCTAATTGCCTTACTGCGCTCGAGATATCCGCTCACTCCCCCCCTTACGAAGGGGGGGTAGGGGGGGTGGAGAGTACAGCATTACCGAGTACTTCAAGCGTTCTTGCCCCCCCTTCATAAGGGGGGAGAGGCGTTCTTGTCCCCCCCGACCCCCCCATCGCAAGGGGGGGGGGAAGTTGATGCCGGTCTACGGGTACCGATCGCGTTGTGGCCCCGCGGTCCGGGCCCG
>JBBRLG010000276.1:0-9509 GCA_038231495.1 Gemmatales bacterium | reverse complement strand
GGGTCGGACAGGCCCGGTCGTCATCCAAAGGGGTCGCGGTTGGACAACGATTGGCACGCGCGGCGTGGCGGACGACTCCCCCCGGCGACCACCACACGGTCCCGAAACCGTTGCCACACCCTACGGCCGCGCATTGCCTTTGCAATGCCGCAAGCGGCAGGTTAAAACAGTACCATGCAGCTCAACTGCCCTCACTGTCAGGCCGTCTGGGATTTCTCCGACCGCCGTCCGGCCTTCTGTCCTTTTTGCGGCAAAGCCGTTCCCAAAGCGGCCGACGGCGACGCGACCACGCCGTTTGAGCCTCCAGCGCCAATCCGCGCCCCCGACCCGCGGCCGGACTCCGAGGCCGCCACCCGCGCCGCCGACCCGCCCCCGACCGCCGCCGTTGCCGCCGACCCCGAAACGATCGGCGGCTACCGGCTGTTGCGCGTGTTGGGCATCGGCGGCATGGGCAAGGTGTACGAAGCCCAGGACGCCGCCACCGGCCGCCGCGTCGCGCTGAAGCTCGTCTCCGCCGACTACGCCAGCTCGGCCGCGGCGGTGGAGCGGTTTCGGCAGGAGGGCCAACTCGCCAGCCGGATCGCGCACCCGCGCTGCGTGTTCGTCGTGGCCGCCGACGAGGACGCGGGCCGGCCTTACATCGTCATGGAGCTAATGCCCGGCGACAACCTCGACGACCACATCCGCCACTGGAAAACCCTGCCGCCGGGGAAAGCCGTCGCCCTCATCCTCGACGTGATGGAAGGGCTGCAAGAGGCGCATCGCGTCGGCGTGGTCCACCGCGACGTGAAACCGTCCAACTGCTTCTTCGGCCACGACGGCCGGCTCAAGGTTGGCGATTTCGGACTGGCGAAGTCGCTGGCACAGGGTACGCACCTGACGAAGACGGGTTCGTTCCTGGGCACGCCGCTGTACGCCTCGCCGGAGCAGGTGCGCGGTGAAGCGACGATCGACGCGCAGACCGACGTCTACTCCGTGGCGGCCACGCTCTATTTCCTGCTCACCGGCCGCGCGCCGTTTCAGAGCGACAACCCCGTCACCACGCTGGCCCGCATCGCCGCCGACCCGGCGCCGCCGATGCGCACGTTGAAGCCGGAGCTGCCCCTGGAGTTGGACGAAGTCGTGCTACGCGGCCTGGAGCGCGACCGCAAGCGCCGTTGGAGGACCATCGACGAGTTCGCCGAGGCGCTGCGGCCGTTCCTGCCGGGCAAGGCGTCAGAGGCCGGGCCGATCGTGCGCATCGCCGCCCTGGTCATCGACCTGGTCCTCTTTTACCTGCTCGACTACGGCCTGGCCTGGCTGGCGGACTACCTGGGGGCGGCCAACCTTGGCAAAAGGGATCGGCTAGGCGACCTCCTCCCGCTCGGCAACCCCTTGCTCTTGCTGTTGTATTTCACCTTCACGGAAGGGTTCGGGGGTTGCAGCCCCGGCAAACGGCTGCTGGGTCTGCGCATCCGCAACGCCGCGACCGCCGGCCCCGCGGGACTGAGACGCGTGCTGGGGCGCGCGGCACTCTTCGCGCTGTTTTTTTACCTCGGCACCGTCTTTACGGCGGGATCGCTGTTAGTCCTCGCACGGGCACCCTCGTCGCTGGGCGCGCAGGCTTATGCGACCCGCATGGACGACTACCCCCTGTTGACCGTGTTGCCCGAGGTGGGTTTCCTTCTGGGCGTGGTCCTGTTCGTGTGTTCCATGCGGACGCGCAACGGCTACCGCGGCTTGCACGAAGTCCTGAGTGGCACCCGCGTCGTCCGGTTGCCGCGCGCCGGCCGCCGCGGGACCGCCCGGTCGCACGTCGGCCGCAAACAGACGACGCCGCAGCCCGCGGCACGGGATTCGGCGGCGAGCCGGCCGACGGGCCTGCCCGACAAGATCGGAGCCTTCGACGTGCGCGGCCAACTGTGCTGGACGGACTCCGCCAAAGTCCTCCTCGGTTTCGACGCCGGGCTGGGCCGGCCGGCCGTCCTGTGGCTGCGCCCCGCCGCCGAGCCGGCGTTGTCCGCCACACGCCGCGAGTTGGACCGCACGACGCGCCTGCGCTGGTTGGCGGCGGGTAAGCTGGCCGAGTACCGCTGGGACGCCTTCCTGGCCCCGGACGGCGGCCCGCTGTTGGCACTGCACGAAGCCGGGGGGCGCATTTCCTGGGCGCGGTTCCAGCCGCTGTTAATCCAACTCACCGTCGAACTCCGCCAGGCGCTCCGGGAAGAAATCCTGCCCGCCCAACCGGGGCCGGCGTTTGTCTGGGTGCGGCCCGACGAGGGCATAACCCTGCTCGAATTCCCGCTGGACGATGCGTCGGCATCCCCAGCGACGGCCTTCATCGACCCGGAGAAGCAAGCCCTGGCACTCCTGGCGCGGGTGGCGGTGTCGTCCCTCGAAGGCCGGCCCGCTCCGGCCGAGTTGCCGGCGGCCGTGCGTGTACCGCTACCGGGGTCGGTGGCCGACCTCCTGCGCGTGCTGTTGGCCCACGGGCGGACCGGGTTGCCGCTGCGCGTCTTTCAAAAGCGGCTGCGCTACCTCGATGGGATACCGCCGGAAGTGACGCGCAAGCGCCGGGCCGGCCAACTCGCGCTCGTAGGGGCGTTTCTGTTCCTCACCTTCGGTTGCTGCCTGCCGAGCCTGAGCGTTTTCAGCCAGATCCATGGCGCGATGCAGGCGTATTCGCTGTCAGACCGCGACGAGGAAGCGATCGACGACCTCAATACGGCTGCCGTGCGCGACTACCTGCGCGGCGCGACGAGTACCGACCCGCTGGTGAGGGCGAGCGCCGTCGCGCCGCTGGGGCAAGACGGCCCCTTGCGGGCGCAAATTCAGGCCGCCCTCGACCTGCGCCGGCAGCGCACGGACGAAGGCGGCACCTGGGGCACGCCGTTTTACCGAGACAATTTGCTGCCGAAAACGGCGCTGGAGCGTGTGCGTCCGCCACTCAGTTCGCTCAGTGGCTTCACACGGAGGCACGTCGCGACGGCCTTCGCGGGCACGATTGATGCGCGGGCCCGAGAATCCCTGGGCCACTTGCAGCAGGCGAACGAATGGGACGTCCTCGAACTCGCCGCCCATCTGGTTAGCTTCGCGGCGGGTCCGTTGTTGTGGGTGCTGGGAATCCTGGCTCTGCGACGGGATTTAAGTTATGTCGTGGCGGACGTTGATATCGTGCGCGCCGACGGTCGGCCGGCCGGCCGGCTCCGGTGCGCCGCGCGGGCGCTCCTGGTCTGGGCGCCGTTCGGCCTGATGCTGGTGTTGGGGTTCGGGCTAAACGACTGGTGTTGGGCGCACTGGGACGGCCAATGGCCGGCGCCGTTTGCTCTGCCGTTGCTGGCCCTGATCCTTTTTTGGGGGGCGTGGGTGGTCCTCCTGTTTCACGTCGGCCTGACGCTGGCATTCCCGCGGCGCGGATTGCACGACTACCTGGCCGGGACGTATTTGGTACCGGGCTAGCGTATAGTAGCGGAACGTATTTGCCGCTTGCGGCTTTGCCAGAGACCGCCATGCAACAGACCTGCTCCCACTGTCAGGCCGCCTGGGACTTCGACCGGCGGCCATCTTTCTGCCCCTTCTGCGGCAAATCCTTGCCGCCAGAAACGGCGCGGCAGCCGCCCCCTGCCGTCTCTGGCTCCGAGGCCGCGACCGTCGCCGCCGCGCCGCACCCCGCCGCCGGCAACGACGGCGACCCGGAAGTGGTCGGCGGCTACCAGCTGTTGCGCGTGCTGGGCGTCGGCGGCATGGGCAAAGTGTACGAAGCCCAGCACGCCGCCACCGGCCGCCGCGTCGCGCTGAAGCTCGTTTCCGCCGAGTACGCCGCCTCCGCCGAAACCCTGGAGCGGTTCCGGCAGGAGGGCCAACTCGCCAGCCGGATCGCGCACCCGCGCTGCGTCTTCGTCTTGGCCGCCGACGAGGACGCGGGCCGGCCCTACATCGTCATGGAGCTGATGCCCGGCGACAACCTCGACGACTTCGTCCGCCGCAACGGACCGCAGCCCCCGGTGAAGGCCGTCGCCATGATTCTCGACGTGGTTGAAGGCTTGCAAGAGGCGCACCGCGTCGGCGTGGTCCACCGCGACGTCAAGCCGTCCAACTGCTTCATCGGCCACGACGGCCGGCTCAAAGTCGGCGACTTCGGCCTGTCCAAGTCCCTGGCGCAAGAGGCGCACCTTACGAAAACCGGGTCGTTTTTGGGCACGCCGCTGTATGCCTCGCCGGAGCAAGTGCGCGGCGAGACGCTCGACGCGCAGACCGACGTGTACTCGACGGCCGCGACGCTCTATTTTTTGCTGACCGGCAAAGCGCCGTTCCAGAGCGACAACGCGGCGGTAACGCTGGCGCGGATCGCCGCCGACCCGGCACCGTCAATGCGTACCCTGAAGCCGGAGCTGCCGCCCGGACTCGACGCCGTGGTGCTGCGCGGGTTGGAGCGCGACCGCAAACTGCGCTGGCACGACCTGGAAGCATTCGCCGAGGCGCTACGGCCGTTCCTGCCGGGCCGCGCCTCGCTGGTCGGCCTTGGCATGCGCTTCGGCGCCCTGGCCCTCGACTATGGGATCAAGTGGTTGATCAACGTCCCGTTGTCGATGGTCCTGCTTACTGTTGGTTGGATCGACATTTCCGGGGACGCTCAGCACGTGGCGTATTACGGCCCCCTCCAACTATTCAGCCTCTCGTTCTCCTTGCTCTATTTCGGCCTGCCGGAAGGGTTGTGGGGCTGGAGCCTGGCGAAATACCTGCTCGGCCTGCGCGTGCGTAACGTCGCCACCGGCGCGGCGCCGGGATTGTGGCGCGGCCTGTTGCGGGCTTTCCTCTTTTACATTCTGCTCAACCTCGGCACCTCGGCCATGTGGCTAATCGTCCTACCCCTCCTGGACCTGCCCCCGCAGCCGACGCCCGCGGAACTGATGGCCAACTTTGCCGGCTACATGGTGGTCAGCTTTACGCCCCTCGTCGGCATGGTCGTGGGCGTCGCGCTGATGCTCTGCACCATGCGCAAAAGCAACGGCTACCGCGCCCTGTACGAATTCCTGAGCGGCACCTGCGTCGTTCTGCTGCCGCGCCGCGATCCGAAGTTGCTCGCGGCCGCACCGCCGGGCCAGACCCTGAGTCAGACGCCGGGCTTGCCCGAAAAGGTCGGCCCCTTTGCCATCCGCGGGGCGTTCCGCTCGGACGAGCGCGCCCGCGTCCTGCTCGGCGCGGACCCGGCGCTGGGCCGGCAGGTCGTGCTCTGGCTGCGGCCCGCTGACGAACCGCCGCTCGACGCGGAACGCCGCGAGGTCAACCGCACCACCCGCTTGCGCTGGCTCGTTGCCGGCCAGATGGAAGGTTGGCAGTGGGACGCTTTCGTCGCGCCAGGCGGCTGCTCCTTGGCAGCACTGGTCGCTGCGGCGGGGGCGTTGCCGTGGCCGCGGTTCCAACCGCTGCTGAAGCAACTCACCGATGAATTGCTCAACGCCCTCAAGGAAAACACGCTGCCCGACCATCTCGGCCCCGAACTGGTGTGGGTCCGGGCGGACGGGGCCGTGGTTCTGCTCGACACGCGGTTCACCGATGTGCCGGCCGCCACCGGCGACGTGCCGTTCGACGACATCCCCGAAAAACAGGCCGTCGCCCTCCTGGCGCGAACTGCGGTACTGGGGTTGGAAGGCACCGCGGTACGCGACTTGCCCGACGCGGTCCGCGCGCCGCTGCCGCTGTCGGCTGCCGCGGCGCTGCGGAAAATGCTCGATTTTGAAAGCACCAACTTTCGCCTGCGCGACGCGAAGGAACACCTGGCCGCCCTGCAAGACAAGCCCGTCGAAGTCACCCGCGCCCGCCGGGCCGGGCAACTGGCCGTCATGGGGGTTTTCCTTTTCCTCTCGTTCGGTTGCTGCCTGTCGCCGTTCGGCAGCCTGCTGCGGTTCTCGACCGAGATGGCGTTCGTTAACATGCAGGCGTTGATCGAGGAAGACGCGATCGACAACCTGGACAGGGCCTCCCTGAGCGATTACCTCGCCGCACGTACGACCACGAATCCGCTGGCCGGGGTCGCGGCGGTGCCGACGCTCGAAGCCGACGCCGAGCGCCGCCGGGTACTGGAAGAGGACATGGCGCGGTCGAAGCGAAAGATGGCGGACCGCGTCCGGTGGGGCGGTTATTATCACCAGCTGGTGGCAAAGCAGTCCAAAGACCAGTCCATGAAACAGCGCGTCACGATCAAATCCATGCGCCCGCCGGCAATCACCACCGCCGCCACGCTCCGGCTAAATGCGGCAGTAGACGTCAACGCGCTTCGCCAGCGGATGCCGACGGAAGCGATCTCGGAAGGCGTGGATTACGCCAGTTTCCTCCTCGGCCCGGTCCTGTGGGTGTTGTGGGCGTTTTTGACCGTCGGCGGCGTGAGTTACCACTTGTTGCGCATCGCGGTGGTGTGCCGTGACGGGCGACCGGCCGGCCGGTTCCGCTGCGCGTGGCGGGCCTTGCTCGTCTGGATACCGGCCGGGTTACTGTTAGTGCTGTCGTTCCGGCTGGACGAATGGTACTGGTCGCAGTGGGGCACCGACGCCGCCCCGGTCTGGGCGCTGTGGACGTCCGCGGGCCTCTGGTACGGAACGTGGCTGCTGCTGCTCGCGTACGTCCTGGTGGCGCTGCGCTACCCCAGGCGGTCGCTGCACGACTACCTTGCCGGCACCTGCCTGGTGCCGCGGTAACGGGAAAAACGCAACGCCGCAAGCGGCAACAGACACCCCAGGACGGAACCCCATGCTCCGTGAAGAACAGATCGACATCCGCCGCAAGCGCGCCGCCGCCGAGAACTTCCGCATCCAAAACCTCGGCCGTAACCGCGTCTTTAGCGATTACCAGGTCACCAACCCGAAGACCGACGGCCAGTACCGCGTCTGCATCCGCGGCTTCGACGTGGGCGACAACACCTGCGAATGCCCCGACTTTCGCACCAACACGCTCGGCACCTGCAAGCACGTCGAGGCCGTCCTTGCCGCCCTGCGCGAGGAAACGCCCGTGCAGCTCCGCCGCCGCAAGGCCGCCGTCACGCACCCGGAAATCTTCCTGCAATACCACGGCGAACAACTCCGCCTCGGCGTCCACCTGCCGCCGCGCCACTCCGACCAGCTAAAAAGTTTGGCCGAAATCTTCTTCGACCCGCACGGCCTGTGGCGCGGCGGCGACCGCTACAAACAGCTCATCGAGGCGGTCGAGCAAGTGCCCGAACAGGTGACGATCTTCTCCGACGCGATGGAGTTCATGGAGCGCGAGATCGACCGCCACGAGATGGCCGAGCGCGAGCGCGAACTGCTCGCCCAGATGGAGTTCGGCGAACTGCACCTGGATTTGCTAAAGGTGCCGCTCTACCCCTACCAGGTGCGCGGTGCCTTGTTCCTGGCGTTCCGCGGCCGCTGCATCCTGGGCGACGACATGGGCCTGGGCAAGACGATTCAGACGCTGGCCGCCGCCGAGCTGCTGGCCCGAGAGCGCGGCATCGAGCGCGTGCTGGTGGTCGCGCCGGCGTCGGTGAAATACCAGTGGGAGACGGAAATCCAGAAGTACACCGACCGCCCGGTGCAGGTGATCGAGGGCACGACCGAGCAGCGTCGCACGCTGTACCGGCAGCCGACGTTTTACCGCCTGGTAAACTACGAGATCGCGGTGCGCGACCTGGACGAATTGAACGCCTGGCAACCCGACCTGATCGTGCTGGACGAGGCCCAGCGCATCAAGAACTGGGAGTCGAAAACGAGTAAGGCTGTCAAGCGCCTGCGCAGCCGGTACGCCGTGGTGTTGACGGGCACTCCGCTGGAAAACAAGCTGGAGGAGTTGTACAGCATCGTGCAATTCGTGGACGACCGCCGGCTCGGCCCGGCGTTCCAGTTCCTCAACGACCACCGCGTCCTGGACGACGGGGGCAAACTGATCGGCTACCGCAACCTGGAAAAGATCCGCGAAAAGCTCGAACCAATCTTGTTACGACGGACGCGCGCCGAAGTGCTAACGCAATTGCCGGCTCGGACCGAGAGCACCGTCTACGTGGAACTGGCGGACGCGCAGCGCGGCCCCTACGCAGAGAACCAGACGACGCTGGCCCGGCTGCTGCAAAAGAAATACCTGAGCGAGGTAGACCGCCGCCGCATTTTGGCGTGCATCACCAACCTACGCATGCTGTGCGACAGTACCTACCTGCTGGACAAGGAAACGAACGTCTCGCCCAAGCTGGACGAGTTCGAGGTTTTGCTAGGCGATTTGCTCCATGCAGGACCGCACAAGGTTGTCGTATTCAGCCAGTGGGAGCAAATGTTGCGCAAGGCAATGGAGGTCGTGGAGCGCCTGGGAGTGGGCCACACGCTCCTGTACGGCGGCGTCCCCGGCAAAGAGCGCCGCGGCCTAATGGAGCATTTCCGCGACGACCCGGAGTGCCGGGTTTTTCTCAGCACGGACGCCGGCGGCACGGGCCTGAACCTGCAAGTGGCGGACACGGTCATCAATCTGGAAGTGCCGTGGAACCCGGCGGTCCTGGACCAGCGCATCGCCCGCGTCCATCGACTGGGCCAACACCGCCCGGTACAGGTCTTCAACCTGGTGACGCGCGACACGATCGAGGAGCGCGTGCTGCGCACGGTGACGGTGAAGCGCAATTTGTTCGAGAGCCTGTTCCAGGGCACGAGCGACGAAGTGCTGTTCGAGAACCTTGGGCAGCAGACGTTTTTGGAGACGGTTCGCCAACTCTTCGGCGAGGATGTGCCGCAACCGGTCGAGCCGCCGCCGGCCGTGATCCCGGTGCCTGCGCCGGCGGGGGCCGACGCGCGACAGGCGTTGTTGCAAGCGGGGGTCGCGTTCCTGGAGGCGTTGGCGGCGGTGATGAAGGTTGGCCCAGGCAGCGAGCCGGACGGGCAGGGAGGCCAGCCGCTCTTGCAGATTCCGCTGCCGTCGCCGGAGGTGCTGCGGCGTGGGACCGCGGCGTTGCAGACGATCTTACAGCGGTTGAACCCGGCCGCCGGACAAGAGGACGATTTGGTCTAATCGCGATGGACTTCTACCTGTTTTTCCACAGACTCAAGCGTGCCGCGAACCACCCACGATTGAAGCAACTCGCGCGCCTGCGCGGTTGCTTCCCGCGAAAGCGTGCAAGCGATCACGAGTTGGTCAATGATTTCGTCCACGCCCTCTTCGCCGAACTTGTCCTGCCACGATACGATCTCCACGTTGTCCGAAGTCGGCGCGTGTTGGATGACGTGAACGCCGCGCCGCTGTGCCTGAGAGACGGCGCTGAAAATAGGATCGCCGTCGGCCAAGGGTGTTCCGAGCCAAGGCGATTTCCAGTCCCTGGCCAAGCCTTCTACCCTCATTACCTCTTTCCACAAATTGTCCCAGAGTTCTTCGGAAAGCGCATATACCCGCGCGTCCGTCAGAAAGTTGGGGTACAGGTGCTGGACCATTGCGCTTCGCCTCCTTTAGGTAGTGTCTCCGTTTGGCGTGCTCCTCGCTTACGCTTCGGGTTAGTATTCACACTAACCCGAAGCGTAAGCGAGGAG